>DDKQ01000113.1 GCA_002339355.1 Candidatus Subteraquimicrobium carltonvillense | reverse complement strand
CCCGATGATGAGGGGATATAGTATTTTTTGTTTCTCAATTCGGGCGGTAAATAGTCCTGGGAGACGTAATGACCCGGGAAGCTATGCGGATATTTATAACCTTCACCGTGTCCCAACTTTTTGGCTCCTGGATAGTGAGCATCCCGAAGATGCTTGGGGATGGTAAAGGATTGCTCCTCCTCCACGTCTTTAAGAGCTTTATCGATCCCCTTGATGACGGAATTACTCTTTGGGGCCGTGGCCAAGTAAATGGCAGCTTGAGCCAAGTTCAGACGGCATTCGGGTAATCCTACAAACTCCACAGCCTGAGCGGCTGCGGTCGCCACCACCAGAGCTTGAGGATCGGCATTTCCTATATCCTCGGAGGCAAAAATGACCATACGACGGGCGATAAACCTGGGATCCTCCCCAGCGTAAAGCATTCGAGCTAACCAATAGATGGCAGGATCAGGATCCGAGCCGCGCATGCTCTTGATGAAGGCAGAAATGGTATCGTAATGAGCATCGCCTTCTCGGTCATAAATCACAGCTCGCTTTTGGATGGCATCCTCGGCTATCTTCAAAGTGACTTTACGTACACCCTTGCCTCCCGGTGGCGTGGTCAATGCCGCCATCTCCAAGGCATTTAAAGCACAACGGGCATCACCGTTGGCAACTTTGATGATGTGTTCCAATGCGGCTTTCTCAAGCTTTATCTGTAAACTACCCAACCCTCTTTCTCTATCTTCTAAAGCCCTTTTTAGGATTTGTCTTACGTCCTCGTCTGGAAGAGGCTCGAATCGAAAGATTCTCGATCGCGAAATCAAGGGTGAATTGACCTCAAAATAGGGATTCTCCGTGGTCACACCGATTAAGATGATGGTTCCCTCCTCCACAGCGGGAAGGAGGGCATCCTGTTGGGCCTTATTGAACCTGTGAATCTCGTCAATTAAAATGATGGTTCTTCGCCCCGATGTTTTTAAACGTTGATGGGACTCGGACATGGCTTTCCTTACCTCTGAAACGTTTGATGTCACCGCACTCATCCTGATGAAGCGGGCCTTCGTCACATTGGCAATGATATAAGCCAAAGCGGTCTTTCCCGAACCGGGTGGTCCCCAAAAGATGGCAGATTGGAGAGCATCCTCCAGAATGGCTCTCCTTAGGACCATTCCCTCTCCCAAAATCTGCTTCTGACCCACGAATTCCTCCAGAGTGCGGGGGCGCATCCGAAGAGCAAGAGGAGCTTGCTTGAGCTCTTCGATTTCATGCGAGGATTCGATATCAAATAAATCCATTATATGTTCCTTTGTCCGGGGTAAGCTCCTTTATATTTCTATTCTATCAAATCTCGGAGCTCCTTGAGAGTGGTTAAATGCTCGTGAAAGAAGCGAAATTATAAAAGCCCCACCTTGCCGTGTTTCACAATACCTCTTTGAACCCTGTGCTCATACAGAGTGGGAACCTCCTTCTATTTATGCGAGTCCCCGATATCTATTTGAGGCATTCGCTCCACAGATAGAGCCGGTTCCCTAACGTAGAAATGCTGGCTCAAACAAGTCAATGTGAACACGCACAAGGTAGAGCTTCGAGTTTATTCTAGCATATGCGGGAGCAAGAGGCAACAGATTTAATTATCTGCGGCGGATGTGAAGCTCCTTAAGCTGCTTTTCATCGACTATATCCGGGGATCCGGTCAGAGGGCAGGTAGCCGTCTGGGTCTTAGGGAAGGCAATGACCTCCCTAATGGAGCTACAACCAGCGAGGAGCATGACCAGACGATCCAGCCCAAAGGCAATGCCTCCATGAGGAGGAGCACCGTATTCTAAGGCCTCCAATAGAAAACCGAACTTCCTCTCGGCTTCCTCAGGGGAAATCTCCAGAAGTTTGAATATCTTTTCTTGGAGCTTCCTGTCGTAAATTCTTAAGCTCCCACCTCCTATCTCCACACCATTTACGACCAAATCGTAAGCATATGCCCTTGCAGCCAGGGGGTCCTTGTCCAAAAGAGGAAGCGAATCTTCCGTGGGGACGGTGAATGGATGGTGATGTGATTTTAGTCTCCCTTCCTCCTCATCGTATTCGAAGAGGGGAAAATCGACTATCCAAACAAACTTGAATTGAAGGGGGTCCATCAAACCCAGCCTATCTGCCAATTCTCCCCTCAAGTAACCCAATATCTCACAAGTAACTTCCCTCTTATCGGCAACGAAAAAGAGCAAATCACCGGGTTTTGCTTCAAGCCTGTCCACTATTTCCTCCAACTGACTTGGAGTAAAAAACTTCGCTATAGGAGATTTTACTTCATTCTCGGAAATCGCCATCCAAGATAGCCCCTTTGCTCCTTTCGCCGTCGCCGATTCAACCAACTCATCAATTTCCTTGCGAGAAAGGCTGGCACAATTTGGTACCCTTATCCCCTTGACTATCCCTCCCGACGCAATGGCATTCGTGAAAACCTTAAACTCGGACTGGAAGGCGATATCGGAGATATCCACCAAATCCAAACTATACCTTAGATCGGGCTTATCTGTCCCAAATCTTTCCACAGCCTCCTGGTGGGATAGTCTTTCAAAGGGTGTCTTCAAATCGATATCGAGCAAGGAGAATATCTCCACCATCATTTCTTCCACCAATTGCAGGATGTCATCCTGGGTGACAAAGGACATCTCCAGATCTATCTGTGTGTGCTCCGGCTGTCTGTCCGCTCTTAAGTCCTCATCCCTGAAACACCTGGCAATCTGGTAATACCTTTCGATCCCTCCGACCATGAGTATTTGCTTGAACAACTGAGGGGATTGAGGAAGAGCATAAAAACGCCCAGGTTGAAGTCTGCTAGGCACCAAATAATCCCTTGCTCCCTCGGGAGTACTTTTGGTAAGAATCGGCGTTTCTATTTCCAGGAAATCGCGTTTATTTAGAAACTCCCTAACCTTTGTGACCACCTCGTGTCTGAGCTTTAGATTACGAAGCATCTCGGGGCGTCTGATATCCAAGTACCGGAATTTGAGCCTAAGAGATTCGTCCACATCAACTCCACTTTCTATCTCAAATGGAGGTGTTTTGGATGGATTAAGAATCTCTATATCTCTGGCTATTACCTCAACTTCCCCCGTTGGGAGAGTTGGATTCACCGTCCCTTGGGGTCTCTTGGCCACCTTTCCCTCAACACATATCACGTATTCGCCTCGAATCTTCCGAGCAACATTGAAAGCCTCGGTACCGTGCACAGGATTGCTTACTACCTGGACGATCCCGCTTCTGTCCCGAAGGTCGATGAAAATTAAACCTCCGTGATCTCTCCTCCGCTGTACCCATCCAGCCAAAATTACCTGCTCACCGACATTTTTGGGAGAGAGTTTTCCACAATTATGAGTCCGAACCGAGTACTTTGTCCTCATGACCATAGTCTTCCTTCCCTCTCATGACTCATGACCTTTGACCCTTGACCTATTTTAAGTGAATTTTCAGCCACTTGGGAACCTCTTCTAACTTGACTTCGACCTGCTCCCCGGTCTTCATATCCCTTATCCTGCAAACGCCCCTTCCCAATTCCTTGGAGCCCAAGAACAAAGCGTATGACACCCCAAGCTTATCAGCGAGTTTCATTTGACCCTTCAAACTTCTACCACCATAATCCATATCCGCGGCGATATCTTCCTCCCTTATTCGGCTCAATAGCGCGAAACCATCTGGTTTTTGATCCCTTCCCACTATGGCCAAAAAGACATCCAGCGTCGAATCTTTAGGAAGGGAAACGCCTTCCTTCTCCAAAGCCATAGCAACCCGCTCCGTTCCCAAGGCAAATCCCGTTGCGGGAGTGGGGGGACCCCCGCATCCTTCTACCAAGTTGTCGTATCGTCCTCCACCTCCCAAAGCATTTTGGGCTCCCAGGTGAGGAGATATTACTTCAAAGGTCGTCCTGGTGTAGTAATCCAACCCTCTCACCAAGGACGGATTTATGACATGATTGAGATCCATCATCTTTAGATATTCTTGCACCTCATGAAAGTGAACCTTGCAATCCTCGCAGAGATGATCCAAAATGCGGGGAGCATTAGACAGAAGATTCTGACAAGCTTCCTTCTTGCAATCGAACACACGAAGGGGGTTGAGCTTGATCCTCCTTTTACAATCCGAGCAAAATTCACCTATCCTTGGCTGCAGATATCCCTCGAGAGATTCTGTAAAAGATGGTCGGCACTTGAAGCATCCCATACTATTTAAGTGTAGTTGCAAATGCTTTAGTCCCACATCTTTGAGATAATGCATCAGAAGCAAAATCACTTCCCCATCGAGAGCAGGATCCAATGATCCAATGGCCTCCACTCCTATCTGCCAAAACTCACGATATCGACCAGCTTGTGGTCTCTCATAACGAAACATGGGTCCAATGTAGTAAAGTTTTACGGGCTGGGAATGTTTCAATAAATCGTGCTCTAAGAAAGCACGAACCACGGGAGCCGTAGCTTCGGGGCGAAGGGTGAGACTTCGTCCCCTCCTGTCCCGGAAAGTATACATCTCCTTTTGAACGATATCCGTCGACTCTCCAATTCCCTGCCTGAACAGCTCGGTATACTCAAAGATGGGAGTAATGATTCGGCGATACCCATACCTTTCAAATAGGCTTATGGCTCTGCGTTCGAGGAATTGCCATATCCCAGCCTTCTCCGGAAGAATGTCCGATGTTCCCCGCGGTGCCTTAATCTCCAAGTAAAACCTCCTCTTCGCCAGATATACGAGTTAAGGTTCTGTGAAGTGATTTAAGGTTATTTTACAATCCCTGCAAGAAGGGATTCAATTCTTTCTCTTGAATAAGGGTGGTTTCGGGTCCATGTCCCGGGTATATCATGGTGGAATCGGGCAAAGAAATTATCTTTTTCAACGATTCCATGAGTTTATCCCATGATGAGCTGGGAAAATCCGTTCGGCCCACGGAACCCTTGAAGAGAAGATCGCCTGTAAACAGAAGATCGTCCACGAGAATGGAGATGCTCCCCCGGGTGTGACCCGGTGTGTGGAGAATCTTTAATTTTAACTCTCCCACGGTCATAATTTGACCATCCTTGAGCAGTTCATTCCAAGAGGCACTAGAGGAGTGGGCTCCATAAATGAGAGATAGATTTTCCGCGGGTTTTTCCAATAGCTCTGCATCATCGGCGTGTATAAAGATCTTCGCCCCTGTAGCCTTCGCTAATTGATCACATGCTCCAAAGTGGTCGTAGTGACCATGGGTATTTATTATGTACTTGAGCTTTAGATTGTCACCCTCGATTGCTTTTAGGATACGTTCCCCCTCAGCTCCTGGATCGATGATCGCCGCTTCCGATCCCCTTGATGCAGCGAGTATATAGCAATTCGCGGCAAGCGGTCCCACAATAAGCCTGCGTAAAATCATCTGATCCTCCAAAGTTTCAGTAGCAAAAGGAATCCTTACTTTTCCACTTTCTACCTGAATATTGCAGCTAATTAGAATGTTTTCTTGCTATCTACCAGCAAAGTTACTGGACCATAGTTTACGATTTCAACGGTCATGATCTCCTGAAATTTCCCTTCTCTTACGATGAGTCCCTCCCCCCGAAGAGCGGAGATAACTTGCCTGTAAACATCGATTGCTTTATCCGCGGGGGCCACATCAGTAAAACTGGGTCGCCTCCCCTTCCTGCAGTCCCCATACAGGGTAAATTGCGAAATTACCAGAATCTCACCACCTATTTGTTTCACGGAGAGGTTCAACTTTCCTTCACTATCCTCAAAGATACGGAGATTGGCGATCTTGTCCACCATATACTTGACATCTGATTGTGTATCTTCCCTCGATATACCCAATAAGACCACGAGTCCTTGTCCTATTTCCGCAAGAACCTTATCCCCTATCCAAACTCTTCCTTTCCTTACCCTTTGAACGACAGCCCTCAAGGCGAATCCCTCATAACTTCCCGAGAACTAAGGCTTCGGGAGCTGAGCCACCGAGCTCCAGAGCTCAATTAGGTAGGTAACACGCGGTGGGCATCGAAGACGGCATCTATTTTCCTTATGTTGAATAGAATATCCTCCAACCGCTCTAAATTTTCTATCTCGAAGGAAAATCTGAAAATGGCAAAACCATCTCGGGTGGTGGTCACATTGGCGGAAAGGATGTTAACCCCAGCATCGGAAATCACAGAGCTTATATCCCGAAGCAATTTCATCCTATCAATCGCTTCCACCTGGATCTCCACCTGAAAAGCTGCGGGATATCGAACATCCCAATAAATCTCGATCAGCCGGTCTGGGGAGGATAAAAGCTGCTTTGCATTGGGACAATCCCTACGGTGTACGGAAACACCCCTTCCCCGGGTCACAAAACCGATTATCTCATCTCTGGGAACAGGATTGCAACAGCGAGCCAGTCTCACCAGTGCATCCTCTAAGCCTTTGATCTTCACCCCGGTGATGGGGCGAGTCCTCCTTTTCCGGGGAGGAGCAACCAAAATCTTTTCTTCTTCCGCGGGTTTCTCTTCTTTAAGGGTAGTAATGAGCCTGGTGGCCACCTGCTTTGCCGAGGTCTTTCCCATTCCAACGCTTGCATAAAGATCCTCAATTTTATGGAAATTGAATTCCTTTGCAACGGACTCGAGGATATCGGAAGTGGCACTGTGCAGACCCAGACCGCGTTTTCGGAGGATCTTCTGTAAGGCTTCTTTTCCCAGATGCTCACTATCCTCTCTCCCCAATTTACCGAACCACTGCTTGATCTTGCTTTTCGCCCTCGATGTTTTAACAATTTGAAGCCAATCCTTGCTGGGTCCAGAAGCGGTCTTGGATGTCAAAATCTCCACTATATCTCCCATCTGGAGTTTGTAGTTCAGTGGGACGATTTGGTTATTTACCTTAGCCCCAATGCAACTGTGCCCCACATCGGTATGGATGGTATATGCAAAATCTATAGGTGTTGAGCCCGAGGGGAGACTGACGACATCTCCTTTGGGAGTGAACACGAAAACCTCGTCCTCAAAGAGGTCGATCTTCAGCGTCTCCATGAACTCCCTGGGATCCTTCAGTTCACTCTGCCATTCTAGTATCTGTCGCAACCATGCGAGCCTCTCATCAAATTCATCGCTTTCCTTGACGCCTTCCTTGTACCTCCAGTGAGCGGCGATTCCATACTCCGCAGTCTTGTGCATCTGTTTTGTTCGGATTTGAATCTCCAAGGGACGCCCCATGGGACCGATGACCGTGGTATGCAAGGATTGATACATGTTGAACTTGGGCATGGCGATGTAATCCTTGAATCTTCCAGGTACAGGCTTCCAAACGGAATGAATCGTCCCCAAAGCACCGTAGCAGTCCCTGATCGAGTCAACGATAACCCTCATGGCTGTAAGATCATAAATCTCGCTGAACTCCCTGCCCTTCTGAACCATTTTCTGGTAAATACTGTAAAAATGCTTTGGCCGACCGCTAATCTCGCACTTTATTTCCACGGAATTGAGCTCCTTCGCCAAGGCTTTTATCACCGCATTGACGTAGACCCCTCTCTCCTCCCTGGATTCGGCAACCATCTTCTCAATTTGAGCATATTTCCGTGGTTCCAGGACGGAAAAAGCCAAATCTTCCAATTCCCATTTTACCTGGGATATACCCAGACGATGGACAATTGGAGCGTATATCTCCAGAGTTTCGGAGGCTATTCTCCTCTGCTTTTCTCGGGGAAGATGAGAGATGGTACGCATATTGTGAAGTCTGTCGGCCAGCTTGATGAGGATAACCCTGATATCCTTTGCCATGGCGATTAACATTTTGCGAAGATTCTCCGCTTGCTGCTCCTCATGGCTTTTGAATTTTATCTTGCTTAATTTGGTCACACCATCGATCAAATTGCAGATTTCGTCCCCGAATTCGTCCCTTATCCTCTCCAAGGTGAGACTCGTATCCTCGACGGCATCGTGGAGCAGAGCAGCAATTATTGTGGTAGTATCCAACTCCAGGTCAGCTAAAATCTGGGCGACTCCAAGTGGGTGTTCGATGAATTCGTCCCCGGATTTCCGAAACTGGTCAACGTGGCAATCCCTGGCAACTTGATAGGCACGCTTTATTAATTTAACATCAGCCTGAGGGTTATACTTTTTTATCTGTTTGATTAATTTCTCCACACGATGCACTTAAAATCACCCTAAGGTGTCTCCATTGCTAAATTCGGCATTTAGCCTTGGCTCTTTTAATTTTATCAGATTCTCAATACTGATAATAGACATCCTATAAAGATCAGGATGTCTGATTACACTGATTAAAAAGCAGATTACACAGATTATGGAAAAAATCTGTGTAATCATTATAATAGAGATGGGAAATTGTTTGCGATTTCTACCTCGAACGACGTGTTGAAGTGAAGTAAAAAAGCCAGAGAGCCATCAGGGCAGCGATGACAAAACCAATGATGGCCAAGGGAGAGGGAGAACTACCACTCTTAGATGGCAAAATGTAAGCCAAGGATGAGCCAATAAAAATGGCTGCGGCGAAAATGCTGATTATAACGTTTCGGGCAAAGATGTCCATTTTGCGGGAGATATCCTCTGACGCAGGATCCCTGGAAATGACCTCCAATTTACCTTCGCTCGTTTGCTTCAAAATGTCATGTAACTGTTTCGGATAGTCACGGAAAATTAGGGCATAGAACTTGATCTCCTCCCATATATCCTGAAGAACCCTTTCAGGGGGGTAATATGATTTGAACAACTCCATGGCATAGGGTTTTGCCACTTCGAGGATGTTTATCTGCGGATATAGTTGTTTGCAAACACCTTCTACGGTGATCAGAGCTTTGGCCAAAAGGGCGTAATCCTTTGGAATCCTGATCCTATTCTCGTAAATTAATTCCAGGAACTCCCTTCCAATGATATCAATTTTTAACTCGCCAAGTTTTCTACCATAGTATCGATCCAGGATGTCTCGAAATTGAGGCTTCATGGTGTTTATCCTATCGGGGGAAATCTGTACGCCGAGTTTCTGGCATTGGGCAACGACCTCGTCAACATCCTTATTAATGATGGCGATGAGCATTCGAGTGATAGTCTCCTTATCCTGCTCCTTTATCTGACCGACGATCCCGAAATCCAGGTAGGCTATCTTCCCATCGGGTGTGATGAGAATATTCGCGGGGTGAAGATCCCCATGGAAGAAGCCATCCACCAACACCTGTTTCATAATTGCTTTTGCACCATGTATTGCTAGATCATAGGTATCAATTCCCAGAGACTCCGGTGTCGCAAGGTCACTGATCTTGGTTCCCTCTATATATTCCATGGTCAGAATGCGTTTACTCGAACATGGCCAGATGACCAAGGGGATCTTTAAGAGTGGGTCATTCCGAAAATTGAATCTGAATCTATCAACATGGCGACCTTCCACCCGAAAGTCGATCTCTCGACGTAGGGAAGCAGCCAATTCATCCACCAACCCCACTAAATCCAAAAATTCCAAGGATTTCACGTGTCGGGAAACCCACCTGGCTACGTAATAAAGCAGGTCGATATCGGCTTCAATTCTTTTCTCAGCCTCCGGTCGCTGGACCTTGACTACGACTTCCCGACCATCGGGGAGCCTGGCCCGGTGAACCTGCGCGATGGAAGCCGCAGCCAAAGGGATGGGTTCAAAGTGGGAATAAAGTTCCTCCAACTCCTTGCCGAACTCGTGGAAAATCTGCTCACGAGCAATATCGAAATCAAAAGGGGGTACAGTGTCCTGGAGCTTCTCCAATTCGAAGATTACTTCCGGGGGGACGAGATCAGGTCTTACGCTGAGGAGCTGCCCAACTTTGACAAAGGTTGGACCGAGTTCTTCGAGACACATCCGCAGTCTTTTGGCAAACACCTCGCGGGGTGGAGGCTCGAATTTTAATCTTCGCTTTTCCCTAGGTAGGAATTTTTTGAGACGATACCTCTCCAAATAGAAGCCTAGACCATGTTTTACGACAATTTGAGCAATACCACAAAGTCGTTTAATATTACGCCGCTTTCTTCTCCAGCTTTTCACCCAATTCGCTCTCACTTTCTTAAATGAATTATTAATCAAGCTTTAGACCTATGTGATATGATGTCATCCTTCTCTCTTTTTGGCCTCAAGAACATCCATCCTATTTTCCAAGACAACGATTCGATTCTCGATTTCTCGCAGATTGAAGTCGAGTTTTTCAAAGTCGGAATCGGTTGACATACCCGCCCTCTTCAAAGCCGATCTGAGACTATCAATAACAAGCTTCTCCAATTGCTCTTTCCGTACATTGACACGTTTGGATAAATCCTCCATATACTGCTTTCCCTCTTTGGGACTAATCTTTCCCTTAGAGATTAGATCTTTGATGAACTCATCGGTCCTCTCATGAACGAGGAGCAATAAACCCAAAGCTACCAGAAAACTTCTTTCCAATAAATCGTCCATGGTTAAACTCCTTCTCAAATATCATATATAAAAGAACCCGTGTTAAAGCACGGGGTTTGCTTCAACAAATTTTTGAAGGGAAAATTACATCTTGGATTTCCTGGGTTCCTTACCGATCCCCTTCTCCAGGCTTTTAAGCCGTTTTTCAAGATCATTTAGACGACGAGTTAACATTTTGACATCACCGTCGGTGGCAAAACCCGCTTCTTTTAAAGCGATATGCGCACACTCACTTATCTTCTTTTTGAGCTCCTCCTTTTCCTCATCAACCCGCTTCGATAAATCCTCGATAAAATATTTGCCTTCTCCTGGAGCAGCCTTGCCCTTCTCGATTAAATCTACTATAACTTCGTGAGCCTTCTCGTGAAGGAGAAGCCAAGCACCTAAAAAAGTTAAGATGCCTTTTTCAACGAGGTCCATCATCCTTCCTCCTTTCCGATTCATGCCAATTTAACCATAGTATACAACAAGTGACCTAAATCACAATACGAACTATCTTTCATACTTCGCTTTGAGACTCCTATATCGAGGTTCGGTTTCCTTCCAAAGAGTGAGGAGTGGACTGGCGGTGAAGATAGAAGAATAAGTCGCTGAGGTGAGGCCGATGAATAAGACAAAGGCGAAGTCCTTTAGGGTCTCACCCCCTATTAAAAGAAGACAAATTATGGGAAAGAGTGTGGTGAGTGAGGTATTTATGGATCTTGCCAGGACTTGATTTATGGAATCGTTGACCATACCACCGTATGTTTGCTTGCTCATTCTTGGAGTGTTCTCCATTATCTTATGATAGACGACGATCGTGTCATAGAGCGAGTAACCAAGGATGGTCAAAAGGGCGGCTATCGTATTTGGCGTTATTACTCTCCCCACGAGAGCGTAGATACCCATGGCGATCAAAATGTCGTGGAAGAGGGCTGTGGTGGCCGTAACCGCCATTTTAAATTCAAAACGCATGCTTATATACAGCAATAGACCACATAAGCACAGAACAAGGGCAATGAGAGCGGCTCTGGTGATGTGTCCACCCCACCCCGGTCCCACATTTTGAATTGAATGATCCTTGATGCCAAATTTCTCATCCAAAGCCTTTATCACCTTCTGTTGTTGCCTTGAAGATAGAGATCGGCACCGGATGAGCACCTCGTTTTTACCTGTGGGTTGAATGGTACTTCCCCCAAGATTAAAAGCTTTAAGTTCCTTACGCACCTGGTATACTTCAACGGGTTTTGCAAATTTGATATCGAAAAGAGTCCCCCCTTTAAACTCGATCCCGAAATTCAACCCTCGAAAAATGATGGCCAGGAAACCAATGAGGATAATGACACCGGATAGAGCGAACCAGATTTTCTTTCTCCCTATGAAATCAAATCGCATGGTACTAACCCTTTCTTTCCAAACCAAAGAGCTTAGGATTTCTCCACAACTTGGTAAAACTCATAAGACCCAGTATCGCCCTTGTGAAAAAGAAAGAGGTAAAAAGGTCACACACGATCCCCAGCATCAAGATTAAGGCGAAACCGCGAACGGGACCTATGCCAAAGTAAAAAAGAATTGCTGCGGTGGTAAAAGTAACAAGGTCGGCATCCAAAAAGGTCTTAAAACCATGGCTAAAACCAGTATCCAGGGCAGTGCGGATGGTCTTCCCCCTCCGTACTTCTTCCTTTATCCTCTCGAAGACGATGATGCTCGAATCGGCGGCAACTCCAATTATTAGAATTATACCGGCTATACTCGGCAGGGAGAGATTTATCCCAGCCAGTCCGAAGGAGGTAAGGATGGCATTCACCGCCACTAAGAGACCAAATAAAAACGTGGCGAAAACGCCCAAAGTCAGCCAGGTAATAACCCCGAATAATCTGTAGTAAATCACCATGAATAGAGCGACCAAAATCAATCCCAGAATGCCAGCTCTCAAGCCAGCCATTAGAGAGTCCCAACCCAGTGTGGGACCGACGGTTTTGCTCTCTGAGATATCCAGTTCCACAGGCAATGCACCCGTCTGCAACACCAAGGCGATCCTTTTCGCTTCATCGATGGAATCTAGGCCAGTAATTATGGCTCGACCTCCGGTGATGGGCTCCTGTATCACGGGTGCGGACATCACCTCTTTATCCAAGACGATGGCCAGACGCTGCCTCACATATCGCGTGGTGACATCGGCAAATTTTTTCGTTCCTTCCTTAGTGAATTCTATCTCAACTATGGGTTTACTCAGCTCCCCAAAGCTCGGACGGGCATTCTTCAAAGCCTTCCCGGTCATCAACACCTTGCCCAGAATCACCTTGCCCTCTTTATCTGTGCCCTTTACCTCGATGAATTCTAGTAGAGCTGTTTTACCGATTATCTCCAAAGCTTTTTGTGGATTTTTTATCCCCGGGAGCTGTACCAGAATACTGTTCCTGCCCTGACGTTCAATTTGCGGTTCGGTTACACCGAGCTTATCCACGCGCTGTCGAATGACAAACAAAGCCTGTTCCATGGATCGTTCAGTCACAGGTGCACCCGGCTTCTCCTTTGCGGAGAGGATGACGTGCATCCCGCCCTTCAAATCCAGCCCCAGCTTGGGAGGGTCCTTAATTATGAAATAAACGCAAACAGCAACCAATATTAGGACAAAACCTATACTTAAAAAGTACTTCTGCTTGCTGGTCATTCACTTCTCCCATTTCAGGACATAAGTCCTGCAAATTTAAAATGCAAAAATCAAAAATCAAAATTGCAGAAAAAGATTAGCAGAAATGGCTTTTCGCTGCAATAACTCAAGGTTGTTCTCTTCTGCGCCCAATGGCCTTTCTGTCCACAGTGATCTTGATATTCTCCGCAATTTTCAGCGAAACCGTGTTTTCAGTGAGCGATTTAATTACACCGTGTATCCCCCCGATGGTCACCACTTTATCACCCACCCTTAGCTCGGATATCAACTTCTGGTGTCTCCTTGCCCGCTGCTGCTGGGGACGGATTAAGAGAAAGTAAAAAATTGCAAGCAGAAGAACCAACCAAATGACGGAAGCATATTGACCCGTGTCCATAACATCAGTCCTTTCATCTCATTTTGGCTTTACGTTCCATATAATCCAGTGAAAATCCTTTTTATTCAAGCACCGCGAATTCGGATGCTCGGATAACGGGTTAAAAAATCTTCTCTAAATTTCGCGAAAGAATCATCCAATATGGCCTTTCTCGCGTCGGACAAGCAGATTGAAGATAAATGCTAAATTATGCCAGGTAAGAAGTCTGTGAGCGAGAATTTCTCCAATATTGTGAAGATGTCTTAAGTACGCACGAGTATAATTTCCGCAAACATAGCAGGAGCAAGAGGAATCGAGGGGCTTAAAATCCCTGATATATCTGGCATTCCGGAGATTTATTTTCCCCTCCTGTTGTAAAAACAGCTCCATTTCGAGCCACTCTTGTGGGAAGGGCGCAGTCAAACATATCGATTCCCAATCCAATGGATTCCAAAAGACTCGAGGGATTGCCCACACCCATGAGATATCGGGGTTTATCGAAAGGAATGAAAGATAGAGTGGGCTCGAGGACTTCAAACATGAGATCGTGAGGCTCTCCCACGCTGAATCCCCCTATCCCATAACCCGGAAAATCTATCTCCAGCGTTTTTTCCGCACTTAATCTTCTTAAGCTTGGATGGATTCCACCCTGGATGATTCCAAATAAAGCCTGTTTGGGATTTTCGTGATTTTTCTTGCATCTTTCCGCCCAATTGAGGGTTCTCAACACCGCCTCGCGTATATAATCGAATTCTGCAGGATAAGGTGTGCATTGGTCTAGAACCATGATGATATCCGCACCCAGGGCATGTTGAATTTCCATAACCCTTTCGGGAGAAAGGAAATGAATTGAACCATCGAAGATGGAACGGAATTTAACCCCCTCATCAGTGACCTTTAGGGTGGGGCTCAAGCTAAAAATCTGATATCCTCCACTGTCGGTGATAATTGGTCCGTCCCAGTGCATAAAGCGGTGTAACCCTCCGGCTTCCTTAACCACTTTGTGCCCTGGACGCAAATACAGATGGTAAGTATTACCCAGAATCAATTGGGCACCCATCACCCTCAATTCTTCAGGGGTCAGGGTCTTGACCGCCCCCTTCGTTCCCACGGGTATGAACACGGGGGTATCGATCTCCCCATGAGGGGTGATTACCTTGCCCACGCGGGCAGGAGTATTCTTATCGGCGTGTAAAACCTCGAATTTAAAACTCATTCTAATTGTTCACAGTTAACATCTTTTGCTAGCACCGTAGGTGCTAGAGGATGAGCATCGCATCTCCAAAGCTAAGAAACCTATACCCCCTATCGATTGCTTCCCGATAAGCACGTATGATTAAATCCCTACCCGCAAAAGCGGAAACGAGTATGAGCGTGGTCGATTTGGGCAAATGGAAGTTGGTTATCAGCGCATCAACAATTTTAAAATCAAATCCGGGATAAATAAATAGCTCTGTCCAACCTTTCCCTGCCCCAACTCGCCATTTCCTCCCCATCGACCCCGGGGATTCGGGATTCGGACTTCGGACAGCAACGGTCTCCAATGTCCTTGCCGAGGTCGTACCCACGGCGATTACCCTCTTTCCCTCATTGATGGTCCGATTGATGAGTTCAGCCGAAGCCTGGCTCAATTGGAAGTATTCGCTGTGGATTTTGTGCTCCTCGACATTCTCTACTCTCACCGGTCGAAAGGTATCCAACTCCACCTGCAAGGTTACAAAGACGAAACGAACACCCTTTCTCTCCAAATCTTTGAGAAGAGATGGGGTGAAATGTAGACCAGCGGTCGGTGCCGCTATCGATTCCTCTCTCCTCGCATAGATAGTTTGATAGCGCTCTTTATCCTCCAAGGTTTCATGGATATATGGAGGTAGTGGTACCTCTCCTATTCGATTCAAAACCTCCTTGAAATCCCCTTGACATTCAAAGGAAATTATCCGCCCACCTCCGGGCAATCTTTCTTCGATATGGCCCAGTAATAATCCGTCACCGAAGATTAAATCCACTCCTGGAGGGAGCTTTCTCCCCGGTTTAACTAGTGCCTCCCACTTTCTATCCTCAACTCGCTGCAGAAGTAAAACCTCAACCTTACCTTTAGTCTTTGCCTTGTAACCTCGTAATCTAGCTGGGAGAACCCTGGTATCGTTGAGCACCAAGCAGTCCCCCCAGCTAAGATAATGAGGTAAATCGCGAAAGATCCTGTGTTCGAATTTCCCAGTCGTTCGATCGATGATCATCAAACGTGAACTATCCCGAGGTTCTATGGGGTTTTGAGCTATGAGGTTTTCAGGGAGTGAGTAATCGAACTCGGAAATCTTCATCGGTGGAAGCCCCTAATGCCTCATGAGGAGAAAGAGAAGATTTAAGAGAATGGTCAAAACGATGCTTATAAGGATACAAGCCCCGAGTGGGAAATAAAAGGTGAAATTCCCCCTGCGGTAAAGGATGTCACCGGGAAAGCGCTGCAACCCAAGCCCCTTGCCAAAGAAATAGAGCAATCCGCCGGTGATGAAGAGGATGAGTCCAAATAGAAGTATTATTTTCCCCAGACTTTGCAGATCCATCGAAGTCACCCACCACAAAATCTGCCTATTTCTTAGACATCCCTTTGCCAACGAGGTGTGGCTTGTAATATCGCTCTTTCTCACTGTAAATGCACCCGCAATATTGCTGCCTATACAGCTCCAACTTGCGGGATTTGACCACAGCTTTCTTCCAACCCTTCCGAAAATCGAGGTAAAGAAAGGGAACGTCGTATCGCTCGGAAATATCTTGACCAATCTCGCGGATTAAATCGTGTTTCTGAAAAGGACTCACCAAAAGCGTTGTGGAGAAGTAGTCAAATCCACCCCTTCTAGCTACCTTTGCGGTTTCCGTGAGCCTCAACCTGTAGCAGATGGGACACCTTACCCTCTCCCGATAGACAACATCCTGGAAGAAGCGATCTATATCGTAAGCTCCCTCTATGAGTTTTATTTCATTCTCCTCACAGAATTTCTTCAGGCAATTTAACCTCTTCTCATACTCCTGAAAGGGCTGGATATTTGGATTGTAAAACAGGCAAATGACCTCATAATTTTCCTTCTTTAATCGCTCCCATGGGGATAAGAGACAGGGTGCACAACAGGTATGTAAAAGGACCTTCATGTTCTCACCGCCTCAAAATTATAAACGCGATGTTCGTTTGGGCAAGGGGTAAGAGAGTCTTTTGATGGCCTCTAATTTCTCCCTTCGCCCGATTTTGGCGTGAGTCACCGCCACCCTCAAAATTTCTATGGATTTATCATAGGTTTCCCTGTCCACGGGATAGGGATGACCATCCTTTCCGCCGTGAGCAAAGCTGTACTTAACCGGATCGCGAAAACTCGGAGCCACTCCATAGACAAGTTCGGAAATCAAACCGAGGGCTCGAATCGTTTTGGGACCAACCCCTTCAATCCCCAAAAGTCTTTCGAAATCCTCGGGCTGTCTTTCATAAGTCTTGAGGAAAATCCTTCCCAAGGTCTCAGAGGATAAATCGTGAACGAGAATTTGATGCGAGGCCGGTAAATCCAGTGTTTGTAGCCTCTTGAGGGTTGAAACCAAGCGCTCGGGTTTCTCACGGGAAAGCGATGTGCTCGCGTTCCTCGCATCACCACTCTCCCTCGCAACCATATTTAGAGGTCTTCTCCTCTGATCACAGCAGATGGCATAATGGGGCTCGCAAACAAAGCTCTTAAGTTCATCGCCAAGCCAATGATATCTCCTGGCATATCGGGTCTCTTCATTCATTCCCTGCTGAACCACAGCCCAAGAACCCTTGATGGTAAAGACGAAGGAATGATGATAGAGCTGAAAGCCATCTTGAAGGGCCGCGCTGTCAATTTTGGCCGCCATTCTGCTGGCATAAACCAATGTTAGTGGATCGACCGAGAGCAAATCCCCGAAACCTTCAATCTCCGAAGGGGTCCTTCGAGAGACCTTTCCCTTGCCCCCGGCCACAAATAAACCTAAATCTCCCTCAAGTCCCCTGATGCTCTCCTTCAATGCCCCACAAACCGTTGTGGTCACGCCACTGGAGTGCCAGTCAAATCCCAAGACACAGCCAAAAGCCTGGAGCCACAAGGGATCGGAGAGCTTTTTGAGCATTTCCTCTGGTCCAAATTCGCCCACGATGAACAGGGTAATCTCTCTAGCTAACTCCTTCATCCTTTGGAAAAGCCAAGGAGGAGTCCTGCCATAATGCAGTGGCAAATTGGCAATTCCCGTCCTTTTCAACCCTCTTCACCATCTTCGAGTTTGAGCTCGCAATTCTTCCCAATTGTATACCATGTTCCGAGATCGATTCCATTTACGTGAATCGAAGCCCGCTAAACTTCTTCAGCTAAATCTACAACCCTGGGGTTGACTAGATTTACAAAATCCCGACAATTCATCCTAATGGAATCGGTGTGTGTGCCCCCGGTAAAGATCACCGTCTCGTGATCCAGCAGACTCTTGTCCACATAGACGGGAATACCAAATAGCTCTCCCAAGGGTGGAACCGCACCGATCTCGTACTTGGGGAATTCCGCTGCCATCTCTTCTTCCATGATCAATCGGGCATGACTTGACCCCACAACCTCTCTCAGTTTGTGCATGTCCAATCTATGTGCCCCTGGTAAAACGGCAAAAGCGCGCCTGTCCTTTATCTTTATGATTAAATTTTTGGCGATCTCATCCGCTTCTATTCCCAACGCTTTCGCCTCTTCAATGTAACTGAAAACTTGGGGATGGGTAATATGTTCGTATGAGACACCCTTTTTTTTCAGATATTCCTTGACATCGGGACAAATCGCCATTTTCACACCTCCTCAATTGATTGAAAAATATCACGACTTTAGAATAAAACATTTTGGAACAATATTCCATATTTCAAAAGTTCAGTGATCCTCCCATCAAAAGTTGTAAATCTTGCGGAGGATCGATGATGAGATTTTTTCCTCGTGGGGATAATTTTTAAGAGCGCGGATTTCTTACAAAACCGACTATTGCCGGAAACCAAAGGAAATCTCAGTACGGGTCCCGAATCTACCGATTCAAAAGTGAAGAGGGTGCTACTTCCTCAAAACCGAGCTCACAATTCGAGCATCTCATCCAGGGTTAAAACCTTGATCTCCTCTACCTTCCTCAAGTTGGGATCGTTTGTTATAAAAGTATCAGCTCCATTTAAAATGCTCGTCGCCGCCTGGATGGCATCCCTCGAGGTGATTCCATATCTCGCCTTGAGTTCCGCAGCCTTCTCCGCAATGCGCGTATCGATGTTCAATACCTTGAGATTCGGGAATGTATTCAAAACGAATTTGTACTCCTCAACAGCTGTTTGATTGTTTTCCGCCTTCGGTTTTGCCAGTATCTCCATCAATGTGATTATCGAAGTTACTCCCTTTACCTTGCCTTCCTCGATAGCTCCAAGGATAGCCGAGGTGATCTTGAGATATTTCTGATTCTCTTCAAAATGAAATATAAAAATGGCGGTATCTAATCCGATCACTTCATTTTCTCCTAAGTCCTGATGTTAACTTTCCCAGGTTTCCCTCTCTCCCTGAAGATATCTGTTGACATCCATGCCTTCCCAGAGCTCGCGATGTAGGCCCTTCATGTGCTCCACATAGCTCCTGGGCTTTGCTTTAAGGTGAATGACGCCTCCCTCCGCTACGAAAACGAGCTCGTCGCCTTTCTCCAAACGCAAAGCTCTCCGTATTTCCTTCGGGATAACGATCTGATATTTGCTGCTTATCTTGACCGACTTTTCCATCTCTCTTTTTCCTTTTACTTTCTGATATTTTACTTTACTTATATTCACTATGTAAAGCGCTAAAGTTCTTTACTCTCCTACAAATTTGTATAGAGTTCATCGAATTCTCCCGAAATATGTTTTTAATATTCCTAAAGGGGTTAACTTAAGGTTCGCTACAAGTTTACTTAAAATAGTTTATTTTGATGTCTGGGATCGGATATGCCCAGATGTTTGTAGGCGAGTTCGGTGGGAATTCTACCGCGCGGTGTTCGCTGAAGGAATCCCAATTGGAGAAGATAGGGCTCATAAACATCCTCGATGGTTTCGGGCTCCTCCCCAACGGCAACCGCCAGGGTATTCAGCCCAACGGGGGTTCCTCCAAATTTCTCAATGAGGGTGAGCAAAATTCTCTGATCCAGTTTGTCTAATCCCTTTTCATCCACCTCAAAGAAGGCCAAGGCCTCACAGCCTATTCCCTTGGTAACCTTTCCATCGCTTTTGACCTCGGCATAGTCCCGAACTCTCTTCAAGAGCCGGTTCGCCACACGAGGGGTTCCCCTGGAACGGCGGGCTATTTCCTGAGCTCCTTCGGTATCAATATCTACCTTGAGGATGGATGCCGAACGTCCAACTATGGCAAAGAGTTCATCCTCAGTGTAATATTCAAGTCTACAATTCACACCGAATCTGTCTCTGAGTGGGGAAGTAATGAGCCCAGTTCGTGTAGTGGCTCCAACCAGCGTGAAGGGCGGGGTGTCCAACCTTAAAGATCTTGCCCCGGCGCCCTTTCCAATGATGATGTCAATTTTAAAATCCTCCATCGCTGGGTATAAAATTTCCTCCACCGTCCGACTCAATCGATGGATCTCATCGATGAACAATACATCTTGGGGTTGGAGATTGGTGAGGATTGCTGCCAAATCCCCTGCCCTCTCCAGTGCTGGTCCCGAGGTCACCTTTATGCTCACACCCAACTCATTCGCAATGATGCCAGCCAGAGTGGTCTTACCTAGTCCGGGTGGACCCGATAAAAGTACGTGATCTAAAGCCTCCCCTCGGGCTTTAGCCGCTGAAATAAAAATTTGAAGATTTTCTTTTACCCTCGCCTGTCCTATGAATTCTTCCATCCATCTGGGGCGAAGGGTCTTATCGTATTCGATATCCTCGAGTGTTAGCTTAGCGGATAAAATCCTTTCCTCCATAACTATCTCCTAACCCTTTAATGTAAAATGAATTTTAATTTGCCACTTTGCATTTTGATTTTTAAATTTTGGATTATCGCTGGTTTGATGCCAAATTTCTCAGGGCGTACTTCAAAAGCTCCTCGGTGGAGATTTCTCCCTTGTCATGGGGGAAACCTTCCAGAGCGTTCTTTGCCTCCGCAGCGGAGTAGCCCAAAGCCATTAAAGCCTTTCTCGCCTGGGCATAGGTAGAGCTCTTACCCCTTTCCTGGGAAAGGGTGGCAACCTCAGGCAGAGATAGTCTCCCCTTCAACTCCAAAATTAGCCTTTGGGCACTCTTCTTCCCTATGCCGGGGATGGCACTAATGAGTTCCACATCCTCTCGTACAATGGCTTCCTTTAAAGAATTAACGGAAAACGCAGAGAGAATAGCCAGTGCAACTTTTGGGCCAACGCCGGTAACCGACAATAGATACTCAAAAAGCTCCCTTTCACAAGGAGTAGTAAAACCGTAAAGCTGCAAAGCATCATCCCTTACATGGAGATAGGTATATAAACTGGCAGTTTCCCCAATTGCAGGTACTTTGGAGAGAGAATTGGTGGATAGAAAAAGCTCATAGCCAATCCCATTGACATCCAGGACAACACAACGGTCCGTCTTACCCTGTACTTTCCCCCTTAAAAATGCTATCAAATGATACTTCCCCTTTCACAATAGTTGGCTTGTTGGCTGGTTAGTTTCGTTCTTCATCGCTCGTTCGACCTTCGTCCTTCGACGTTCGTCCATATCTTCTCTCCCATCCTCTTGCAGTGGGCATGACATATGGCCAAAGCTAAAGCATCCGCCGCGTCGTCCGGCTTGGGAGTTTCGGCAAGACCGAGGATGGTCTTGACCATGTACTGAATTTGCTCCTTGCGAGCCCTACCATATCCCGCCACAGCTTGTTTTATCTGTAGGGGAGTATACTCGAATGTCCTTAAATTACAATTTGCCGCGGCCAGAAGGGCTATTCCGCGAACCTGTCCCACAGCCATTGCGGTTTGAGCATTCTCGCTGAAAAAGAGCTGCTCCAAGACCAGCTCATCGGGCTGATTTTCCTCTATTATCTCCACCAGCCTCGCATAGATTTCTCGAAGTCTTTGATGGGTAGGGAGACTAGCTTTGGTCCTGATACAACCATAACGCTTCAGTTTGAATTCATCCCATCGGTAATCGACGATACCATAACCGGTACAGGCAGTCCCCGGGTCAATCCCCAGAATAATCATGAAAATCCTCTAATGAAATCGAACATTTGTTTCATATAATATAACACAAAAAAGTCACCCGGTGTCAATGAAATTCAGTCTAGGATTTTGAACTTTGGATGGCTTACTTTACCCCTATAGTGAGTTCCTCTAGTATCTCATCAGGGATATCGAAGTTTGCGTATATTTCCTGCACATCGTCGTGCTCCTCCAGAGCATCCATCAACCTCAATACCTTCTTCGCTTCTTCCTTATTGAGTTTGACGGTGCTCTTCGGAAGCATAGTTATCTCCGCCGAATCCGGTGTTATCCCATGCTCTTCCAAGGTTTTGCGCACGCTTATGAGATCTGTTGGGAAGGTGATGATCTCATAGTGATCATTCTGCGCTCTCATATCCTCGGCACCGGCTTCTATGGCAATGGTTAAAAGTTCATCTTCGTCTATTCCCTCTCCTTTGTTTATCAGGATATGACCTTTTTTATCGAACATCCAGCTTACACAGCCCGTTGCTCCCAAATTCCCCTGGTGTCTTGAGAAAATGCTACGCATATCCGCGGCGGCTCTATTCCTGTTGTCCGTCAAAACATGAACCATGATGGCTACTCCATTGGGACCATATCCCTCGTAAATGATGTGTTCGAACCTAGCTTCTCCCAACTCCCCCGTACCTCTCTTGATCGCTCGCTCGATATTTTCGTGAGGCATGTTGTAGTCCTTAGCTTTTTGGATAGCAGTCGCCAAAGTGGGATTTAAATCGGGATTCCCTCCTCCCTCCTTTGCAGCAACCATAATCGCTCTTGAGAGCCTGCTGAATATTCGTCCCCTCTTAGCATCCTCTTTAACCTTCTTGTGTTTTATCTGCGCCCATTTCGAATGTCCAGACATTTAAAACACCTCATCTAGTCACCTGCAAAATTCCCCTAATTTTAACACCCTTGCTTTACAAATCTTTCTATAAAATATTCGTGAATCCTGCAATCGCCCGTAAGTTCGGGATGGAAAGCTGAAACCAATAGCTTATCCTGCCTTGCCATTATAATTTTACCATCAAATTTCGCCATGACGGTAACACCCTGTCCCACCGATTCGATCCAGGGAGCACGAATAAAGACGCCTTTGTAGGATCGGGAACCGAGCTCAGAGATATCCAAGTCGGCTTCGAAACTTTCCCTTTGCCTTCCAAAGGCATTGCGCTTGACCTCAATATCCATGAGTTTAAGTAGGGGTTGAGTTCCCTCGGTTATCTTCTTAGCTAAAAGGATTAAACCCGCGCAAGTGCCGTAAACGGGAAGACCATCGGCATTAAGCTTACGAATGGTCTCCACAAAGTTGTATTTTTCCATGAGTTTGTCGATGGTGGTGCTTTCTCCTCCGGGGATAATGAGGGCATCTATAAGCGAAAGCTCGTGAGGTCTCTTTATGGAAATCCCCCGAGCTTTGCATCGCTCGATCATTTGAATATGCTCTCTAACAGCTCCCTGGAGAGCGAGTACTCCTATATTCACTACCATCCTCTAAACTGGAGTAGATCCTCCTCACCGATTTGCGAAATTTCAAGACCCGCCATCGCCTTGCCAAGTTTCCTCGAGACATTGGCAAGAACCTCGGGATCATTATAATGAGTGGTTGCCTCAACGATGGCCCGAGCCATCACAGCAGGATTCTCGGATTTAAATATCCCCGAACCCACGAAGACTCCATCCGCACCGAGTTGCATCATCAAAGCAGCATCCGCTGGGGTTGCAATTCCACCAGCGGCGAAATTGACCACGGTGAGTTTGCCACTCTTGGCAACCTGGCAAACGAGTTCATATGGAGCCTGCAATTCCTTCGCCGCCGTCATGAGCTCGTCCTCGCGAAGATTCTTTAGACGCCGAGCCTCATTCATTATGAGACGCATGTGACGAACGGCTTCCACCACATTGCCCGTTCCGGCTTCCCCCTTGGTCCTTATCATCGCAGCACCCTCTCCAATGCGCCTTAAAGCCTCTCCAAGATTCCTCGCCCCACAGACGAAGGGAATTTTGAAGTCCCACTTATTTATGTGATGCTCTTCATCCGCCGGAGTGAGTACCTCGCTTTCATCAATAAAATCCACTCCCAGAGATTCCAAGATCTGTGCCTCAACGAAGTGACCGATTCTCACCTTGGCCATTACTGGGATGGTTACCACATTCATGATCTCCTCAATTATGGTTGGGTCAGCCATCCGTGCCACTCCACCTGCAGCTCGGATGTCCGCTGGAACGCGCTCCAAAGCCATGACCGCCACAGCACCGGCATCTTCGGCGATCTTCGCCTGTTCAGCATTGGTAACATCCATGATCACTCCGCCCTTGAGCATCTCAGCGAGCCCAGTTTTAACCCTATACGTTCCCTGCTTAACCATACAACTCCCTCCAAAACTCACAAGGTAATTAAATCATACTATAATAATATAGCTGATAGCAAGATTCTATCTCACTATGTCCACGGGTGTCCCCACGGACACGGCATCGAATAACTCCAGAATATCGCTGGGATACATCCTAATGCAACCATGGGTTACCGCCTTGCCAATGGAGGAGGGTCTGTTGGTCCCGTGTATCCCATACTTTGGATTGCTCAAAAGCAAGCGCCTATTCCCTAGGGGATTCCCCGGTCCTGGAGGTATCGGATGCCTCACATCGGCCCAGTCGGGAGGATACCAGGTGGGATTGATATCCTTCCTGATTATCCGAAAGTGCCCTATGGGTGTGGGAAAGCTGCGCCTGCCCACAGCTATGGGATATACCTTGAGCAAACCCTCGCCCTGATACAGGTAAAGCGCCCTTTTGGAAACTTGGATGACGATCCTCGCACCATCAATTGGTCCCCCAGGAAGTTTCCCAGACCTTAAGATCTCAAACTCACTCGAACCAACGATGCCGCTTACTAGCAGACCGCGGGCTTCCTGCAGTGCCTCGACTGCTTTCCTGGTGGCCGGTCCAAAGACGCCATCGATCACACCACAATCGAAACCCAACATGATGAGCCTGGCTTGAAGCTCCGTTACATCCGCTCCCCTCGCACCAAAAGCCATAGCATTTCCACCGAAGGTTTCCGTGCTATCCACGGTGAAATCCCATTTGGCATAGGCACTATTTCCGGCGGCATCTTTGATCCACAACTCAATGGAGTGCTTCCCCTCCCCTAAACTGAGAGGGCAAAGGATCGATTCCATCTCCGGATCATATTCGCTCTCCCGCCTCACCCCATCCACTCTCAAACTTATCTCGCTAATTTCCGAGTCCGCCTCTTCAACCTGAACCTTTATCATCGGATTGGATGTTTTGACCTGAGATTTGTTGCTTGGAGAGAACTCCTTTATTATGGGAGAATCCCTATCTATGACCAGTACCAATCTCTCGCTGCCCTTATTCCCGGCAAGATCGATGGCTATCGCCTTCAGGATATTCCTCTCGGATGGCAAGGTGATATCCAAATAGAAGGAACCATCCTTCCGAATGGTTGGAGTAGGAAGGGATTTCCCATTGAGCCTCAGCCTAAGTCGAGCACCTGGTTCGATCCGGCCCTCAAGCTCGAATTTCGATTCCCTAGTAGCGATGAGCGAAGAATCGCTCTTAAAGGAAATAACAGGGGGTTGGGTATCGACGATGAAGATTCGACCATCCCCAAAATCCTTACTCAACAGGAATCTATATTTTAATTTGATGAAGAATCTATGCTCGCCCTCCTCCAAGGGAATACCAGGGATATAAGAAAAACCATCCTTTTTGAGAAAGATTTCATCGGTTACATCCTTCCCGTCCAGAAGTGCCTTAACCACCTCAACTTTTTCTCCCATGAAAATGGACCACTTAGCATGAATCCTGGGTGTATTGGTTGAGATTATACCCTTATTGACCGGACTGAGCTTGAAGGTTCTTGGGAAGGTAGCATAAACGGTCCCCCAGCCACAGAGCAAAACCAAGAGGACGATGACGAGAACAAGCACCACCCTGAAGTACCTCTCACGAACCATCCTCGAAATTTCTTTGGATATACCCAAATGCCCCATTGCTTTTCACCCACGTAGAATCTTCGTAGTGATATACTGAAAGGCAAAAATGAAGGATGAAGCGATGTCAAGGGCTCTTAGATACCTTTCAATTTTACTCATCCTCACTCTACTCGCAACAAGTTTAGGCTGCAGTAATTTGTTCTACACCGATTCCAATTCCCTTCGTAAACCCTCAGCTCCGCCTCCCGATTTCCGCTTCGTGATCTTTGGCGATAACAGACCCGAAAACCCCATGGATCCGCAACCCGAAATATTCAAAAAGCTCATTGCCCAGATCGAGCTTGAAAGACCGGTTCTGGTTTTCAGCACAGGTGATATGGTAACCGGCAAAACTACAAATGAGATCATTTATAGGAGACAATATCGAGATTTCCTGGAGATAATTCAAAGATTAAAGGTTCCCTTCCACGCAGCAGTTGGAAACCACGATGCCGCAAATCAAATTGGTCAGTCTCTATATCAAGAATACTTAAGCGAACGGCTCTATTACTCATTCGATTATAAAGGTTCTCACTTCATCATCTTGGATACGGAGATAATTGGTCAGGCGGGAAGAATTGGCGAACCTCAAATCTCCTGGCTCAAGGAGGATTTGGAATCCAGCAAGGGAGCCTCCCACATATTCATTTTCATGCATCGTCCACCGTACTCGATTATGAATCCCCACTCTGAAAGGGGAAAACACATGCCTTTCACGGATGTTCGAAACCGTGATCAGGTCAGGGAATTGATGAGGAAATACGAGGTGGGCGTGGTCTTTGCCGGGCATGAACATTTCTTCAACAAACAAGTTCACGATGGGGTTACCTACATTATCACCGGTTGTGCTGGAGCTTTTCCCTACACGGACGAAGGACATGGAGGATTTTACCACTATGTTCTGGTCGAGGTTAAGGGTCGCCATATCAATTTAACCGTAGTGAAAGCCACTGGTGAGAGAATTGATCCCGATCGTATTCCCACCCCTTCACTCCAATCACTCACTAAAATACGATTTCCGATTATTTCTGGCACTTCGGGCAGAAGTGGGCACCTCGTCCTCTCAAGGTGATTCTTCTAATGGGGGTTCCGCATCTCTCGCAGGGTTCTCCTTCCCTACCATAAGCCTTAAGGTAAGGCATGTATTCTCCCTGTCTCCCATAAATATCCACGTAAAGATCGACCGAGGAGCCCTGATGCTCCAAAGCAGCGGGCAAGATTCTGCGAATGCCCTCGTAAATTTTCGCGATTTCCTCTGGACTCAAGGAGGAAACGATGCGCGTGGGTTGAACACCGGCATAATATAACGCCTCATCCGCATAAACATTGCCCACGCCGGCGATGAAATTTTGATCCATGAGAAGAGGCTTCATCGGACTTCTTTTCCTAGTTTGCAGAAGCTTTTGGAAAGCTTCTAGGGTAAAATCGTCTCCCATGGCTTCTGGACCAAGTTCTTTAACCTCGGAGGCATTGGGTAAATCCTCGGTCTTAAAGACTTTGATATAACCGAATTGGCGTTGATCCCAGAAACGAAGTTGATGTTCATCGAGGCTAAAGATCACATGAGTGTGTTTCTCCATGGGAGCACTTGCTGCTTCGTAAAGGAGTCGACCAGTGAGCTTGAGGTGAATTAAAAGACTATAGCCAGATGAAAGATTTATGATGAGAATCTTTCCTCGTCTCTTTACATCCTCAATGGTTGCTCCTTCCACAACATTGATGAACTCCTCCACGGTTGCATTTTTAAGTGGTTTTGCCGATCTTACCTCAACCTTGGTGATTTCTCCCCCCTTAACCTTCTCATCGAGTTCCCTCCGAATCGTCTCAACCTCTGGCATCTCCGGCATCCTTCTCACCCCTCCCATTGCTCATTCTAATTTTAAAGAACCTATCTATCTTTAGCAAACACCTCCCATCCTCCCCTCCTTCACGAGGATAGAATCCGCGTGCCTAGTCCATTTGGACTATCAAAAATGTGTCAACTGTGCTATTTACCTGAGAAGATACTTAACCAAACATTAAATTAGAAGCTCTAAACTTTTTATGGGTAAATCCGATACTATACATGGAGAGTCCCGAGAGCGTAGCATGACCAGAACCTCGAATTAAAATAAGATACGAGGTCGGCAGCTACAAAAAATACCTGAAAAGGATCCTTGGGACTCTCCCCTTTTTGTTAGCTGAAAAACCAATAGCTCAGCAGCTCAGAAGTTAAGACTCCTTGAGCTTTCCAACTTCAGAGCACTGAGCTAAATTCAATGAATCTCTTTCGATCTCATTCTCTTTTTGAGGGAAATGAATGGTTAGCTAAAAACCCTTTTGCCGCTGTAGTCACCCATTTCAGTCACAATTAACTCTCTGGCAGAATGTTAAGTTTGAAGCACTTATTCAGAATGTTTACCTTAAGCTCTTGAATTGGCTTCCGTTCATATTTTGCTATGTCCTCTAGGAGTTCTTCGAACTTTCGATTCCACTTCCGGTTCTGAGCAATCTTTCGGCACACCTGTGCCTTCATCCTTGATAAGTCAATCTCATCAACGTTTTCCACTGCAGCATGGACATAGTGGCTAGCCTTCACAATCGTATTGAGGTGATGAACGAGAATCTGGGCCTTGGTCCAATCGAGAGTCATAGGCATCACTTTCAGGCCATGCTTATCTACGAATCGGAAGAGTTTCTTGCGAGCAAATTCAACAGACTCTGCTATAACGAAAATGACCAAATAACTCTCGCCATCGCCAAAATTGACAATGGTGTAACCACAAGCGCTCTCTTTAAGATCATCCCTTTCTAAGCAGATGCCAGTGAAGGATCTATCCGCGAAGCAAGGTAACTCTAAAAAATCCACAAAGAAAAAGTAGATAGCTTTGCTCATATTTAGCCCTTTAAATGACAACTAAGGCTCACCATCTCAGTAACGAACAAGAGTTCGATTCCAATAGAATGGTAACTGAGGATATTGACTATGTCAATCTCAATGGGGGGGAAATGACTTTTATGGATAGAGCTCGAAGCAACGTTTCGCATGGGACAAATGACAAACCCACTATTAGATGTAATCTGGCATTCTACATCCAGGGTATTGCATCTTCTGTGAGTTGAAAAGCTTGACCTTCTGGATAACTCACCCGATATTCGAAGCGCACTCCTATGGCAACTCCACAAAAATACTCTGGTCTTCGTTTGACGATATATTTTGCCTTGCGTAAGGGGTCATTACTTCGATCATCCACAGTAAAGTCTATGGCCTGTTGGTAATCCTTAATACCTTTGATCAATTTTTTAATCTGGTTCTTTTGCTCCTTGACCTCACAACAAACAACGAGTTTATCATTCTGATAAAGAGCGAGGTCCATCAAATCATCCTCAAAGGTGAGCATCAAGCTTTTAGCCTTGGCAATGTGATAAAGTCGGACAAATTCAGCTACTTGTATAAAGTACTCCCAGTTGGGAATAGGTTCTTTTGGTGCAGGTTCTTTGCCTGAGGATTGGCTAAACCAATTGTAAGGACCCTTTTTAGGTGGTAGCCCCTCTAAGGTAAAAGTTCGGCCTTTTGAAATGATAATTCCTTCCTCAAGTCCCAAACCTAACAAACTTCGTAACCCTTCTGGGAGTCTTCTGTACACTTTTGCATAATATTCATCTGACGGTTCGGGGCAACCCCAATCCTTACATGCAGATTTGACCCAATTTTTAAAGTATTTGTCGAATTCTTGCACCATAGTAAATTCTTTTAACTTTTGAGGGAGCATAATAGGATTTAAGTGTTTTTTAAAAAGGGCTTTCTCATTTCCATGAGGTACTTGATGTGGGCTTCCCTCTCGCCCCGTTCATCTGACTCCCAGTGACACCTTATCTTCTCTGGATGCAACCTCAACACGGTTTGATAAAGACCTTCATAAATCCTTATCCTCTCAAGAGGACTTAGTCTACGGAGATACTCCCTATCGTACTGATTTTCCCACCTGTGAAATCGCCTCCAGCGTATTTCTCTTTCCAGCTCAGAATATTTTTTGTTTCCGTCCATCATGCTTCCCCAATTTTGTAAAAATTCCCAGTTTATTTGACCATCTTAATTTACTTCTCAAACATCCGCAAATCAAGCAATTGTGCTCCATGGATGACACGCAAAATGATTACAGTTGAGCCCTCGATGCGAAAAATCGTCCTATAATTGCCATAGATTAAATGGCGATATGGATGATCGAGTTCCTCCGATTCAGGAATTACTGGACAACGTTGGGGAAATAACTCCAAAGAATCAATTTGGCGCTCAATTTCGGTAACCCATTTTGCCGCTACCTGCGGGTTATCGCGCGCGAGATGGTCAAAGATGGACTTGATATCATTTTCCGCAGTGAACGCAATTTTGACCTCGTATTTACGAGCCACGCTTCAGCTCCCTCAAGAAATTTCGGGCTGGACGTGTTCTCTTCTTTTTTACATCTACCTCAGCCTCCGCCAACAATGCCCCGAGATTTAACACCCTTAGCTTTCTTTCAAAAACGGAGACATCGAGCAAAACTGCGTCGGGCTTTCCATTGACGGTGATAATTACGGGGCGACCTGTACGGTGAATCTGTTCAAATATCTCGCGCGTCTTTTTCTTCAAATCGGATATGGATTTGAAGTCCTCGATGATGCTTAAAGGCACAATTTTTCACTCCTTTTTAAATACTGAATTTTATACCCTAAAGGATACCATTCTTTATCACTAATATCAAAGTTTCACCGGAAATTTTTACTCCGGTTGGAGTTCGAAGGACATCTCGCGGAGACGTTTTATTCTTTCTTCTATCGGTGGGTGAGTGTTGAAGAGGCTGTTCATGGCACCCCGTAGGTCCTTTAAAGGATTGACGATATACAGGTGGGCGGTAGCCTTGTTGGCAACTTCCAGGGGTTCCCTATCTGCAGCTAATTTCTCCAAAGCGCTGGCGAGACCGGGGGGATATCTGGTAAGCATTGTTCCACTGGCGTCGGCGAGGAATTCCCTCTGTCGAGAGATAGCTAAACGGATGAGCTGAGCGATCAAAGGAGATAGAAGAGCAAGAATTATTCCGATGAGAAGCAAGATAGCGGTTAAAGCTCCTCTTTCCGAATCCCTTCTCCTTCCGCCCCACCAGAAGCTACGTAAAAGCCAGTCGCTTAAGAGAACGACCACTCCAACCATCACGGCGGTCAAGGTAGCCAGTCGGATATCGTAATTTTGGATGTGCGATATCTCATGAGCAATGACGCCTTCGAGCTCAACGCGATTTAGTTTTTCAAGGAGTCCCGTGGTCACCGCGACGGCTGAGTGCTCAGGATTCCGACCAGTAGCAAAGGCATTGGGGGCGGAATCATCGATGACGTACATCTTGGGAGTGGGAATGCCCGCAGCGATGGATAGGCCCTCAACCACATTATATAAATATGGGTATTCCTCTCTCTCCACGGGGCGGGCTCTGCTCATGGCGAGCACGATCTTATCGCTGTAGTAGTATCCGCTAAAGCTCATAGCCATGGCGATGATGAGAGCTAAGACCACCCCAAAGTAGCCTATCTGCATGAGCTCCCCGAATACATAACCGACGAGCATGATCAGGACAACGAAGAGAAGAATTAAAAGCCAAGATTTTCTCACATTGCTGGCAATTTGTTCATACATCGTAACCACCGTCGCACGTTACAGGTCGCATGTCGCAAGTTAAAATTTTCTTCGCCTGCAACTTGTGACCTGCGACTTGCGGCTAAAATTGTACTTTAACGGGTTCTCGAGACACCTCTTCTATTTCGAAATATTCTCGAAGAGAAAACCCAAAGGTGGGAGCGACCAATCTGGTGGGTAAAGATTGAATCATGGTATTATATTTCATCACGGTATCGTTGTAAAATTGGCGAGCATAGGCGATTTTGCTCTCGGTCCCAGCCAATTCCTCCTGAAGCATCATGAAGTTCTCATTCGCCTTCAATTCTGGGTAGTTTTCAGCCACGGCAAAGAGTGATCTTAAAGTCTGTGTGAGCATGTTTTCCGCCTGTGCCTGTTTTCCAACGCTTCCCGTGGTCTTAATTGCCTCGGCTCGAGCCTTTGTCACGTTCTCAAAGAGTTCCTTCTCATGGGCGGCATAACCCTTGACCGTCTCCACCAAATTCGGAATTAGGTCATAACGTCGCTTTAACTGGACATCGATTTGCGCCCAAGCATTTTCGATTCTGTTCCTCAAAACCACCAACCGATTGTAGATATAGATCAAACCCAGGGCAATCAACAGCACTAAACCGATGATTAAAAACATTAAAATTCCGAAAATAACGACCATTTTGTCCCCCCAAAGTCGAATTTCTACGGGTCTTCGTTTTACTTAAGAAATATGATGCCATGCAAAATGTTATCTGGCAAGAGAGGCAAGAAACTTGAAACTTAAACTATCTAGGGTAAAATAGGTATAATTCAATTTCAAGAAAGGGTTGTGAGAGTTTTGTTCCCACTTCGAGATGAGAATCCCGCGGAAACATTTCCCTTCATGACCGTGGGTCTGATAATAATCAATATAGCCGTCTTCATTTATCAGCTCTCTCTGGGTACGGAGTACAGCCTCAGACAATTCATATACACCTATTCGCTGATTCCCTACGAAATAACTCACGGTGTGAGCCTCTTCCCTGGGATCCAAAAGATTCCCTATCTCACCATTTTAACCTCGATGTTTCTTCATGGTGGCTTCATTCACATCATCGGGAATATGTGGTATCTGTGGATATTCGGGAACAATGTCGAGGATACGCTGGGACATTTCAAATTCACTCTTTTCTACCTCTTATGCGGTTTGGGAGGAACTTTTGGACACATCCTCTCTGGACCCAATTCACAGATACCTTCCCTTGGTGCCAGTGGAGCCATCGCCGGGGTTTTGGGGGCTTACCTTATCCTCTTTCCCACAGCTCGAATTCTTACTTTGGTTCCCCTCTTCTATTTCATTCAGATTGTAAGGCTACCCGCATTGCTGCTGATAGGATTCTGGTTTATCCTGCAATTGTTCAGTGGGGTAGCCGCGATCACAAGCCCTCAACAAGGTGGAGGCATAGCCTGGTTCGCTCACATTGGTGGATTCTTAACGGGATTTCTGCTCATCCTCATCCTGCCGAAGAGACCGAGACGAAGGAGACCAAACTATTTCTTCTCTTCGACCTTCTTCTCGTAAGGAAGGGGTATATATTCCACGGAAGGTCTGCGCAATCCAACCTGGGGATAAAGCTCCATCAGATTATAAACATCTCGAGGCATTTCCACCTTGACCTCAATCCCCAGGCTCTTTAGCTTTTCGACGGTCAGAGGGAAGTCGTGGGTCCACCTTCCCTCCGTGAGCAAATTTGCGATATCCCAGGCTCTGTCCTTCTCCACCTTGTGTTGCAAAATGTCGAAAATGAGCTGCCGCAGTTGTCGCACGGCCTTCTGGGCAACATCCAGATAGATCAAGGTCCTGTCATCCAATTCATTTCTATCCTTTGCCTGAGCTGTCCAAATAAGGGAGCTAGCCGGATACTGCCAACCAAGCTGGGGATCGAGTGATCCCAAAACGGCATCCTCATCGAGGATGATTTCATCGGCGGCCAAGGCTATGAGCATCCCACCGGACATGGCATAATGGGGCACAAACACTGTGACCTTCGCCTTGTGTCTTAAGAGGGCGTGGGCTATCTGCTCTGAAGCCAGGACCAACCCTCCGGGAGTGTGCAGGATAAGATCAATGGGCATATCATCAGGGGTGAGCCTTATTGCTCTCAAGATTTTCTCGGAGTCCTCGATATCTATATACCTGTAAAAGGGTATCCCAAGGATACCTAGAGCTTCCTGTCGATGAATGAGGGTAATGACCCTTGAGCCCCTTTTTCTCTCAAACTCGCGGATGGCTTTAATCCTTTTAATCTCCAATATCTTCTTGCGAAAAGTGGGACTAACGAAGAATACCAGAAGTAATATGAAGAATAAAAAAGACATAAAATCCATTTTCATCCTCACCTTCAAATCAATTCTATCATAATTTCCATCTCTACCGCTCGTAAGTTATTTCACTATGTCCACGGGTGTCCCCACGGAGACCAGATCAAATAGCTCCTCGGCATGATGAAGGTGCATGCGAATGCATCCATGGGAAATGGCACGACCGATGGACCGCGAACTATATGTCCCGTGAATGCGGATGCCGGGTGCATTAAGGTCCATAGCTCTGGTACCCAAGGGATTGCCCGGTCCAGGGGGAATTCTCTCAGGCATATTCCTCGACCAGGGTTTATGAGGATTATACCATGTGGGATTCTTTCTCTTGCGAATGATGCGATAGTGACCAATGGGAGTTGGAAAGGTAAACTCTTGACCAACGGCTATGGGATACTCCTTTATCAATTGTCCCTCTCTATATAAGAATAGCCTTCTTTGTGTGATGTTGATGACGACTCGTGTGGTGTCCACCTTAAAAGACCAAAGTTTTTTGACGGAATTACCCGCTTCATCGATGGCTTTGACCACCACTTCATGCTCTCCATGAGAAAGCCTCAACCCGCTGGTGATTTCCTTGGTTTTAGGATTATAGTTGTGCTTGACCACATTCCCATCTATCCATAATGTGGCAAAGCGAATATCGGATTCCCGTTCCTCCAGCTTGATCGAGATTTTGAGTTTTTCGGAATGAACCACGGAGCCATGAGCAGGGGAAAATGCCTTTATCACGGGAGCCGAGTTATCCACGACAACGGGAATCACCAGAGTACCCTTGTTTCCCGCTCGATCGATGGCTACGACTCTCAACTCATTTTTCCTCGAAAGTGAATAGAGACCGAGACTAAAATGACCCCTTTCATCAACCTTGGGTGAGGGGATTGATCTACCGTTCAGATAAACCTTGAGTTTTGCATGAGGTTCGGTGAATCCCAAAAGATCATGAATCCAAGACTGGCGAGTGGCGATTATATCCTCAATATCTTCGAATTTTATGCTTGGGGTTATGGTATCCACTTCAAAAGCCCATTTGAGCTTTAATTTCTTGGGGAGCAGAAATTTGTAGATGAGCTTTGTCTCTATGGTGTGCTCTCCCTCACTCAATTTCTGAGGAGGATCATAGGAAAATCCGACCGCAGAGAGGGAAACAGATTCACTGACATCCCTGCCATCGACGATAACGGTTGCGGAAGCAAGCCTTGCCAGAGGAAAAATCTGCCACTCTGCAGAAATAGAAGGAGTAGGATTGGGTATGACCCTTCTATGGGAGGGTGATTTTATGACTAAGTCCTCTGCAAAGGCATAAAGATATCCCCAGACAGCAATGAAAATCAGGGCTAGAATGGAAAGACCTATGGGTAAAAGTTTTGTCCTTAGGATATATTTTATCCAGAGATGTATTTTAAGTCGCCCCCTCAACCGCAAAGATTCATTCAACTAAAATTAATAATAAGAATTTCCTCTGAGAGGGTTCAATTCCTTCCGGCATTTACGAGGGAATTATCGAAGATGGTTTCGAAGCTTGTAACCTAGGATTAATGCTTCTTGAGGATTAAGGAGGGCATAATAAAAAGGGTCAGGCCTGGAGACAACCTTGAGTGGTCTTCTGATGGATACATTACGAGCCGGACGGTGAAAGGAGGGAAATTCTCCGACATTCATAATTGGTTGCGTCATTTATTACCTTAAGCTCCAGCCGACCCCCAAAAAATTTGGTACCTTGGCTCCAGCCGACCCCAAATATATTATTGGGGAAAAATATTATGGAAATTTTGAAAAAATATTAAGTTTTGATTAAAAGTGGATATTTATTGATTTCTCTGTGGGGAAATCGGTAGCTCTATGGTGAATTTCGTTCCCTCACCCAGTTTGCTCTCCACATCTATGCTCCCGCCCAGAATTTCGATGATCTCTCTGCAGATGGAAAGGCCGAGACCAGCACCACCATATTCCTTGGAACGGGATTTCTCCACGCGATAAAATCGGTCAAAGATCCTGGGTAGATCCTCAGAGGGGATACCGGCACCGGAATCTTCCACTTCCAGTCGCACCCCTTTGGAATCGAGCAGGGTGGCTCTCAAGGCAATCGTTCCCCCGGATGGGGTATATTTGAAGGCATTGTCCAAAAGATTTGTCAATACCTGGTCTAAGCGATCTGGATCTGTGGTAATTTTGATATTCCCCGAAACTTGCACCTTAAATTGGATACCATCCTCATTGGCACGGGGTTGAAACTTCTCGCCGATCTGGCGCAAGAATTTTCTCAAGTCAAGGGATTTAAAATTGAGATCCAGTTGTCCAGCATCAATGCTGGACAAGGCCAATAAATCCCTTACCAATCTCACCAATCTTTTACTCTCTTGGTTGATTATTCGAAGTGAATTTTTGAAAGACTCCTCATCCTTGACTACACCATCCAGTAAGGCTTGGGAGAATCCCTCTATGGAGGTGAGGGGCGTCCTTATTTCATGCGAGACGTTGGCCACAAAATCCCGCTGTGCTTGATAAGCCCTTTTAACCCTTTCGGCCATGAAATTGAAGACTCTAGCCAGCCGTCCAATCTCATCCTCCGACTGCACATCGATGTATTGATCGAACCGTCCTTTCCCTATTTCACCTGCAGCTCTAGTCAATTTAAGAATGGGCTCCGATATTGAACGCGAAAGGTATAAACCGACGAATACCGAGATGAGAAAGGAGATTGCAGCTGCTCCGAGCAGGAGATTTAAGAAGGGACGCTGGGCTTCTTTTACCTCCGCAAAGGGCTTCACTATGACTAGCAAATTTTTGGATTCCCTCAAGGGAACACTGACCAATAAAACTTCCTTGCGTAATTCGGGGAGATATCTCCTCAACACCTGAGGGCTCTCTCCAGCTAAGCCCATCACCCACTTTGGTAACTGTTGCTTTTGAATGAGTGGAGGACCCTCTGAATCGACGATGACCTCTCCTTTGGAATCGATAAAAAATATCCTTATCTTTGTCAGCTTGGCATAGGCGGATAGAAATTTGTGAACCCTTACTCTATGTATCCCAAGCCAGGGGTTCTGACCCTCCAATATTGCTTCCACTTCACGACTGAGGGTAACAGCTTGATTCGTCAGTTCTTTTCCCTGAGTTCGAACGGTGTAACTCACCAGAAATTGGTAGAAAAGTAGACTCGCGATACCCAAGGAGAGAAAAAGAACAAAAACATAGGAGAAAATAACTCGAGAGCGAAGGGACTTAAACATCTTTCACTTCCCTTTAAACCTATATCCGACGCCCCATACCGTTTCGATAAAGCGAGAGCCCTCATCACCCAGCTTCTGTCGCAGATGACGAATGTGAACATCCACCGTGCGAGCTCCACCAAAGAAATCATATCCCCACACCTTCTGAAGGAGACGCTCTCTCGAATAGACGATGCCAGGATTTGAAGCCAGTTCTCTTAATACATCGAATTCCGTGGAGGTGAGATCGATTTTCTTTCCGGCCAAGCTTACCTCCCTCTTATCGATATCTATGGTCAAATCCCCGAAGCTGAGAGGAGATTTTGGCGCTGGGCCGCGAATCCTCCGGAGCACCGCTTTGACTCGAGCCACGAGCTCCCGAGGACTAAAGGGCTTGGTCAGGTAGTCATCGGCTCCCAATTCCAGCCCCACGACCTTATCAACCTCCGATACCTTTGCGGTGAGCATGATGATGGGGACATCCGACTCTTTTCTTATCCGACGACATACCTCCCAACCATCCATTCCCGGAAGCATGATATCCAAGATGATCAATGAAGGCTGGAAGGATTTAAAGGTCTTTAAGGCCTCTTCGCCATTGATGGCGCCCCTAACCGTGAAGCCTTCATTGGTCAAGTAAAGCTTCACCAACTCCACGATATTCTGCTCATCATCGACCACTAAAATTGCTTCCTTCACCTTCGCTTTAACCCCTTGTAATGCTAAAAAGAGTATAACATATCGTGTCGATCCGTTCAGATTTTAACCTGCGAACTCTTTTTCTTATGTTAATATTCGGCTTTTTCATAAAAATGATAAATACTCGCAGCTGAAACTCTCCCTCTAGCACTTCCTCAACAGAGATATGGAACATGTACAAAAGGTTTATTATTTATATTGTAGAAGATATATTGTAGGTGGGATTATATATTACTAGATATCTGAAATTATGATCCATGCATGATATATTATTAGCAGAAAAGGGAGGAGATTGTATTGAAAAAATATTCCACCGAAAGGATAAGAAATATCGCCATCGTTGCCCATGGAGGAACTGGAAAGACTTCCTTGACCGAAGCGATGCTTTACACCTCGGGAGCCATTAGCAAGATGGGAAGCGTTGACGGTGGCAGCGCGGTCACCGATTACGATCCCGAAGAGATCAAAAGGAAGATATCGATAAATGCCGCACTTGCTCCCTGTGAATGGAAAAATCACAAAATCAACATAATAGATACACCGGGATACGCTGATTTCATCGGCGAGGTTATAAGCGCTCTGCGCGTGGCGGATGGCGCGATAATCGTCGTTTGCGCCGTATCAGGGGTAGAAGTGCAAACGGAGAGAGTCTGGCATCTCGCGGATGAGTATGATTTACCCCGCCTGGTTTTCATCAATAGGATGGATAAGGAGAACGCCGATTTTTATCAAGCGATGGACATGATTAGGGAGACTTTTGGCGTTAATGTGGCTCCCGTCCAATTGCCGCTTGGGAAAGAAAGCGGATTCAAGGGGGTTATAGACCTAATCAAAATGACCGCGGTCTTTTCCGATGGCAAATCCAAGGAAGAAGAAATCCCCACGGATTTAAAGGCAGAAGCCGAAAAATATAGGGAGAAATTGATCGAATCCGTGGTCGAAGTCGATGACAAGCTCCTGGAGAGATACCTAGAGGGTGAGGAATTAACCGAAGAGGAGATAAGAACGACTCTAAAGACAGCTACATTGAACCGAGCTGTGGTACCGATTTTCTGCGGCTCCGCCCATAAAAATCTCGGAATATCTTCGCTTTTGGATGCCATAGTGGAGATAATGCCCTCGCCAATGGAGGGGCGCGAAATCAAAGGGATCAATCCCAAAACGCAGAAGGAAGAGATCAGAAAACATAGTGAAAAGGAGCCTCTTACGGCTTCAGTTTTTAAAAGCGTTGCCGACCCCTATGTGGGCAAACTAACCTTCCTCCGAGTGTATTCAGGAGTGCTTCACGCAGACTCCACGGTTCACAACTCATCAAGGGGCAAGAGGGAAAGAATAGGACATCTTTTCTTCATGCAAGGCAAGAATCAGATCGAAACTAGGGATGTCCCAGCGGGGGACATCGCAGCCGTGCCAAAACTCAACGAAACATTCACCGGTGATACCTTATGCGACGAAGGTAAACTCATAAAGCTGCAACCGTTAACCCTACCTGAGCCCGTGATTTCCGTGGCCATCGAGCCAAAAACCAAGGGCGACGAGGAAAAGTTGAGCACCTCTCTTACGAGATTGGCTGAGGAGGATTTGACCTTAAGGGTCCGCCGTGATCACGAAACCAGGCAGACCATAGTCTCCGGAGTGGGTGATATGCATTTGGAGGTGACCATTGATCATCTGCGCAGAAAATTCGGGGTAGAAGCCACTTTGTCCACACCAAAAATACCCTATAAAGAAACGGTTCTCGCCTCAGCCAAAGCACAGGGGAAATACAAGAGACAAACGGGAGGTCGTGGACAATATGGTGATGCCTGGATTGAGGTCGAACCGCTACCTCGTGGTGCCGGATACGAATTTGTCGACAAAATTGTGGGAGGCGCCATTCCCAAGCAATACATCCCCGCCGTTGAGAAGGGGCTGAAAGAAGCTTTGGAAGGAGGAGTACTTGCGGGCTATCCCGTGATAGATGTCAAAGTGACTGTATACGATGGTTCCTTCCACCCCGTGGACTCCTCAGATATGGCCTTCAAGATTGCGGGTTCGATGGCGCTAAAAAAGGCGATACTTGGGGCAAATCCGATCCTCCTTGAACCCATCATGAAAGTGGAAGTGATAGTTCCAGAGGAATATATGGGCGACGTCATCGGTGACTTAAGCGGGAAACGAGGAAAAATTCTGGGAATGGAACCTCGCGGGCGCAATCAGGTGATTAAAGCACTCGTCCCCCTGGCGGAAATAGCAAAATATGCAACTCAACTGAGATCCATAACCCATGGAAGAGGTACCTATGGAATGGAATTCTCCCACTACGAGCAAGTACCGGGGGATATCGCTCAAAAGATAATCGAGGAGGCAAAGAAGGAAGAATAATTAGAACAATTCCCAAATTCCTTTCAAGGTGTAGTCGGGTTTAATATCGGATTTTTCCAACATCTCCCGGGAAGTCACACCCGTGAGAACTAGGATTGTTTTTATCCCCGCTCTCTTTCCAGCCAAGATATCGCTATCTAGTCTATCCCCTATGAGCACCGTCTTTGGGGGTTTTCCATCGAAAAGAGCCAAGGCCGCTTCAATCATGAATTTTTCAGGCTTCCCTATAATCTTGGCTCTCCTATCTGTAGCCGCTTCGATGGAAGCAATTATCGCTCCCCCTCCAGGCCACAAGCCTTCGCCGCTGGGAAAAGTCTTATCGTAATTGGTACCAATGAAGATTGCACCACCATTGATCGCCAGGGTAGCAACCTTCATCTTTTCATAATTAAAATTTGTATCCCAGCCAACGATGACGAAATGAGCATTCCTTCCGCTATCGGTGGTAAGTAGCTCCAATCCGATGGATTTAATCTCCCGCTCAAGGCCAGGTCCACCTATGACAAAGGCAGTTTTCCCCTTCAATCGGTGATGTTTTTTGAGATACATCGCCGTTGCAGCGGCTGATGTTAGAATCCGATCTGGACTCGCTTGAATTCCCATGTATGAAAGCTTCTCCACATAATATTCGGGGGTGTAATAGGAGTTATTCGTCAAGAAAAGGATGGACTTACCGGCAGATTTCAGATAATTTATGACCTCCCTAGCCCCAGGAATGGGACTATCCTGCAGATAGATCACTCCATCCATATCGAATATAAAATTTTGGAACATCTCCACGAACTTTGCCATCTAAACCCGCCTCCAAATTCCCTTTTATCGAACTTTAACTCTTCAAATTTTAGCTTAATCAATCATATATAGCCAATCTATAACCAAATTTTTAGCACCCACAGTGAAAAGTTTCACTCCTTGCTCTTTCCTTTTTAAAATCCCATTGTTCGCTCTTTTGACATTGCTTTTAACGAAGGCAATCCTGGATATAGTCCATTAAAGCCACAGAAGAATCGGAAAATATTCTAAGATTTAATATTTTTTTCAAAATTTCATAATACTTTCTCGCAATAATATTATTGGAAAGGCTTGTACATATGTTTTAAGCGAGATCCCACTCAGTATCCGAACAGTTTTGCTTTCTAAAATGGAACATTTGGTGCGCCCCGATCGTCTAAACAGGTGAGATTTATTACTTTCCTTGAATAATTTTTGAAAGGCCAATGGGTATTAAAAAATTACTCCTTGCAATCTCGATTGTTATTTGTATTCTTTGGACTGCACCCCTTCAACTGGACAAAATGTGTTAGAGTAACTGACAGGATCTAAGAGCCCAGAAGAAGGGCAGAAAGGATC
>DDKQ01000003.1:41423-45249 GCA_002339355.1 Candidatus Subteraquimicrobium carltonvillense | reverse complement strand
GAGTCCTTCGGGGCCGCTCGCGTCTCGCCTCGCTGCAAAACTGTGAGCAGTTCAAAGGTTTTCATGAGCGAGGCTCCGACACTTTCTTAAGCACTTACCCCTCCCTCGAATGTTTAAAATGCACGAGAAGCATGGAAGGGTAAGAATTATTCTGGGAAAGGAGGTCTTAAAGTGCTTGAAGCCGTCATAGAAACGGAAAACCTCACCAAGAAGTTCGGAGATTTGGTAGCGGTGGATAATCTCAATTTAAAGGTTCCCAAGGGAAGTATCTTTGGCTTTCTGGGACCGAATGGTGCGGGCAAAACGACAACCATAAAAATGCTTTTGGGAATACTTTTCCCCACAGCCGGGAGCGCAAAGATCTTCAGAAAAGACATACGAAAAGATGGATTGGAAATTCGAAAACAAATAGGTTACGTCTCCGAAACACAGGCAATGTACGGCTATATGAGTGTTTCCGAAATAATCAATTTTTGCAAAGGTTTCTATCCTACCTGGGATGACCATTTAGTCGAAAAGTATCTCACTCTCTTTGAACTCCCTTTAAATAAAAGGGTTAGAGAGTTATCGAGGGGTATGAAAACAAAGCTCGCTTTACTTTTGGCTTTGGGTCCCAATCCACCCCTCCTCATATTGGATGAGCCGACAACGGGCTTGGATCCCATAGCCAGACATGAGTTTCTCACCACGATCGTGAAAGAACTCACTGAAGCCGAAAGGACTATTTTTTTCTCATCTCACATCTTAAATGACGTGGAAAGAATAGCCGACTGGGTTGGAATAATCAACAAAGGAAAGTTAGTTAAAGTAAGCCCCATGGAAGAGTTAAAGCTTAAAGAAAAGAGGGTAAGAGTGGTTTTCCAAAAGGAAATCGAACCAACTGAACTCAATGCCATTCCGGGTGTGACCAAGGTGGAAAGAGAAGAAAGGGGTTATCTCCTAACCGTCGATGGGGATGTAAACCTCGTCCTCACCGAACTCCAGAAACACCCCCTCTTCGCCCTGGAGGTAATAGATCTGAACCTGGAAGATATCTTCATGGAAGAAGTCAAGGGAGATGAGAAATAATGCTTTGGAAGGAGCTCAGGGAATCCAGATGGCGATTCATCATTGGACTCATCGTCTTCGTGCTTTTCGCAGCGAGCTTGCCCCTCCTCTATGAGTGGCTCTTCAAAGAATTTCTCAAAGAGACCCTAAAGACCATACCTTTTCCCTTGCCAAAAGAAGCCCTTGCACAAATTGAGCTTATGGAGAAGCAGTATGATTTCTATATCTGGTCCCAGTGGTTTGGAAAGAATCTCTATCAATTCAGTACGATTCTGGCCATTTTGATGGGTATGGGATTATTCGCCTCGGAAGCCTCAAAGCAAACGATGGAATTCCTGCTTTCAAAACCCATCAGTAGAAATCGGGTTGCCCTAGTGAAGTTCCTCGTGGGAGCCTTGGAAATTGCCATTATAGTCGCAGTGTCATCCTTTTCCATCTATCCGGCGGCAAAATTCACAGGTCATGATGTCGAACTCTCAAGGCTCATCATCGGATCCGTGCCCACATGTGTTGGATTATTACTGATCTATGCCCTAACCTTCTTTTTCTCAAGCTTGGTGGATGACCCAGTGAAGGTTGGGGTGCTCTCCGCGGTCACAGCGCTTCTTCTGTCAATACCGGGATGGTTTTCGAAAACCAGAGCTTACAGTATTTTCGCCTTCATGCAGAATAAGGAGGCATTCTTCCAGGGCAAGCTTCCGTGGTTGGAAATCGCTGTAGTCCTGGGTTTTGTGCTCCTCTTTTATCTGGCAACCCTGGGATATTTTAAACAAAAAGACTATTGAGGTGCTGTGAATACTTCTGCAACGACCGACCTACGAGCCGCAAAGCCTGCGTTAGGCGATGTAACTGGCATCTTCTAAACTAAATGTTCAACCAGTATTTTTATTCCAATACCAATCAAAATGAGACCTCCTACGATTTTAATTTTATTCTCAAAAATGTGTCCAAATATATTACCAACAAAAACCGAGAAAGGATAACAGAAATGTTACGGTTCCAATTACCTATATTTTTATGCGGAAACAGTGCTCCAGTATTTTTGATGTATTTTTTGTGTTCCTCCCCAAATCTCTCTATCATTTCCTTATCTTCGAGTCGAGTCTCGTTAAGAACTGGAATTAAAAAAATCAGAGCTGTAAAGAGGGCTAGTAGATTATTTCTGAAGAAGGCGAAACCTAAGGCAGCACAAAAGGAGCCTAAATATATCGGATGTCGAATATAGGAATAAATTTCAGAGTAGATTGCTGTTCCCTCTTCTGGAAAGACCGTGTATATCCCCAGTCCATGCCCGAGATTATCAAATCCAGAAAGACGGATATGCCACGCAGTAAGAGGGCGAATTGAAAGTAAAAAGGCACCAACTATTATGGCGAGCCAAAAAGGGAGTAAAGTTGGACCACCTACTAAAAGAGGGTGAAATGTACAAGCATACCAAGTTGCGAATATCGGCATACTATACACCCCAAGAAAAGCAGAAACCAAATGATGAATATGGCTGTGCTTTTCAGGGGTTTCTAAACTCTGGAACTTTTTCTTTCAACAGTTCATAGCCTTTTTTCTGTCTTTTATCCTCTCCTTTTTGAATAATAAATAATTGGTTCTCTGTTTTTGCACCTCATAGTGAGCATTTCGTTGTATGAAGTTTTTGTGTGGGGACTGTCCCCAGAGTGGTGTATCCTCGGGGCATGACATAAGCAGATGGGGCTCCCCCCAATTCGGCCCGAGCGATGCCCAAAGCTTCCTCGATTGAGCTCGCCGGAGTCAACCCCAGGCGATGCACATCATCAGGGTTTAATTCGGTCACCAGAATGATGTGAAATCTCTCCGCCTTCTCCATGGCGGAGTATATAGTATGTCCGGGAATGGAAAACCTCTCCCGTAAAACCTCCTCGATCTCTTCCTTGCATCGATACTTCAACCACTTACGATACTCAGGTGAAGGATAGCCCTCGCCACACTCGGCCAAAAGAATCATCACTCCCCCATCCCGAAGAATGAAGGAGGCATTGTCCATGGCTTTGTGGGACTGAGCGAAGTTTACATCCATGGGATGTCCACCACAGCTGACCACGACTAAATCGGCCTTTTCGTTGACTTTGATCCTATAATGCTCATCTACAAAACGGCAACCTTTCTCATGAGCATTCTTCCAGTGCCCAGCGAAAATTCCCGACAATTCCCCATCATCATTTAAAACCACATTGCACAGAAAATCGGGAGTGACCATGGACGCAGCTTCAACCATATCCTCATGGACAGGATTTCCATTGAGTATTCCCGTCCTGGCCAGAGGGTTCCTACCCTTACCCGGATTTAAGACGAGTCGATGGTTGGATTGTATAGCTTCAGAGGAGGCTATTCCGGGGAGGATGCTTTTTCTTCCACCCCCAAAACCCGCAAAATAGTGGTAAACGATGGTCCCCGTGAGGATTATCCTGTCAGCTTCAAGTACTTGCCTATTGAGTTCGACCCTCGTCCCCCTACTCGTGGTGCCCACATATTTGAGATTATTTCGATCGTTGCAAACATGGTCGTAGAGAGTCACTTTCTCAGAAACCTCTTCGCCCACAATTTGTTGCTGCTCCTCCCTCGTATGTCTGCGATGGGTACCCGTGGCAAAGGTTATGAAGATATCTTCATTGGGGACACCCGAGGAATTAAGCTCATCCAATAATGCGGATAATATAAGATCGGATTTCGCTGCCCTGGTCCTATCCGAGACCAGGATGGCTACCCTCTCTCTGCGTCTGATTATTTCAGAGAGGGGAGGAAAATT
>DDKQ01000003.1:30957-41032 GCA_002339355.1 Candidatus Subteraquimicrobium carltonvillense | reverse complement strand
ACATCTTTTTCGCTTGAATCACGCCCAGAAGATTTTCATCCCGAATCGAGAATTTTATCTTTTGATGCCCGTAGCTTAATTCAAATTCCCTGTAAGACATGGCAATTCAGTCTTTCCCTCCGCTCAGAGCCGAAAGCTGATGGCTGGAAGCTGATGGCTCAAAGCTTATTTGAACCGCTCCAACCCGAATTCATCCAAGGATATCGATGGTTTTCCCTTGACAACCAGTTCGGCAATCAATTTTCCGGTGATGGGAGCCAAGGCGATACCATCTCCCTCATGACCAGCTGCGACTATGAAACCTTCGACACCTCGTAGCTTACCTAAAATGGGAAGACCATCCGGCGTATATGGTCTTAATCCCGCAAATGATCTGATGATATTGACCTCTTTCAAGGCTGGTGCAATTCTTAAAACATTTTGAGTGATGGCTTTTATCCCGTGATATGTCGTCCTCCTATCATAGCCTACAAATTCCCTGGTGCTTCCGATGAGAAGATTTCCACTCGCCGTTTGCTCTAAGGTAAAGCCCAGTCCCAATCCATCGGTCCCGCGATGATCCGGGGCGAGTTTAAGTGTTATATACTCAGCATCCACTAAAAGACTCGTGACCAAATCGGGAAGGGGTTCGGTGACCAAAACCTGCCCGCGTCTGGGAATGATCGGCAAATCCAACCCCACCATTTTCGCTATCACCGGTGCATGCACTCCCGCCGCATTTATGACCGTATTCGTCTTGATTTCCCCTCTTTCCGTTATGACCGAATCCACCTTAAGTTCACCACGAACAGTTCTGGTTCGAATGGCTTGGACTTCCATATGGGTGAGTATCTGAGCTCCCTTTCTCTTCGCACCCTGGGCAAAACCCAAAACCACTTTAAACGGATTCACCTGGGCATCTAAAGGTGAATGGGTGGCACCGATGATATGTCCCGATAGGATAGGCTCCAGTTCTTGAGGTATCCTCATTAATTTAACATCCAATCCCGTCTTTCTTTGCCCATCCACGAGCTCAATTATTGCCTTTAATTGCTCCTCGGTTTCGATGAGAATCATCCCGCCACATTTCCGATATTCTATGTCATAGGATAGCTCATCCGCCAAGTTCTCGTATAATCGGGTACTCTCCAAAGCCAGTCGAAGGTCAAAACCTGGCTTTTTAGACTGGAGAAAAATGAAACCGTCACAAGCACCGGAGGTTCCCGCGGCTAAATCTTTTCTTTCTATCAATAATGTATCCACACCGTACTTGGCCAGGTAATAGGCAATCGAATTGCCGATTACCCCTCCACCGATGACCACGGCATCGGCTTTATTCACCATGAGACGTCACCAGGTTCTCCATCTTGGTTGCCCTTACTGGAGGTCTAACAGTGGCGGGTGGTATTTCTTCAAGGACTTGAGCGGTTCTTTCGGCGAGCAATCGTGCTATCAATCTTCCACAGGTTCTTCCTTGACAGAGGCCCATTCCCGCCCGTGTTCTTATCTTTATGCCGGTGATGGTCTTCGCACCTTGTTCAATGGCTTTGAGGATTTCTCCTTTTGTGACTTCCTCACATCGGCAGATGATCACCTCGTCATCCAATTCGAACTCCTCCTAAGATGCCCCTCACTTCATTGGCATATCTCCTTGGCACAGCGAGAGATATCACCGGTGTGGAATTGTAACCCTTCGGATTTCTTACCTTTACTACCTCTCCTTTCGTCAAAACCTTGCCATGGCGATCGGTGGCATCCACCTCCTGGCCATCTTTGGGTAGAGGTAGAAACTCGTGGGGAAATTCCACCAAAGCTTGGGTCTTGGAGTAAGTTAAATCTACGACGAAAATCGCAAGACCGGGGCAGGAAGGTATGCAAATCCCACATCCATCACATCTCTCCTCTATGAGCTGGGGAAGATTCGTTATGGGCTGCCCTATTTTTATGGCTTCCTTTGGACAGGCAAACTCGCAGGGGTTGCAGGGTATTTCCTCGGGGCATTCGATTACGGCCACCCGTCCCAGACTCAACCGCTTCTCGGAGGGGAAACCAGGTGTATTCCTCAACTCTTCAAGAGTTATTGCTTTCGTTGGGGCTATTTCACCGTTCACCTCGGAGCCACCTTCATTATCCTTTGCTTTGCCAGATATCTATCTTCTCCGAAGGGACCCCGGCGTAACTGTTGTACTCTCTCTTTGATCTCTTTTTTCAATTTCGTTGCTTCTTCTCTGGCATAGCCCAGACTTTCCGCAGCTGCTATGCCCGCAAGTCTTCCCTCCTCCATGGCAATGCTCGCTTCCTCTATACCCGCTATATCCCCGGCTACATAAATTCCCTCCACGGTCGTTTCCAAATCCTCATTGTGAATGGGAACGTGTCCACCCAAGGTGGGAACGAAAATGAACTTGCAACCGCTCATCCAAGCTAATTCACTTAGAGGGGTGAGACCAACCGCGAGGCAGATGGTATCAACATCAAAGGTCTTCTCCGTACCCGGGATCATCTTCAAATCATCGTCAACCCTTACGATGGTCGCCGCCTCAACGTAATCCCTGCCATGCGCCCGTTTAACCGTGTGAGAGACCATGATGGGTACGCCCGCCCGTTGAATTTTTGCCGCGTGTACGCGATATCCCCCTATTTTAGGAGCAGCTTCCACAAGGGCAACCACCTCCGCACCGGCCTGGAGTAACTGATAGGATACGATTAGACCTACGTTGCCCGATCCAACCATCAGTATCCTTTTCCCCGGTAGCACCCTGTGCACATTGATGAGGGTTTGAGCTGCCCCCGCACCCATCACCCCGGGTAGTGTCCAGCCCGGAAAAGCGATGGTATTTTCAGAACCTCCCGTAGCCAAAATAATCCTTTGGGCTCGTAGGATTTCAGATCCCATTGTTGTCAATAAACCCAGAGTTTTATCCCCAAAAATACCAAAAACTGTGGTGTTCAACATCACATTTATTTTTAACTCCATTGCCCGTTGCCATAATTTATTTCCTATGTCATATCCCCTCAATCCAGCTAAATGCTCCATCGAGCCAAAGAATTTGTGAATTTGCTTGAATAGTTGTCCACCGGGTTTGCCATTTTCGTCGATTAAGACTATCTTGGCACCCAATCGTGCAGCTTCTATGGAAGCGGAAAGACCCGCTGGGCCAGCTCCCACTACCGCCACTTCCGCATCCATCAACTTCGCTCACCCCGGCCGATTTGAGTGCTTATCTCCATTCCTTCCTCCACAGGAGTAATGCAGGTTCTCACATTGGGCATACCATTTACGGTCATCATGCAGTCCGTGCATTGTCCGATGGTGCAAAATAGACCACGGGGTTCCCTTCTTTTTACCGTCCTCCTAAAAACCTTTATGCCAGCAGCGAGGAGGGCAGCCGCTATGGGTTCTCCCTCAAAGGCTTCGATGGTTCTTCCATCTACCTCTATCTTTACCAGTTTTCTTTTAGGGATATCTCCCAAAATGGGGTGAGACTTGATCCTCAACGTATCCTCCAGTAGTTAAGTAAAATTGATAGGTGATATCTCCAGATCACCCCAGACTCCCATTTTATTGCCCTTTATGATGACAACACCAATGAGTCCAACGATTGTCTGAGCATAAGCTAATGCTTCATCAATATCCTGGGGTTTGCGCACTCGATTGCCAATGGCTGTGGCGGCTGCATCTGCCAGGCAAGTATCGCGGGATAAAACGACCACCGCATCGGCTTCCCCAAAGCTAAGGGAGTGGCCGAGAGTCCCAGCAGAGGTGCAGACCCCCAAGGGTGTTTGATTCGGCTTAATTTCGATGGCAATCTTATTGCTCAATGGAGAATCTCCAGCATAAATGGCAATCTTTCGGAGTTTCTTGGTCTTGATGAAGATATCTCCGCCGTTTTCAACGATGACTTCCCGTGAAAATTTCAATAAATCTCGCCCCACGAACTCAGAAATGGCACCGGCCACAGCGGCCATGGGTCCCACGTCGACTTTCCTAGCCGCATCAGCCATACTTTTGACTATTTCTGGAGCCGAATCGGGAACGTCATAAGGCTTGAGAGTGGTCTTAAAAATGGGGTGTTTGGCGATGAACTCTTCCAAATCTTTGCGATATTTTAAAACGGCTTCCAACGCTTGGCGGTAAAAATTCCCATTAGCACTGATGTATAGGTCAGTTTCGGCCACTACCACCTGGAAAGAAACTAAACCTTTGGCGAGCATTTTCTCTCGATAGAATCTCGGTTCGTACATCTCTTATTTTTATTCCCTCGTGAAGGATTGACACACTTCCTGGGAGTTTTATTAATAAGTCCTGTACTTTGGCAATAGGAAGACGTTTTGTAAATCCCTTAAAAGCAGGTAATCCTTCCCAAAAGTTTTGGCGAAGATGACACGCTGCAATTGCGAACTGAGTCCGAACAAGGTCTCCCAGATCGTTCGAGGAGCATATTCTTCCACAACTGGCTTTTTCGCTTTACCGAGCTTCGTCGCCAGATCAATTGCCTTTTGATAGTCGCCCAACTCATCGATTAGACCGAGTTTCTTCGCTTCCACTCCCGTGTAAAGTTCACCCGTAGCGATTTTTCTTACCTTTGTCTTGGGCAATTTCCTATCCTTGGCTACCTCCTTTATGAATTGATCATATAACTCATCGCACATCGCTTGCATGATTTCTTTCTCTTCCGCAGTGAGCTGCCTTTGGAACATGTCCTTGTGCTTCCCTGACTTGATGGTCTGAAGTTTTATTCCCAGCTTTTCATAAAGACCCGAAAGATCTGCAACCTGAGAAATCACACCGATGCTTCCGGTGAGCGTCCCGGGTTTTGCCACAATTTTGTCCGCGGGAGCGGAGATGTAGTAACCACCGGAAGCCGCCATATCTCCCATGCAAACAACGATGGGTTTTTTGGTCCTTTTGACCTCCCCGGCGATCTCCTGCGAGGCTCCCACCGCACCACCGGGGCTATCAACTTTCAAAACAATTGCTTTCACCTGTGGGTCCTTTCGAGCTCGCTCCAGTTGTTTATGGACATACCTTGGCGTAATTCCCGGTTGAACGAAGGGGGAGCTTTGCCCATCCTCACTTATGGAACCATTCAAATTTATCACCGCAACCTTCTCCGCCCTGGCTGCAGGTAAGCTAATCAGACATGCCAGGGTAACAAGTCCAACAAAAAGAAGGAAACACACCGCAATGATGGCAATGGCAATGATCACATTTCTTTTCATTCCCATTTAACCCCCTTAACACTTGACTTTTTATTGAAGTCGCTATTTGGTTAATTTTCTCATAAAATTTCCCCGTTTTCACATATAAAAATCAGTCGGACTTCACCAGGTTCGAAACCCTCACCCCAACTAGTCTTACTTTCCTTGAAAGATCAAACTTGGGTAAGAGAGCAAGGACCTTGTTGTAAATAGTCTCCTGAGAATCCACAGGTTCAGGTAAGGTGTGAGACCTGGTATGGGTGGAAAAGTCGCTATACCTTATCTTCACGGTGATCGTCCTCCCTTGATAACCAGCATGGCGCAACTCCTTGACGAGGAATTTCACGAATCGGAATAGGGTATCTCTTATTAAATTCAAATCGGTCGTGTCCACCTGAAAGGTTGTTTCTCTTCCCATCGATTTTGGCTCGTGAAAGGCAATGACCTGGGTTTCGTCGATACCACGAGTGTGATTGTAAAGCATCCGTCCATAGACCTTACCGAAGGTTGCTTGAAGAGTCTTTAACGACACTTTCACGAGATCGCCAATGGTGCTTACCCCCATATCTTTAAGACGAGTTTCCGTTTTTCTCCCCACGCCCCACAAGATGGACACGGGAAGCGGTGACAGAACCCTTTGAACCATCTTCTCCCCGATTGATGTGAGACCATCCGGCTTATTTAATCCCGAAGCTATCTTGGCTAAAAGTTTATTGGGGGCAACACCCACGGAGGCGGTTAAGCTCAGCTCCTCTTTTATTCTCCTTTTGATCTCCCATGCGATCTCCAATGGACTCCTTTCACTTCCGGTCACATCGAGGAATGCTTCATCCAGGCCCACCGACTCCACCAAAGAGGTGTAATTTCTCAATATCTTCATGAGTCCTTGAGATACTTCAGAGTATTTTTTGAAATCTACCGGAAGAAAGATAGCCTGAGGGCACCTCCGAAAGGCAAGCCTTAAAGGCATAGCGGATTTTATGCCATACTTACGAGCTTCATAGGATGCGGTGGAAACGACCCCTCTCTTATGGGGATCGCCGTTTCCTCCCACGACCACTGGTTTTCCCTTATACTGTGGATGCCTTTGTTGCTCGATTGCAGCGAAGAAGGCATCCATATCCACGTGGATTATCGCTCGCCTGGACACAATATCACTCTCATTTGCCTTCTCGGTGTTATTTTACCTCCTTAGCAATCCAATCCAGGAAATCGGGATTGCCCAGGGAGATATCGAAAGAAAGGATCGCCGGAACCTTATAACTGTGTAGCTTTTTGACCTCTGAGATTATTTCCTTTACCAATCTCGTTTCCGTCTTAGCGAAGATGAGCACCTCTTCATGTTCAGAAATCTCCCCTTGCCACCAATAGAAAGATTCAATCTTAGGAACGATATTGGCACAGGCAACCAACCTTTTCTCTACGAGCGTTCGAGCTATCTTCCTGGCTTCATCGATATTCACCGCCGTTATGTAGATGAGGGAAAAAGCCATCTCAACCTCCTAAGGTTAGGTGGACTGTTAAAGAGTTAGGTTGACACTTGTGACATTTTGGAGGGGTGAGTGGATATGTTCAAATTCTTTAAAAATTTGAAGCCCTCAAGGAGTTCCGCGCGAGAAACCTTGGGATGAACCTCTATAACCTTGATGGTCTCCTCTTTCAAATATGATTTAATCAAGGAAAAATCCACATCGCCCATTCCCGGTGCAAAGTGATCCTCCCGCCCTTTAGCATCATGCAGATGAATGCCCACCATATTGGAGGCAAAAGCCTCCAAAAAATCCTTCTGGCTGGTGAATCCGACACACTCCAGATTGTGAGCGTGACCGACATCGTGCCAATATGCAAGAGGAGCCCCCTTAAATTCACTCAAAATAATACCTATTTCTTCAAAAGAGGGAATCTCATGGTAATGATAGCGAGTTTCAATCCCCAAGATAACGCTGAGTTTCTCCGCCACGGGGACCAACTTATCTATATTTAAAAGAGCTCGATCGAAGTACCTTTGAGCCTTCTTCCTTCTCTCATCTTTCAACTTTTCCCTCAATTCACGAGCCTCATCAGAATTAAGCTTTCCCTCGTCGTGAAGCTGGTACAAACGATCCAGATCCGCCTTTAAGGGGATATTTCCGAGATGAAGGATGACCACCTTAGCTTCGAGTTCGGAGGCATATCGAATCGTTCTTATGGTATACTCCGCAGCAAGTTCACGTTCTTTATCATCATCGGAGGTAAAGAAGAACGCGTCTCCGCTTCCCCTCTCCAAAATATCAGGAACGGGGAAGAAATTATGTATGCTCACCACGGTTAATCCCTCCTTCTTGAGCAAAGGGCGCAGTTCAGAGAAAAGATGGGAAGTGATGTGATATTCAAGCTCAATCACACCCGCCTCAAGGGAAAGTAATTCCCTCAACATTTCTTTGCCCCTTTTTACCCTGTAAGAAAGCCAACTTGTGGAGATACCAAGCATCTTCCTACAGATCCCTACGTCCTCTAAAATGTAGAAACAGACCTTTAGGTCTGTTATTATGTCTATCCCTGAATCAGCTCTCTTAACTTTAAGGCATTATAAACAGCAAAGCCATAGGCATCATTATTGAAATAAGCGTAAATATCTCTCCCCCCATCGAGCCACTTTTTCGCTTTAGATGACCAGTCTTTAAGCTCCCCATCGGAATAATTGGACCCGTAGAGAATCTCGCCCCCGTGGAAGCGAAGGTAAACGTAGTCGGCGGTAACAATCTCCACATAGGGCCAGCGGTTGGAGTGGGCGACGCAAAGAGAAAAATTGTACTTTGAAAGCAATCCGTAGATTTCATCACAAAACCAGCTCTTGTGGCGGAACTCAAATGCATGACGGGTATTTCGAGAGACCTCATTCTGGGCGAGTAATCCACAAAATTCCTCCAACCTTTCCTCATCCATGTGGAGTCCCGGTGGGAGCTGCCATAAAACGATCCCCAGCTTCTCCTTTAAACCACTGGCGTTATCGAAAAATAGCTTCAAGGGATCCTCGCAACCAGCTAACTTCTTTACGTGGGTTATAAACCGGCTACCTTTAACGGCAAAGGTGAAACCATCTGGCGTTCTGGCGTGCCAACCCTCAAAGACGGATTTCTTTGGCAACCTATAGAAGGAGACATTCAACTCCACCGTGTCAAAATGTTGAGCGTAAAATTCGAGCCACCTTCTCTGGGGGATATCGGGAGGATAAAAAACATCATCCCACCAGTGAAGATAATTATAGCCACTGGTGCCCACGAATACCCTGGTCATCTGCCCCTCCCAAATTTGATGTGAGGGAACTTCGATATTCCAATTATATGCTATAATCTTTCACGGTGAAAATGAAACTAAAAGCCCGCAAGGAAATCAAAGATATCTGCAGTATAAAGAATGCACTCGAACAATTCCCTGGATATATCGAATATATTCAAAAGTTCTTGCAACGGGGAGAAAATTAGCCAGGCTGGCATCTGGGACAAAAGTGCGAATATCTTCCCTGGATTTTTACTGCATCCAAGGGGGAGGCACACCTGGGGCAGATGCCTTCCCTCCTTCCCATTAGGAACCAATCGGGGCGCTCATGGATTGAATAATAATTTCTCACCGATTCATGGAGTACTTCCTTTATGCTGTGAAATAATCCCCTGATCTCTGCAGAGCTCAATTCGCCTACACATCTTTGGGGATGAATCTTCGCTTGCCATAAAATCACATCACCATAGACGTTTCCGATTCCGGCGATGAACCTTTGATCCATAACTAAACTTTTTATCCTACCCTTTCTTTTCCTCAACAGTTTGTTGAATACATCAAGAGTGAAATCCTCACTCAGGGGCTCGGGACCCATGGTGTATAGAGCCTTGATTCCGCTGAAGTCCTCGTCGGGAACCAGATACATCTTCCCCAGCTTCCGCTGATCGGTGAAGCGAAGTTGCCTTCCATTTTCAAAGGTAAAAACGACGCGGGTATGCTTATGTATTTCCTGTTGAGGATGGCAATAGATTAAATTCCCGGTCATCCTCAGATGAACGATGAAGGTAAAACCATTGCTTAAAGGAAAAAGGATGAATTTGCCCCGCCGCCAAATATCAAGGATTTTGGCGCCCACCAGCCTTTCCTTAAATTCGGGCCAGGGTGGTAGTTGAATGGGATCGGGAATGAATATTTCAACGCCCTTGAAGATTTCCCCCACCACATCGCCCTTAATTCTATCAATAACCGCTTCGACGTCCGGTAGCTCCGGCATGGGCTCACCCCGTATTATCAATTAAACTTTTCTGATCTCGCAACACGATTCAAATATTGACTTTTAAGTAAATAATTATTATGATGTATATACATTAAAAAGGTGAGAATATGTCCGACTTTGTTAGAACACAGATTTATCTACCCAAAACACTGTACCGCCAATTAAAGGCAAGAGGCAAGATACTGAATAAGTCCTTAGCCGAACAAATTCGAGACGCATTAAAGCTGTACTTAGCCTCCGAGGAGAAAATGAAACCTAAATCTAACACCATCTGGCAGATCGTGGGGAAAGCCTCCAGTGGCGTAGGTGACCTATCCAAAGATCACGATAAATATCTTTACGGCTGGAGCAAATGATATGCGAAGACTTTTCGTCGATACCAGCGCTTGGTGTGCCATCTATGACAAAGATGATAAATGTCACCCGCAAGCGGTCTCTTTCTTAAAAGAAATTACCCAAGAATTTGTCCAGTTCACAACGAGCGAATACATCTTCAACGAAAGCATAACCTTAGTTAGAGCACGAGTTAGTCATGATAAAGCACGAAAGCTGGGTGAATGGCTTCTAAATCCGAGTAATGTAGAACTAATCGAAGTAACCAGAGAAATTCGAGACGCCGCTTGGAAGATATTTTTAAAA
>DDKQ01000003.1:6931-30614 GCA_002339355.1 Candidatus Subteraquimicrobium carltonvillense | reverse complement strand
AATTGAGATTGACACAGGCATTTGCCTTCGATGAGCATTTCGCCCAAATGGGCTTCGAAATTTTTCCCTGAGTGTTCTCAAACATTAAAGTACTAACTCTTCTTCTTTCTTTACAACATCTTTCTTGATTCTACTTACGGTTTCCACCAAAACCGGAAAGACATTATCTCGTATATCGCCGGCCACGAGTACATACATGATGTCGTCGCCCACGGATAATTTGCCCTCATATACCTCAGCGAGGATATCCGTTATCCCAGGGCGAGCCTTCATTTCCCTGATTAACTCATCCAACCTTTCGTGATCGACATCGACCTTTACTCCTGTGACCCTCCGTCCATCCCTGGAGAAGCCCCTGACCACTCCATTGTGACAGAGAATCATCCCCACTCGGTCAAAATCCGGGTGGTTCTTAATTCTTCGTAGTAGTTCAGCTATCCGCATATCGAATAGTCCCCTCTTGTAGAAACATTCAAAGGGTTCTCTTGTAGCTTTTAAACCCCATATAATCTCTATTTTCTCCCATTTTTTAACTTTCCCTCTATTTAGCTCACCTTCGATGCCGAAAAGAAACGGAGGCTTATCGAAAAGCCCTATACCCACTTAAATTTATCTTTTTCAGCTTCGGTGTCATGGAGATGAAGGGTCAATCTGGTTTTCAAAACCTCGATGACTTGATCTTCACTCCCCCTGCGGGATGTATCATGCCTGGTAAATCAGAATGTCGAGGTCTGACCTCCACGGGTTTAATGAAGCGGGATATTCGATTAGAATCAATCTTGTAATCGCAGGAATAAAACAATCCGAGGAGTCGTTCCAATGCATAAACCCAAAGTTTTGCCTCTGCCATCGAAGGATGCTCTCTTCATCTTGCTGTGCGTCATCGTCAATCTGCACCAACTCAAGTCGGTGATCTCTCTAACCGAACCGAAATTCCTCCTCATCTTCCCCTCCGCAGCTATTCTAGTTGCCATCATTTATCTACTATTCGATATCATCCCTCGAAACCAGGAGCAAATAAGGGAAAAGGATGCCTTTAAATGGAAAATGTGTATGCTTGGAATACTCATCTTGCTCGTGGGCGTCCTACCCGGAGGGTTAAGGATTGGATTAAGGCTTCAATCTCAACCCCATAAATTTTGCCACGACGGAGTGGTTCAAACGGAAGAAGCGATGAAGATGATCCTGCAAGGGAAGAATCCCTACATCGAAGATTATTTCCAAACCCCCATGAAGCACTGGGCGGATAAATGGCCGGAATCGACGACCCTCACCCACTACGTTTATCTTCCATTCATTTTTATCTTTCCCTTGCCTTTTTATCTCGCCTGTAAAGTTCTTCTCGGATGGTTCGACCTTCGCCTAATATATCTTGCGGTTTATCTTCTGACCATTTTTCTCCTGCTCAAATTCCCCCATGATTATTGTGACAAACTTTGCTTAGTTACCCTATTCGCACTGAATCCCAATTTTTTGCACTATCTATCGTGGGGAGTTAATGACATATTGCTCATCGGATTGCTCATCCTGACCATCTACGCTTTAAAGATCAAAAATTTTTTGCTGTCGGCGCTGTCCTTTGGGTTAGCTCTCGTTACCAAGCAATTTGCCTGGTTGCTGATTCCCTTTTACCTTCTATATCTCTACCGATTCAAAGAGAAAAATAAAACCTCGCTAATGAAAAAAGTCCTGGTCATTCTTCTAGTCGTTCTTATTTTTGTGGTTCCTTTTCTCGCCTGGGACTATGCGAGCTTTAAAGACGATGTGATCGATTTTCCTTCAGGAAGAGCCAAAATCAGCTGGCCCATGGGGGGATGGGGAATCGGTGGAACCTTGGTCGCACTTAAATTGGTGAAACCCACAGATTACTTCCCTTACTGGATATTCTATGTCCTCCTGGTTTTTCCGCTGATGATCTTCCTTCTGTGGAGACAATATCGCTACAATACTCTTTCAATGGTGTTGACCGGTTATTTGATTACGCTCTTTATCTTCCAATATTTCTCCCGTTACTTTCACGGAAACTACCTTGATTATCCGTTCGCATTTTTGCTATTGATAATATTCGGAGATTTAAAGAAATGAGAATTAAATCTAATGAGTCTTGCGAGCCTATTCGCGTTAGATATTCGTCAGGAAGATTTGCTGAGCTTTACCGCTGTACCGTAAGCCAAAAGCTCAGCAGCACTTCCAACAACGTGTGTCCCTTAACCAAAGCCAAAACTTCAGTAATCTCTCGTCCAGGAATCTCAGCACTGTTCTGTACCCCCTTTCACAAGGATGTTTTGCCAAGTTTACACGCGCAATATGCACAGGGACAGGTTGCAATCTTCTTCCATTCAATTTCAGTATGTTTATCTTTATATCTTCGGAATTCATCAGCTCTTTATCACCTCCAAGGCGATGGCAGCATTTTACTTAACGTCTTGCGGATAAAAAAAGTCCCGACTTGTCGGGATTTTAGGAAATCTTTGATTTCCCTTTTACCCGCTGTTTTTTAAGAAACATACATGCACCCCCCAACAATTTTGGGGTCTTCGACTTCGATAATTAAACCGCTCTCAGGCACTTTCTCCAGTTCCTTTTGAAGCTCACCCAATTCTCCTTTTAATTTTTTAGCCTCTTGCATTTCCTTTTGGTATCTTAATCCACTGTTACGCTTCCGATTCATCTCTCTCTTTAAACTCTCAAGTTTCTTCATCTTATCCCCAATTTTTCGCTTAACTTCCAGTCTTTGTTTCTCTAAAGCGAGTTCCTCAATCTCTATTTTCACTTTCTCAATATCTGCTCTTATTCTGTCCTTGATACTATCCCCCTTTCTATCTAACCCCATTCTCACCGTTTCTAAAATTTCCTTATCTCCAGCGTCCAATTCTTCGATTTTCCCACTACAACAAACCAGTTCGTATGTTTTTTAGCATCTATCTTTATTTCCTTTTTATCAGTTTCGTATAAAACTGGCGTTAAGATTTCCATAGCCGTATCAATTCCTGCTGTTGGGTTTCTAATTTTTAATAGAACCAATAAATAGAAAGATATTGCATGCTTGCTACTCGCTATCTTCTTTTTCCAGAATTTGCCGTAATTTTGTTCAACAAGTAAATCGGTGGCTTTTTTAACTACAGGATGAAATGGACCGAGATAACAAGGGTTGAGATTTTCGAATTTATATTTTTCTTTCCATTTATTCACATTCTCGGGCTCAACCGATAGAAGTGCTCTCTCATTTAGGGACGATAACTCTTTTGTCCTTTTCCCATCTTTTTCATAATCTAAAATCATGAAGTCTTGGTTCTCAATAATTAGTTGAATTCTAACATCAAACATTTTTCTTCCAAGTCTTATTATTTCACCAATAATATCTTCTATCTTTTCAATTAAAGCACTTGTAAAACCTATTTGGACAATCTCTGCTTCTTCTAATGATAATTCTTCCAAAAGTTCAAAAATTTCTTTTCTTTCTGTTATGTGCTTTTTAAGTCCTTCCTTTAACAATTTCTCGTCTATCTCTTTTAATTCAAATTGAGCCATGAGCTTCTCTATTTCGGATGAAATTGCGACCTCAGACAAGATAACAGAATAACTCATTCCTAAGTGTGTTGATATCCCCTCTAATTTTTTTGTTAGTATCTCATGCTTCCTTTCATCAATTGTTTCTTTGCATAAAAAAGAGTAGGAAGTGATTTCCCTCTTCTGACCAATCCGATGAATTCTCCCTACCCTCTGCTCAACAACCATAGGATTCCAAGAAAGGTCGTGATGAATTATGGCATCTGCTATTTGTAAGTTTAAACCCACATATGCAGCATCAGTGGAAACGAGAACATCTATTCTTTTTTCATCCGTGCTCCAAAGTCTCTTGATTAATTTTTCTCTTTGTGCCTCCTCAAGCTCCCCATAGAAAAATCCTGATTTTATTCCGCTTTCCTTTAAAATATTCACAAGATTTTCCCCTGTTTTTATGAAACCCACAAAAACAACTATTTTCTTATCTTTAGAAGGACCCAAGTTATTTATCAATTCCACAACCCTTTTAACTTTGGAAAATTCATCTATTCGTTTTATTTCTTCGACTATACCGCCCAAATATTCAACATCCTCTTGAAGACCTTCTTTGATTTTTTCATCTATTGCAAATTTTACTATCAAATTCCCTTCCTCATCTCTTTTAGTTTCTACGCTTGATTGTGCTTCCAGTTCATCTTCAATGAATGAGCGGATCTCATCAGCAACTAATCCCTCTGTTTCTCTTTTGAGCATGCCAAAATTGTATTCAATGAATCCTTGGCGGATAGCATCCATTATCCTATCTCTTAGATTAGTTAAAGCAAAAAGCGCAGCATCTTTTGAACTTATGAACTCTTCCAAATATCTCAGTTTTACAAATGGGGCGATGTGTTCTATACTTCTCGATATGATTTGATAATATTTTGAGTTTTTAGATAGAAACTCCCGTAATTTACCATAAATGTCTCTTTCTACCTGTGATAGAGCTATAATCTCAGGAGGCAATACATTCCTTTTTGGGATTATCTCACTTAGTTCTTTTCTCTGTAATCTTCTCTTTATAAATGTCTTGAAAAGTTTTGTTCTATCAATCTTTGAAATTTCTCTTTTAGTTGCTTTGCTTATTATTTCCTCTGGAACAAAGAGAAATAGTTGAGTTGCAATATCTTCAATTTTATTATGCATAGGAGTGGCTGTTAGGAGAAGGCAAAACTTTGATTTCACTTCTTTTACTGCTTTAAACCTTAGAGTTTGGCTATTTCTTATGAAATGCGACTCGTCAACTACTATTAAATCCCAATTCTTATAAAAATCGCTTATGTGTTCTCTTAAAAGGTCGTAAGAGATAAGATATACACTAAAGTCTTTGGGAGCGAATCCCTTCAATTTTCTACTTGTGATTTCTATCGGTTCTACGCTAAATTTACTTTTCAGATCCTCCATCCATTGGCGAATTATTGATAACGGAACAACTATGAGAGTGGTTTTTATGTGCTTATGATAAAGAAGATGCTTTAGAATCATCCCTGAGATAATGGTCTTACCAAGCCCTACTTCATGAGCAAGCATCAGTCCTCTTTTACCCCCGGGCTGGAAGAAAAATCTATTGACACCTGCTACTGCATCTATATATTGAAATTTTAATGGCCCAAAGTTTCCTATATCTCTTAGATCTACTCTTGCTAAATCATTAATTAGTAAACTCAGGAAAAGAGCCTTATTTGGGTCTTCAACAGCAATTGGAACTGGAGCTTCTTTTTGTGATGATAAAGTTATTTCAAATTCTAATTCTTCATCTATTGGGGCTGCCTCTTCCCAAAGGCGTTCATACCATCCTATAAAACTTTTTGCCTTTTTTGACCCTAGATCCAAAATCTCATAGGTATTAAGTTCAATATTTGCTTCCATTCCACCAAATGTAACATTGCTTGAGCCGTAGAGAAGTTTCAATTCTTTTTCGTTTTCTGCCATAAATACCTTAGCATGTAAAAGTCTTGGCTTCACAGTTCTTGCCTCTATTTGAGGATTTTTTATAAGGCGTAAGAGAAACTTAGCAGTCTGAGGTAAGAGATACTCTCTTGAAATACCGCCTATTAAGAGCCTTACTTTACCTCCTCTTTTTACCAGTTCTTCCACAGAATCTGCAAATGCTCGCCAACCGGAGATTTGAAAGTAACCAGTTGCTATATCAAAAGAGTTAGTATTTTCAAGCATAGAGCTTAGTCTATCCTTTACGAATACATCCAGATTGTCCACTATCTCAAAAGGTGGCTCAAATGATACGCCAAATATTTTAGCTAACCACTTTATGAGTTTCTCAATCATTATTTTCACCCTTTAAGTGCAACTTTTTTAATACAAATTCTTTGATCTTCTCTGCCATTTCTACGGCTTCTTTTGCTTCATCCATTGCAGGTTCTTCAAGTAACATAGGATATCTAATATCAACTGCATAATCAGTTAATTTTTCTCCTATGTCTACAATTTCTGAAAAACTTTCATCTATTATTGAAGCAAGCAGAATAAACTCACCCAAGTCATGGGTTTTCTTGAATTCTACATTATGGAATGTAAGGAACGCCTTGATGTATTTCTCAGCACATTGCTGTGCATGGAAGCATATAGTATCAAATGGTGGCTTCGGTTTTATGTTAATGGAATGTTTTGCTGTTATTAAATCATTTTCTGCTTTTTTAATCCAAGTTTTCACAATGTCGTTTTTACCTTTCATATATAACCTTCCCTTTTCTTATAATCGATGTAATAAACGCTTGAGGAACATCTTTCCATTCTTCAACATCTTTAGGTGTAGTAACTACAATATCCTTGGGTATAAGAAATGGTCTTAGTGCTTTTCTAATTTTAAGCCTTAACTCTCTGCGAGTAGTCTCTATGTCTTCCACAATTACTAAGATATCTACATCGCTTTCCTCCCCTGATTTCCCAGAAGCATAAGAACCAAAAAGTATTATCTTAATGGGATCAATAATTTCTAAAATCCTTCTTACCATTTCTGTAAACAGTTCTTCATCAATTTTCTCTACTTTTATTAGTTCCATTTTTTACCTCTTCTGAAAGCTTTACTGCCACATCTCCGGGAGGTAATTTTGAATACATATCATTAAATTTATCTCCCCATACAGATTTTTCTACTACCTTTACCTCTTCTTCTGTCAATCCATAAAGTTCATACACAAGCCTGTCTATGGCTCTATCAACCCTTGTTATTTCATTATCAAGCTTTATTGCCTTTTCTACTGCTTCCTTGAACTTTAAAAAGCCTTCCATTATTTCATCATTAAATTCTGGAACTTTAACTTCTGCTATTTTCTGCCAGATGGATTTCTGCTTTGCCTTTGAAATCCTCTTTTCTTTTTCAAGGATATTCACCAAAAATTCAACTGCCTCCTTTTCTCTAATCTTTCCTCTTCCTGCCTCCTGCCATTCAACAACATGCTTACTCCTTATTTCCTCTTGCTCCTCTTCATCAATTTCATATTCTTCAACTTTTCTTCTTATTCCGTATCCAAGGATTGCTTCCTTTCCTTCAATTTTTATCTGTAGAACATCAAAATTATCATATTTGACTTTAAGCGGTGATATGACTTCAAAATTTTCAACGACTTTATTTAAAAATTCATCAAGCCTTATTAGTTCTGTATTTTCAAAATCGATGTAATTCTCAATGTTTTGGTTAATGGAATGATATTCTTTTTTCTTGGTGATGATGGCATCTACGAGAGAAATGATAGGAAGTTGTTGGTTAGAAGCAACCTGGATGAGAGGAAGGTTTTTGATTTCATAAGGTTTAACATGATAAGTTTGGGAAAACAAGCGGAAATGCCAATCCAAAAGCTGTGAATTCAATAACCCTCCTAAAAATCTCTCATCATAATTTCTATCATATATTATGATAAATCTTACTGCATTAGATAGAATTTCTTCTCCAAAGTGAATGGTGAAATGAAGTTTCTTTACTTCGTCTCTATGCACCATTTCTCGTCCAATTATTTTAGGATTTCTAACAATAATATTCTTTGCAATGGGTTTATGTCTCAAGAAACTCTTTCTTTTTACCCATCTTGGGTGTTCTCCATCTGGACTTAAATCTATAAAATATCTTCGCACATGAACTCCACGAATCAATAAATCTCCTGTAGGCTTTTCGCTCATAAATTTTTTATCAATAGTTTCATGTAAATGCCCTTCGCCGATAATTCCTATAGGTTTTCCATTATCGGTATTCCCAAATTTTGGATATTTACCAAGTTTATCCAAAATTGCCCATTCTTTTTCCATGTTTTTGAAGATTGGGATTTGATATGTTTCAGAAAGCAATTTGAGAGAATTCCTTTTTATTTTTAAATGTCTAATATCTTTTAAATTTCTTGCTTCTTCTATTAATATTTCAGTTTTCAGTGAAAATTCATAATCTTTTTGTCTTTGCTTTTGATAGGTTAAAACTGTCGCTTCCATAATCAGTTGTCTATCAAAAAGTTCATGAACCGTAGGCACTGGGAAATGAAGGACTATTTTTACTGTGTTATTCTCAAAAATTTCTATTCTTAAAGGTATAGAATCGTTTTCCCCTAAAAATGTTGCAGGCCATATCATAGAAAATAAACCATTATATTTTAGCTCAACATGCGCTCTCTCTAAAAAGAGCTTATAAAGATTAATATTGCCTCTCTGCAAAGAATATATTTCGCTTCTAAAGTATTCTGATAGTACATATTTTTCTTCTTGCGTCGGTAGTTCCTTAATTCTTCCCCACGGTGGATTTCCTACAGCCACATCAAACCCTGGATTTTCTTTTAAGCCATTTCCGTCAAAGAAAACTTCTGGAAATTCAATTTCCCAGTTAAATACTTTTGGTGGTTGTGATTTACTTATTTCCATTGCTCTATCTTTGACAAATCTCAATTCTTCTCTTGCTTTATCCTCATCACTCAGTAACTCATCAAACTCTCTATCTCTCAAAACCCTCTTTTCGGAATTGAAATACCTAATTAAAGGTCTATTTATCTCATTCTCAATCTGTTCTTTTATCTTTCTGATCTTCTCAAAATAAACTTCTTTCAAGAATATCCTCGCAAGTCCTGTCTGATGAATCAGGATATCAAAAGTTTTCTCTATTGGTTCTTTCTTGGCTTTTCTATTCCATTCGTCAAGTAGATTTTGCTGTGGGGTCGGAATAGCATTTGGATACCTCTCTTTTATATGAAGATAGATTTTGATAACATCACCAAAATTTTCTTCTATTAGCTTTTTCAAATCCTCATCATCCAAAACATCGATACCCTTCTCTATATCTCTTAGCTTGATAAGGTTTGCTATTTCATTCTTGAATTTCTCAAGTTCATCCCTTGACATAAAACCATTTCTTTTCTCAGAAGTTACTGCAGAAACTAAAGAATTACCGACTTTAAGATTCTCATTTATCATCGTGGGGCATCTTGCTCCCTCTTTCAGCTCATCATAAACCTGAACCATTAAAGTAAATGCAGTAATGTCTATTGCTTTAGGATCAAGGTCAACTCCATAGATATTGTGCCTCAAGGCAAAAGTTCCTGAAAATTTTATCTCATCAATCTCTTTTTGAAGTTCAGAATATTTATCTTCTAACTCAAGAATTTCTTTATCTTCAATAAAAAGCATCTGTTGTCGCGTTTTTGTTTTTTCTCTTTTTATTGCATCAATTTTTCTTTTTATTTCCTCAGCTTTTCCATTTACTTCATCATAAAAATTCTTAAACTCCGCAAGAACCTTTATAAGAAAAGAACCGCTACCGCAAGCCGGGTCAAGAACTTTTAAAGACTTTACCCCTCTCAAAACGGAGGTAAACTTCTCACAATCAAGATTTTTTACTACATTATCTATCTCTTTTCTTTTCCCTTCCAAAATCTCTCCAAGAGTGTTTTTAACGATATAATCAACGATGTACTTAGGAGTGTAATAAATTCCCCCCGCTTTTCTTCTTCCTCTTGCCTCCCCAATATTTTTCAATACTGCTTCAGGCTTACCTCTTCTTTCTTCAACAACAATCTCCTGCCCCAAGAATCTCTCATAAACAAAGCCTATAATTCTTGCATCTTCAATTGTAAAAGCCCAGCCTGTGGCAACATCAAGAAGATCAAAAAATGCAGCGTCTGGAACGGTTATGTAATCAACTCCTTCCTCATACATAAAGATTCCACCATTAAACCTTCTTTCAAACTCGTTCATAAGAGCTCTTATCGCATTGCTCAAGGTTTCTTCTTTTACTTTTGCACCTGTAACAGGTTGTGCTATCTTTCCTATGAGTTCAAAACTCCTCCTTACATCCCTAAGGGTAAAATTGAAGCTTATTCCAGAATCCTCAGCAAGTTTTAAAGATAGAAATCTTGTTATCCAGCGAGTAGTTATTTCATTTAAAAGTTCATTATTGTAAGACTCATCTGGATTTTTAAGATGTTTAGTATTTATCTTTTCCCGCAGTATCCTGTCGGCAATTTTTATCCTTAATCCATTCAATTCCTGCCTTAAAGGTTCATTATCCTCTTTATGTATAAGCTTCCTTGCTATTTCCCTAAATCTTCCTGATTCAATAGCATCTTTTGATATCAGTTGATTTAAAATTTCATATTCACTTTCAAGTTTTTCTCCTGCTATGGCATAAATCTCTTTGCCATCAAAGTAAAAGAACCATTTTTCAAAGTTTGTTACGACCGCTGTTTCATATTCTGGCTTAATAGTCTCAGGATCAGGAATTGTATCAATGGGTGCGCTAATTTTATTTGATAAAAATCTTTGTTCCTCTTGAATTGAAGAGAGATATACAATTGCTCTTAATTCTTTGTGTATCTGAAGTTCTACGGTGCCTTTCGTATCGTCGTAGTTAATCTGATCCACATTGTAGCCAAAAGTTATAAGAAAGTTTTTAATAAGTTTTTCAAAAACATCCTTTCTGTGCCACTCAGAGAATGGAAATGTTTTATCCTTCTCCGCAGATTTGTATTTTTGCACAATCTCTTTTATCTCCATCATCTTTACACCATTTTATAAACTCGCCATTTCATATAATGGGATGTTAACGAACTTTTATTCGTATGGTAAATATTGACAATTCGGTGTAACTCTATAAATAATGCCAATTTATATTGACAACAGAAAAAGCTGGGAGAAAAATCGAAAAATATAGGTGACAATACCTAAGTTCGCTCTTTGAGCATCTTTAAGTATTGTTCCAGCTTCTTGATCTCTTCGCCGAAACCAGCCCAATCGCCGGCTTTGAGTCGCTCTTGAGCTCTATTGAAGTGCTCAATGGTGACATCGATGAGCTTCCCGATGGGTAATTCCTCCTCTTCAGGGGGTTTTATCCGCTCGCGGGGTATCTCCCTCTCCCCGAAAATCACCTGCAACGCTGTTTCGAGATTCTCTTCCATGGCAATGCGATTGCTGAAGGCAACGATCACCCTCTTTAGTTCGGGGAGCTCTGTTTGCTCTGCCTCCAAATAAAGGGGCTCGATGAAGAGGAGTGATTGTTCAATGGGGATGACGAGCAAGTTACCTCGAATCACTCGAGAGCCTCTCTGCCCCCAAAGGGTCAATTGTCTGGAAATTTCAGGATGCTGATTGATGCGTGCCTCGATCTGCATCGGTCCGTAAATCAGCTTTTCCTTGGGAAACTTGTACACCAAAAGCTCCCCATAATCCGGCAGGTCGCACTTGGCACATACCCAGGCGATCATATTATCCCGATTCGCCGGGGTGAACGGTAGCATGAGGATGAATTCTTCCTTTGGATGATCCGGCAGCCTCATGATGATATAATATGATTCTATCTTCTGCTCACCTTCCTCATAAATCTCCTCTGGAAGAGTCCACAAATCTTCCTTGTTGTAGAAGACTTGAGGATCTTGCATATGGTAGGTGCAGTACATTTGAGCCTGGATTCTGAATAACTGTTCAGGATATCTAACGTGCTTCTTCAAATCAAAGGGCATTGCCTCAAAAGGCATAAATAAGTCGGGAAAAATTTTGGCGTAGGTATTTATGAGTGGATCCTCTTTGTCAATGAGATAGAAAACGGTATCTCCGTTATAGGCATCGATGACCACCTTTACGGAATTTCGGATGTAGTTACCGTGCTTGCCAAGATTTCTACCCTTAAAGGGTTCGGAATAGGGATACATATCGGTGATGGTATAGGCATCCTGAATCCAGTAGAGCTTGCCATCCTCGGAGACGACGAGGTATGGATCAGGATCGTAAGTCAAAAATGGAGCTATTTTCCTTACACGTTGAGTAATTTGGCGATAGTACATGAATCTGCTCTCGGGCGTGATTGCATCAGAAAGGAGAATCTTCACGCTCCCGAATCTCAAAGTGAAGGCGAGCTTTCTAAGGAGAGATTTGACGGGAACTCCACCTCGCCCCTTATAAGTGGTCCATTTATTTTTGTCACCCTTGGGATAATCAAACTCCCTTTCTTTGGTCTTCACTATGACATACTCGTTGGCTACCTCCCCGTAATATATCTCTGGGCGATTGATCTTCAGATCGACCTCTGACTTCGGTGGGATATCCTTGATGAGCAACTCCGGCAAGCCCTCGGGGGTGACCGTATTCACAGGATTCATAACCAGACCATGTCCATGGGTATAGACCAAATGCCGGTTAATCCAAGTTTTTGCAGCCGCGGGAAGTTGATCTTGTGCCAATTCCCTTGCAGATAGGGTAACCTGCCGATACTCACCATCCAAGTGATAGCGGTCGATGTCGACGTCTCGGAAGCTATAATACAATCTTATTTCCTGTATCTGACCATAGGTTTTCCTTAAGGGGCGCCAATCCCAGAGCCTTACATTTTTTATCGTGGCCTCATTCTTTCGGATATCATCAAGAGTCAAAGTCTCCGTGGCTGGAAATTCCCGCTCATTTATTTTGTTTAAATCGTAGGCTTTTCGTGTATATTTGATATTCAGAATGATATATGGCTTTTCTTTCGCAATTTCATTGGGCAGAACCCGATACTGCTGGATAATGGCGGGATAGATGGTGCCGGCTACAATTGAAGCTAGTATGAGTAAGCTTATACCGGTGGCCGGAAGCCTCCAACCACGGTAATAGATATTGATTATGAAAAGAGCAGCGCAGAATAGGGACATGATGATCATTAGTCTCAAGGCTGGAAGCTGAGCGTGGATATCGGTATAACTCGCTCCAAAAGCCACCCCTCGCGGGGAATATAAAAGTTCGTATATATTCAACCTGTAGCCCCAAGCGATGACGACCAAAATTAATCCGCACAGTACCGAAAGATGCGCTTTAGCCTGGGGCACGATCCTCACCAGTCTTGAGAGGCGAGTCTCCCTTCTCCTTAAGAGAATGGCTCCTTCAAACCAATACACGAAGATCGAAATGAGCACGGCAGCCACGAGGGCATACAGTAACCATCCCCATAGATAGCGGTAAAGGGGCAGGTTGAAAACATAAAAACCTACACCGCGATGGTATATGGGATCGGTAACTTTGAAAGGGGCTTGATGGAGATAGCGTAAAACCATATCCCAATGGTCTGCAGTACTACCTGCGGCGATGGCGCTAAAAAATAATGCAATGACTAGTAAGATTAAATTGAAGTATCTCCTGTACACCCCTCTATAGATCTCGATTAATTCCTGTTCGATGGTTACATATTTCGGAGAAAGATACCTGGCGAGGAGGGCGTTTATGAAAAGGATGGCGAAGAAGAGAGCCCCCGAGAATAACGCGAGGAGAATTTGGGTTGAAAGAATTTTCAAAAAGACTGAAGCGTATCCAAGCTCTTTAAACCATAACCAGTCGGTGTAAAGTCCAGCTATCCTCCCCAAGCTGAGCAGGATCAATAAAATGATTAAAATCAGAATCCATTTGATCCTTCTCATATTTGCCCCTCACTTTAAACAGATTTACCTTTATTATATATTTGTCATACTACCATAGCTATGATAAAAAGCTATACCGGGGGTCGATCCAAGAGATGGTATTGGGACTTCTGGGATTGATGGTTGCCTCATTCTTTGCCGCGTTGTCAGGGGCTATTGTGCCCGGACCCGTTTTCGCGGTCACCGTCGCTGAATCCATAAAACGAGGTTATACCGCAGGACCTTTGATCATCCTCGGTCATTTCATGATCGAAACAATCATAATCATCTTGCTCTTCCTGGGCTTAGGCGCTGCGTTGGAATCTGCATCGGCTAGAGTCGCCATCGGCTACATAGGTGGAGTTATGCTCATGCTCATGGGATTTTATCTAATGATTGTTTCCAAGAAAGTTCGTCTCGATGTAAAACCGGGTCCAGTTAGAGAAACTAGATTCTCCGCTTACAGCCTTCCCATTGAAGGGTTTCTAACCAGCGTCTCCAACCCCCACTTCTTTCTATGGTGGGCAGCAATAGGTATGCCCATCATGTACAAGAGCATTGAGATCGCAGGGATAATTGGCTTCACAGCTTTTCTGATTGGACACATCAGCGCGGATTTGGGTTGGTTCGGGTTTGTTAGCTACTCCATCGATAAGGGAAAGAAATTTTTGAGCGACATTCTACTTAAATATATCGTGGTTGGCAGCGGGATTTTCCTGGTAATTCTTGGAATTTCTTTTATCCAATTTGTTTATAAGGGTTAATCTGACCCTTTTTAGTCTGTCCCCCCATTTTGTAGCGCGGCGGTTCATCCGCCGCATTTTGGTCTTGGGTGGGATAAACCCCACCCCTACCTGTTCTTGTAGCAGCTGCTGCCCCGACTTGTCGGGGCTGGGCTAGCACTCGGAAGGATGCCCCTAACAATATAAATATAAGTGTTACCAATGTACGTGAACATTACATCTAGGTTCGGGCTTGGAGATGGTTGGAGGTTTAAGGTAAAAGTCTTAAGAATAATATGGCAGCAAGGGCGGCCATAATTCCTCCATAAATGAAGGGCGCAGGGACACTCACGTAGGTCCACAAGAGACCGGCGATAAAGCTAGCGGCAAAGGTTACCAGCCCAGTGGTTGTGTGGAATATCCCCAAAGCCGTACCCCTTTTTTCAGTGGGAACCAAATCCGAGACAAAGGCTCTGCTCACGCCCTCGGTCATGGCCACATAAAATCCGTAGATGGCAAAAAGTCCCCAAACGTAAATATTCGTCCTCACGAAGGCAAAACCAAAATATACCGCGGCAAAGATGAAGAAACCGGTCATTATGACCCTTCTTCGTCCAATTCTGTCGGAGAGGATCCCTGCTGGAGTCGAAAGGAGGGCATAGACGGAGTTATAAAGCACATAGGCGACCACAACCAACATCGTTGAGAATCCCAAATTCTTCGCCCGCATGATCAGGAAAACATCGCTGGAATTACCCAATCCGAAGATCAAAATGATTAAGAGAAAGAGTTTGAACCTGCGGTCAAACTGACCTAAGTTGAACTTCGGCGCTTCAGCAGGGGACAATGCTATCTTTACCCTCTCCTTCACAAATAAAAGCAGGAGTACAACGGCTGTAACCGCCGGAATGAGAGCGATTAAAAAGATAAGACGATAATTCTCTTCAAGAAGAGTCAAAAGGACCAAAGCCAAGAGAGGACCGAGAACCGCTCCACTCGTATCCATGGCTCGATGGAAACCGAAAGCTTTTCCCCGATTCTGGGTATTGGTTTCATCGGCGATCATCGCATCCCTGGCTGAAGTCCTTACCCCTTTACCGAATCGATCGATGAAGCGGGCGACCAGGACCACCGGCCAACTGAAAGCCGCAGCTAAAAGCGGTTTGGCCACAGCGGAACAGCTATAACCGGAGACGATGAAGGGACGCCGCTTGCCCAATTTGTCGGAGAACCATCCTGAAAATACCTTCAAGATGCTGGCGGTGCTCTCCGCAATGCCCTCGATTACCCCAACGATGGCCATGGGGGCACCCAAAACGGCGGTCAAGAAGATGGGAATGAGGGGATAGATCATCTCGCTACTGATGTCGGTGAATAAGCTCACCATTCCCAGGATGAAAACATTTTTCGTTATTCCCTTGAGGATAAAATCCTTTTGCTTTTCCGCTTCTTGAGACAATTTTCCCTCATTTCCTTAAAAATAAAACTAAAATAATACCTCCCACCAGCAAGTTTAGATAATAGGTTAGAAATCGCCAAAGTATAACAAAGACAGCCAATAAATGTTTGGGAACCAAAGAGGTTAGCAAGGCTGCAAACCCCAGTTCGGCTGCTCCACTACCTCCCGGTGTGGGCGAAAGAGGAATGAGGAAAAATAATACAAATTGGTAAAAGAGGACCTGTACCACATTGATCTTGACCCCAAACCCCAAAAGCAACAAAGGTGCAATCGCAAACAAAAGTAGCCAACATAAAATTATACAGCCGGCAACAGCCAGGACCATCAAAAAATTGGAGCGAAAGAGAAGTGAAAGACCTTGATGTAACTTCTCAATCTCATGAGCAATGGAGGTTTGGATTCTTTTCATACGCTCGGTTCCAAAACACCTTACCAAGGGAGACCAATTGCAGCAGGCAGAGGCAAGATATCCCCCTTTCTGTGGTCTCCACAGAAGATAAAGAAATAGGAGTGTAAATAAAAATAAAGCTACAAGTGTGGGGCCAAAAAAATCAATCCAAGAAGATTTAAGAGACAAATGAGGGCGCAGCAAGAAAAAGGCTACCGGTCCAATAATACCAAAAAACCAGGAGGATAAAAGAGCTCTAGTGGATACTACAGCCGTTGATTCCCCAGCAGAGAGTCCCTTCTTTGTTAGAAGATAAATCTGCGCGGGCACTCCCCCTGAGCCGAAGGGAGTAACAAAACCTACAAAATTGCTGGCTAAAAAAATCCTAACCAGGCTTAAAAATGGAATAAATTTACCCACTCCATGGATTAAAAGACCGAATCCTACTCCCTCAAGCAACCACATGGAAACCAGACACAGGAGAGCCATTAGTAGAAAATTGATTTTAATTTGGCAAAGAGAAACCCACGTTTCAGGAGCAGCGGAGTACGATACCAAAATAACGATGGCAACAACGCTTAGGCCAATGGCAAATGAAATCCCCCTCTTTATTTTGGTCACATTCACTGTTTTCTTATCACTCATCATTAAAGGTGGGTTAGAAAGGAGCTTTGCTGCCTTTCGAACAAAAGCTAAAAGTTGTTACTTTTTTGGAATCAAGCTGAGACTTTTCTTAACCTACCCTGGTACATCTCCACAATTTCCTGTACCGTTGTAGCATCTTCAGGAGCCTTATCGAATCTATAATTGCCCGTGAACCGGGGGAATCTGATGGCTAGACCGCTTTCTCTCCTAATTCTATCCCAAGCACAAGTATGAACCGGACTCAAAGTGATCTCGGCACCGATGGTTTCCAAAACGAGACCAGGGGTAAACCACACATCCGCCTCAATTAGTGAGTCAACTCTCGGATGCTTATGGGAGATCCTATACTTTCCCAGTTTGCCCGGTAATTCGGCGAGATCCTTGTCAGTAAAGCCTGTTCCACACTTCGTCACCGTGGGGAAGATATCACTTTCCGGATCGTATGCCGCCAGAAGCAGAGCACCATAAGTTCCAGCCCTCTTACCTCTCCCATGAAAGGCACCAACAACAACTAAATCAACGGTGTCCGTCATCTCACTCTTGTATTCGCGCTTATACTTTATCCACAACCAGCCCCTTGCTCCCGCCTGATAGACAGCATGAGGACCGGTGGCTTTACAAACCAAACCCTCGCAACCATCCTCAATTGCTTTCTCAAAGAACTTCTCCAACTCTTCAACATCGCTGGTCACAAGATAAGTGGTTAAACCGACTCTATCATTTATCCTTATGATCTTTTCTAGCGCCTTTCTCCTTTCGGGATAAGAACAAAGGGTTAAATCCCTCCCATCAACGTAGAGGACGTCGAAGGCAAAAATTGAGACGGGGTACTCCTCCATCGCCTGTTCAATCCCATATTTCCTGCGCCTGTGCATGAGTTCCTGAAAGGGTTTCATCTCCCCGGTATCTAAATCCACAGCTACACACTCACACTCGATTATGGCCTCTTTGGCTCTTATATTTTCCCGCACCAGCTCCAAAACGTCTGGGTATTGATGGGTGATATTTTCCAATCTTCGGGAGAAAAGGGAGACTTCATCCCCCTTTTTGTGGATTTGGATTCTCTCGCCGTCGTATTTATACTCCACCGCGCAGCTGCCCCCCATTTTATCCAATATCTCTTGAGCAGAGGGGAGTCTCTCCGCGAGCATCGATCGAATGGGCTTCCCCGCGTGGACTCCAAACTTTCTTATCCCTTTTAGCCCACCCTTGGCGATGGTACTGGCAACCTCCCCCAAATCCGAGGAGATATTGTAGGCCCTCTCCACTTCCTTCCGAAAATGCTTTCCCCCGGCATAGACGATGGCCAGTGCATCGAGCATGGTCATATCAGCGATTCCCAATCTGAGCTTTCCCGTGATCGTTCGGATGATATACTTTGCCTCATTTGGGTTTGCCTTCTCGAGTAGAGAGGAGAGTAAATTCATCTTCATTTCGATGGTGCCCGGTCCCATGGTTTTGGCCATCTTATCCAACGTTTCATAGACCTCTTCCACAGTGAGAGGTTTCTCCACGTGACGTGCTTTTTCCTCAAGGAGTCTTTGGATAGTCTCCCCCAAATCGCCGGTTTCTCTATAGCTCTTTTTGACCTTGTCCTCACCAACATCTGCGGCTAAGGCAACTGCCCTTATGGCCAGCTTCTCGGCTATTCCGATCTCTATGCCCATATAATCGGGGTACAGTTTTCCTTGAGTGAGGTAGACCACCTTACCTATAACTTCTCTGGGGGTTCCCTTGATTAGATCCACTAGGTAATCGGTCATCTCCAATCTTTTGCTTGTACGCTCGATCTTCTCATAAGCCTCGGCAATGAGCCCGTAATCCATCGTTCCCCCCAACATATAATGTCTTACATTTTCTTCCTAATTTTTCCACATATTATCATTCCAAAGTTTTCGAGAATTTTAGAATGACCTGGTTAAAAGCTTGTTTTAACTTTTTGTACCAGTTGGAGCTAATCCTATTCTACCTCCAATTCCAAGCTCAAAGCAAAAGCCCATGTTGTATTAATCGCACACACTTTGGCTACATGCTTTTGATTATTCAACCTCATTTCCATGTTTGCGCAAACGCCAAATTTATCATTTATAGGTGGGTCATAAATCAACCTAATATATATTATTCTCTGAAGGGGGTGGGCTAAGGAGGTAACTCTGAGCACGCCGTAAAGCCCCGACTCGTCGGGGAGTCCTTCGGGGCCGCTCGCGTCTCGCCTCGCTACAAAACTGTGAATGCTTAAGAAGTTTTCATAGGCGAGGCTCCGACACGGTTTTCTTAAGCACTTACCCCTCCCTTGAATGTATAATATGTAAACCTGACTCGTTAATAGTCCAGTTAAGCTCTTATTTTTGTGGGACGGCGGGCATCCTGGAGAGGAGAGGAATTCAGTACTTCTCTCTCATCGCCTTTGAGAGACTCCTTGTGAGATTGAGTACCCTCTCGGCGAGTTCAACCGGGAGAGAACCCGTTCCACAGCTGGGCGTCACGAAGGAAGATTGGAGTAAGAGCTCCTTATCTATACCCTTATTACCCAAAAGATCGATGTTCGATTCGAATCTCTTCATCAGGCTTTCAGTACTTTCCCCAGCGATATCCTCCAATGTAGGAACTATTCCCCAAGCCAAAAGACCACCGCGCTCAAGGAATCCCTTTAATTCCTTGGGATATAACGCCAAGCTCTCGAAGTAGTTGTAGGCATCGAAGCTTACCACATCCACCTTAGTATCCATGAGAATTGTCCAGTCGGTCCGTCCACAACAGTGAACACCGGTCAATCCATCGATGGTGCCCACGCACTCATTGATATAATTGATAACTTGGTCTCTTTGAATGCTGACAAAGGCTGAGCCGAGAGAAACCAGGTAAGGCTCATCAAAGAAGATAAGAGTTCCAACACCTTTTGGAACAATTTGGGTGAACTCTTTCTCTTGCCATTTCGCCTTTAGGGCAAGGGTTTTCAATACGGTATCGAAGATCACCTCATTGTATATAATTGCCTTCTTATTCTCATCGGTTACGGTTAAGCCAAAGCTAACGGGACCAGTGACCTGCCCCTTGAGCAACTTGAGCTCCTTTGGTCTACTTTCCTTCAAAAAATCGACGAAGAGGTGAAAGCCCTGGGCATAATGGGGTGTTAAAGCAAAGACGTCAATATCCTTAGCGAGATATCTTTCATAAAATTTCTCAATTTTGGGGGTGACATCCACTGATGTGTCGAAGAAGATTCGATGTCTTTGTTCATCCATAACCACACAGGGCATGCCTTCACTGTATTGGATGTACATATTCTCTCGAAGGGATAGACGTGGCAGCTGAGGCCAAACGGGTACCTCTGGAAAATTTTCCAATACGATCTGGCAGGCCCTTTTTGCATCGGTATGTGGCATACTCCCAATTGCCGTTGGTATGCAACATGGTTTAAATCCCGCCACCGAGTTCACCTTCCCCTTCAATACTTCCCGTTAAAATTTAATCTCAATGACTCCTAGAGGGCAGGATTTCACGCACAATTCACAAAAGATGCATTTTTCCTTGTCAAACTCCAACTTCCAAGTCTCGTTATTTAGACGTAAGGCTTTAGGGAGGCAAACTGCCGTGCAGGCTCCGCAATCCACACAATTTGCCTCGTCGAGTGTGATGTCCCTTGCAGCCTCCTGAACCTTAACATCTTGGCTTTTTAAATAGGCAATTCCTTGATTTATCCTCTCTTCATCTCCTTCCACATCGAGGACCATTCTTCCCACTTCTTCTTCGTGAATTTCAGCTCGCAGGATGTTGATGACGAGATCGAAATCCTTGACCAAATGGTAGGTTATAGGTTTATCCACTCTTTCAGGAGGAAAGGTCAATACGAGTTTTTTCCGAACCACTTATATCCCCTCCCTTGAAATCTCCAGAGGTTTGAAGGTTCTTTCCAAAGAAAGTCTTTCGATGGGTTCCTGAAGCAGAAATTTCCCCTCTCGAATCAAGGATTTTAGGACGTTGGCGATCTCCCGTGCCTTGGCATAGCTCGATAGGGGCGCGGTGGGTACGTTCTTGCCTTTAATTGTGATCTCTCCGCTCCTGAGCTCCCCATAGCTCACCTTCCCCAGCATGGGTCTTGATCGACGAGGTACGCCATAATCGATGATGGTGGTATAAATTTCCGCATCGCTCACTTTCACAAATTCTACCATTTCCTCATCCAATATGGGAATGGGGATGCCCACCCCCACGTATATGGTTGTTCCATACCTATAAAAGTTCGCGGCTCTAATGTAATTGGTGCTCATCTGTTTCAAATCGCCAATGAGAGCAAGGGTACCCGCCGAGCTCATTGGGATTCCATGCGGCGCCCTTTCTTGGACCGGGTTGTGCTGGGTTCCCTCCCAGGCAACGTAACCAATGGCTCCAGCTAGGAAGATCCTAGTTCCGATGCCAATCGTCCGATAATAGGGATCGTTAAGTAAAGGGCTGAGCTGTCCGGCGCTGGAATAGGTGGCATTTCCTATCTTGGGGAGGAGCGTACCCATATATGTGAAGATCGTCCTATCGGATGAGTTCACGGCGACACAATAATTCTGATAGGAATTCCTGGGGTTATATAAATATGCCTGATTGATGTCATCCTTTGTAATATGGGTTTCGATATCCTTGCGGGGATAGCAATCCGTGCCGTATGCCACCGCCTTCAGTTTTACGGACTTTCCCATGATTAAGTCCTCGATTACGTGTGCTCCACCATAACTCAAACCTTGAGTTTCGGAAAGCTCCGTGGCCCCAATGTAGGCATCGACGGCAGCAATACCGGTATAAGCTGGGACATCATTTAACCATACCTTCGCCATCTTTATCGGGGGGTCGGCGTGACCGAAATTGATGAAAGCACCGGTAGAACACATCGGACCAAAGGTCGCTGTAGTCACCACATCGATTTCCCTGGCAACCCACTGGGTGCCCTTTTCGGCAACGAGGTCGATGATCTCCTCGGCGGTAACCACAACCACCTGACCTTTTTTGATTTTCTCGTTTATCTCCTGATAAGTCTTGAGCATCGAGACACCCCCTTATTTTGGTTCACCATTCATAGTTCACTGTTCACGGTTAACCGTGCTAGTTATCAAGTAGCGCGGGGGCTTAGCTTGCCCGTATGGGTCCCCCGCAGAAATTTATCTCTCATTTTAGCACTACTGGTGAATTTTTAACACAAGGAGGCTTAGTCCCGCATTGGATCATAAAAATTGGGTTTAAGAATTATTGTATAGATTTCAATTTTTTAATCAAAGAGGTAAAAGTGGGGGTCATGTCAACAGCGGGTTGATCCTTGATCATCAAAAGGGGTAAATTCTTTAATCCGGTGAATAAAATATCCTTTACATTGGATTTGAGTAAATTGGCCACTTTCTTTGAGGTGTAAAACTCAAGGCCAAAGGCTACACAGACCAGCCCTTTTTCATCCGACTCTTCCTTTTGCTCCTCACTTTGTTTCGCCAGCTCAATTATGTTCAAATACTTTTCGATATTTAAGATGGGACCGTTTAAAACCCGGAAATGCTTTATATCCTTGAGGGGAATGGCTTTCTCTCCCTTTTCGTATTTAAATTCGATTTTGCTTTCCTTGAAATCGCCGTCTACCGTGAACTCTTCCACGGTTCCCATATAGCTCTGGCCATTTTTCAGATAAAGCTCCCCTTTCCGCCATTCATCGAAAAATTCAGAGAATTTTTTCACATACCATCTCATTTTAATTCCCCCAGAATAATACTACTCTTTAAATATAATCGACATATCCGCCTTGCTCTTTAATAAGGAATAGGCAAAAGGAAGCTTATCCAATGGCTTTTGCCACTGGTGGAGCGACCTGCTTTTTCCTGGAGATAACACCGGGGAGGAACATCTTTCCACGCTCCAACTTTCTTCCGAAGGCCTTTTCTATGAATTTCGTCCTGCCCACGGCCAAAAGTTCTGTCCCCTCTTCCATGATATCCGTGAGCATCAGTGCCAATATGTCGAACTCTTTATCCAGGCGAATTTGCTCCATGGTCTGTAATATCTCATCTTTGTTCTTTAATACGATATTGGAATCGATCGTTTCCACCTGTCCTATTCCCACTCTTAAATCCCCAAAGTTGTAGGTCTTAAAATCTGCGAATATCAAATCCTTAGGTTTCATGGAAACTATCTCTGAGGATTCACGGTACATTCGAATCCCAAATTCGATGGGATCCTCAATCCTGGCAATTTTCGCCAATTCTTCGGTGGTCATCTTATCCTCTTCGGTGGTCGTCGGCGATTTAAAAAGAACGGTGTCGGAGAGGATGGATGCCATCAAGATACCAGCAATCTCGCTAGGGATTTCCACACCGAGCTCCCTAAATCTTCTCCAAATGATGGTCGCCGTGGACCCAAGGGGCTTGTTTACGACCAAAATGGGCTCCTTGGTCTGTACATCTCCTAACCGATGGTGATCAATTATCTCCAAGATATTCGCTTGCTCTATGCCATCGGCGGATTGCTTTATCTCATTGTGATCCACCAGGATAACCTTCCTTGGAATGGGATTTACGAGATCGCTTCGGGTTAAGATTCCCATGAGGCGATTTTCGGAATCGACGACCAAAGCCTGCCTGTGTTCGGAAGTCATCACATCCTCGGTTACTTCGCTCAACAAATCCTCTTCATCCACGGTGAATACGCCCTTTTGCATGATTTTCTCCGAGGGGATGCTCAAGTTTATGAGTCTTGCAGCAGCATATGTATCATGAGGTGTAACGATAATGGCCGCTCCTCGGTTCTTCGCCAGTTGCGCGATCTCAGGAGAGGGATCGAAATTGCCCGTGATCACCAAACAGGATACCTTTCTCTCCAAAGCCACCTTTTGTGCCCTTTCCCGATCGCCCACGATCACGATGTCCCCGGGTACAATGTAATTGACCATCGTTTGAGGAAGCATGGCTCCAACGAGCACATTTCCGGATATCAATTTGTGAGCATCCCCCACGATCAATTTCCCATCCAGAGTCTGAACGATCTTTGAGACCTCAAGGGAGATATCCTTTAAGCTTCTGATCTTGATTTCTTCAATATAGCGGTGAGC
>DDKQ01000003.1:0-6533 GCA_002339355.1 Candidatus Subteraquimicrobium carltonvillense | reverse complement strand
GATTTGATTTTGTGAGTGTAAAGGAGTTCGCCAATCTCCCGAATGGGAGTGTCGGGACGGGCGGTGATTACCGGTGAAGTCATAACATCCTTGACTCGAATTTTAACGTGGGGAATTAGCTCGGGGGGAGAAAGATTGAAATGATTGAGGACAAATTCGGTCTCCCTATCTATTTTGCCCAGTCTAGCGGGAATGTAATGGTCGCCTTCAATGTGGTTCTTTAAATAGGCATAAGCGATTGCTGAGCAGATGGAATCCGTATCTGGATTTTTGTGCCCTATCACATACACCGTTTCTGACATAATACCTCCAATTGGATACAAGATACACGATGCAAGATACAGGATACGGCTATCATAATGTAAAATGCAAAAATCAAAAATAAAAATGACATATCAAAATGCAAAAATGCTTTTTAAATTAAACCATTTTAAATTTTGGATTGTCATTTTACACTTTTCATTTTAAATTTTGAATTTGAAACATGCTTGTTGGAAGAACTTCTATGAAGACATGAATCGTGCATGGATTTTAGATTTTCTCCAGAGGAGCGTAATCAATGAGCAGGGTTTTCTCACCCTCGGTTGGGAAAAAGACGGTTATCTGATCGGCTCCTTTGATGGCGACAACCTTGCCCCTCCCAAACTTCTTGTGTATTACCTCATCACCAACGGAAAAGATGGGCCTTTTCTTAAGGATCTTAAGCTCGCCGGTGGGCACAGCTTCTACCTGCTCCGCGAAGCAGGTTAGTTCCTCGGGGATTTCCTTCAAAAATCTCGATGGAATATTATAACTCGGTCCACCCCAAAGGCTACGGGACCAGGCATGAGTGAGATAAAGTCTCTCTTTCGCTCTGGTGACCCCAACGTAGCATAGGCGGCGCTCCTCTTCGAGTTCCTCAGAGGCGGTCATGGAACGGATATGAGGGAAAACACCATCCTCCATGCCCACCATGAATACTACGGGAAACTCCAGACCTTTGGCATTGTGAAGGGTCATTAGGGTCACAGCCTCTTCGGATTCTTTATAGGTATCTATATCTGTGAGTAGCGAAATTTGATCCAAGAATTGATTGAGACTTGGGTTTGGGTGGCTTTCCTCAAACTCCTTCATCACCGTTAGAAGCTCTTTTATATTGTCCATCCTTCCCAGGGCTTCAACCGTTCTCTCTTCCTCCAAAGCGGCGATGTAGCCAGTTTTATCCAGGACCTTCTCAGTGAATTTGGCGATACCTTCCTTATCCCTTTCAGCCATGAGTTCCTCCAGTATGTTTAGTAATCGTGTCACCGCTTTCTTTGCCGCCGGTAGGAGAGCTTGCCCGTCTGAGTGATTTTCCCGGGCTTTTCTCAGAGCCTCAAAGAAGCTCATGTTCTCCCTCTGAGCAATGAGGTCCAATGCGCTTAAGGTCATCTTTCCAATACCCCTCTTGGGAACGTTGATGATCCTTTTGAGACTGATGGTATCCTCAGGATCGCAGATCACCCTCAAATATGCCAGGACATCCTTTATCTCTTGCCGCTCATAGAACCTCAAACCCCCGACTATCTTATATGGAAGACCGCATCTCATGAAGACCTCTTCAAAGACTCGAGATTGAGCATTGGTTCGATAGAAAACAGCAAAATCTCGGTAGCTTCTGCTCTCAATTTCCCTTAAGCGCTCGATTTCCATGGCAACATATGCCGCCTCATCGTGCTCATTTTCAGCTTGGTATCTGGAAATTGCCTCTCCCTTGGCATTGGTGGTCCACAGAGTCTTGGGTTTTCTTCCCCTGTTATTTCTGATCACGTAGTTTGCCGCTTCTAGAATGATCTGTGTAGAGCGGTAATTTTGCTCCAGTGTGACCACCTTCGCATCCGGATAGTCTTCCTCAAACCTCAATATGTTTCTGAAGTCCGCTCCTCTGAACCCGTATATGGAATTGTGCACCACAACACCATTAGCAACGTAATTGCGTAAATCTTTGATGCTTAAGTCATAGACCTTACCATGGTACTCTTCAACTTGTATATCCGTGATAATGTCCTCGGTTATGACTCCATTTCTACAAATGGGAATACTCATTCCTGGGCGCAGATGGCTAGCGGGTTGGTAATGGAACGCACCATGAGAAGTTAGGCGAGCGCGCTTGATGATATCAATTGTATCGAAACTCGCTAATCTTCTGGCAAATCTTTCCGCTTCATCATAGTCCTTGCGAGAAGTTTCCACTCTCCAAGTATCTTTCCGACCAGGGCGGGTTTTAAACTCCACAGCAACTTTTAATCGAAGATCCTCGTCCGATGTATTTAAACTAATTCTATGTTCATGCCAAGGTCGAACGATGTGAGGACGGCTGTCGCCGAACATCATTAAATTAACTACCTTTCGAGTTGAGTTTCCCCTTATCACCGCCTTTGGAAGATAATGAGGATATTCCTCGAATAACATGAGGTCCTCCATTAACCTCTTGGCTCGAGTTCGAGTATCTATCTCTCTCACTTTTCTCGCTCTGTTATGGAAAATCATCGTTGGAATTCCATATTTAGCGGCGAAAAGCTGTTCATAAAAGATGGCTTCCTCATATGCTGTACAGGTTCGCAATATCCAGATCTTGTCCGCTTGCTCTTGGTTGGTTCGAATTTTGAGGCCACAAACAATCTGATCCGATTGTCTTCGACTGCGCACACCTTGAGTAATTCCAATACGAAAGCCCAAATCACCTCGATACATAAGGTAAACATAATAAAGCTTAGGTTGTGCATTTAATTTGGCAAAGAAAATATGATTGGGAGTTGCTCTTATTCTTAAACCAGTTTTAGTTTGAATCTTAATGACTGGTCCATTGTACTCGCGACACCTCGTTCTCTCCACCTCAGTTACAGTCGTCTCTGCCCAACCCGAAGCGGCGATTATCGGGCTTCCACCATTCAGTTGCTGTACTGGTTTTTGCCCTTCAGGGGTAGAAATTAAAGTACCCTCAGGTAAACATTGATCGTCGTCGCCAACGACGCAGAGGTTGCGGTGCTTGGCAGCCAGGAGGTTAACCAAGCGATACTGGGCGTGATTCGTATCCTGATATTCATCGATCAAGATATATTGGAACTTGTTCTGATACTTTTCCAGCACTGCAGGAAAGAGGGTGAACAGGCTCACGGTGACCATAATCAGATCATCGAAGTCCAGAGCATTATTCTGATACAAACGCTCTTGGTACAACTTATACACTTCGGCAACGATTCTTTCATAATGAGTTTGAGCCCGAGAGGCGAAGGTATCGGCGTCAATGAGCTCATCCTTAGCCAGGGAAATCGCCGTCTGAATGGATGATGGTGGATAGCGCTTGGTATCGAGATTTAGATCCTTGAGGCACTGGGAGACGAGACGGAGTCGGTCGCCTTCGTCATAGATGATGAAATTCCTCTTGAAACCCAGATAATGAATTTCTCTCCTTAAGATTCGGGCACAGGCGGCATGGAAGGTGCATATCCACATATCCTCACTGATTTTGCCAATGAGAACGCGGATGCGGTCCTTCATCTCTTGAGCAGCCTTATTGGTGAAGGTAATCGCTAGAATGCGATACGGATTTACCCCTTTCTTCTTTATCAAATAGGCAACCCTGTGGGTTAAAACCATCGTCTTGCCGCTGCCGGCTCCCGCCAGAATGAGTAAGGAGCCTCCACCATGAGTGACCGCATCCCGCTGAACGGGATTCAAATTTTTGAGGACATTCACATCACTTTGCATCTTATGAAAACCCCAATGAATTAGGCTAACAGTTAAAATAAACTCCAAGGTTTATCCTTGGAGCAATCCTTGGGTTATACACAATCCACAATTAAATTATATTTTCTCATTAAATAAAAGTAAAACAAATCTGCCCACATCGTAAGTATTGCCGTTTCATTGACAAAAAATGGATTTTTATTGATGATGTTTCTAAGGGATTGATTGGAGATGAAAAAGAAAAAGCAACTTTTAATTATAGCTGCTGTTGTTCTTTCCCTTCTTCTTGTCGCCACCACTTCCTTTGCCGTTTACTTTTACCTCAAAAGCGCAAAAGAGGAAAGAGAGAGAATAGCCAAGGAAAAGGCAAAGCGTGAAACGATCTTCCTCGTGGGAGCCGAAGATGAGGAGATAAAAACCACTCCAAAGAAGAAGGATTACTGGGAAAAACTCACAACCTTCCCCTACAAAAGTGCTGAAAGAAAAGAAGTACTTGATGCCGTAAGGGCTGGTCTTAAATCGGGAAGAAATATCATCCTCCACACCGACCTTAAATACTATCCCGGTCTTAAATTCTTCGTTTGGGACATGAAGGCCAAGGAAAAATATTGCTTTACCGTCCTCGATGAATACAAAAAAGGTTATGACCCCGTACAGAGGTATGTAGCCCTTCTCAAAAGAAAACCCGGAAAGTGGATACTCATGTACTTCAGTGAGAACTTCTATGAATCGGAGGCCTCCGTAAACACTAGGGTAGATGAGATCATAGCTGAATTTAAGGACGTTCCAAAGGAAATTTTTGCCAGCTTTGATGAGAAGTTCATCCCGGGTCTTTATCCGAGACCTGGAAATGAATTTCTGAGAAGTATCGAACTCCATATATTGACTCATAACTTGGCGAGGGAAAAGCTCATTTTCTGGATTCTTACTAGTGAAGATGGAAAATATTACAAAATAGAATACAGAACACGTCCACTGGATAGACCTTCGCCCGGCTATGAGGAGTTTGAATTCGTCGTAGTTGATCCCAGCGGAGTCGTAATAATTGATGCCGTTTACCCACATGAGGAGCCGGAAGTTCCAGAGTTTGAACGTCTTATTGCCGAGCATCCGGAAATACCGCGCGAACTCATAGATGCCAGCTTTAAAACACCCATTCATTTGGGAAGCGCTTACATGGAAGCTAATGAGTTAGTGATGGCTCCCGTTGATGGGAAAATAGTTATTTCTCCAAAAATTGGCTCTAAAACGAGGCTCTCTATTATCAGCGCTCTTATGACTTTGCAAGGTTATCTTCCAGAGTCTTATATAAAAGCTCACTCCATCAAAGTGAAAGGTAATTATGCTTATCTTGTGTATCAAGTTTATTACGAGGGAAAACTCTGGCTCAACGTATTTAGTGCCTACTTTGCAAAAATTCCAAAAGGGAACTGGTACCTCATTGATGTGCAACAAATTGGTGGTCCCGGATTTTGAAGGCGATAGAAATGGTTCGATATGTCCTGTGGCACACCGTGAGCGAGGTCAAATGTAACTTCTGCAGCGAGACTTCCGAGCTTATATCCAAAGAGCTAGGAGTTTGCGGTAGCTGCCTCCGAGAAAAACCCCACGAAGCAAAGGTCTATATCGAGAAAGCACACGCAAAAAGCAAGGGAAAATTCGACCTCCCCGCCTCTCCCCCGAAGGATCCCAATGGAGTAAAGTGCACCATATGCGTCAATCAATGCATGATTGGAGAGGAGCAAAAGGGTTTCTGCGGATTGCAAACCAATCGAAAGGGCAGACTCGTTCACCTTGGAGGAACACCCTCGAAAGGTATAGTAAGTTGGTATTTCGATCCCCTCCCCACTAATTGCGTTGCCGACTGGGTCTGCCCAGGAGGAAGCGAATGTGGCTATCCCAAATATTCTTACTCGCCGGGGGTAGAATACGGCTATAAGAACCTCGCCGTTTTCCTCGGGGCTTGCTCCTTCGATTGTCTCTTCTGCCAAAACTGGCACTATCGGGAGATGACCCGAACTCTATCCCCAATTATGACCGCTCAAGAGCTCGCCGATTGTGTGGATGACAAAACCTCCTGCATCTGCTACTTCGGTGGGGATCCCACACCTCAACTGCCCTTCGCCATCAAAGCCTCAAAGATCGTCCTGAAACAAAACGAGGACAGAATCTTGAGGATATGCTGGGAAACCAATGGGACCATGAATCCATCCCTGGCAAGAAAAATGGCCGAACTCTCCCTGAATTCGGGGGGATGCATTAAGTTCGACCTGAAAACCTGGGATGAAAATTTGAATATCGCCCTGACGGGGATAACCAATCGCCAAACCCTGCAGAACTTCGAGATGCTCGCCCAATTCATCGCCAAAAGACCTGAGTCGCCATTCCTCGTCGCAAGCACTTTGCTCGTACCCGGCTACATCGATGCCCAAGAGGTCTTTAACATCGCCAAGTTTATCGCCGATTTGGACACCAACATCCCCTACTCGCTTCTAGCTTTTTACCCCTGCTTTCAGATGATGGATATGCCCACAACCTCGAGGAAACAAGCGCTTGAGTGTCGAGAAGTAGCCCTGGAAGCGGGACTTAAAAGAGTGAGGATTGGCAACATACATCTGCTGAGCTAACTCGAAGACTAACAAAATTATTCCAAAGTGACCTCTCTTATTTCTGGTTTTTCCGGAGTCCCCTTCGCCCCCAGCTCGCTTCATCATATCCGCTTCCAAGTTCATCATAGATGTCAACCGCCAAGTCCCTAATCTTTTCAATTAAACTCATTTCCATCAACCTCTCTTTTATAAGGGTCTCCTATCTAACGGAGTTAG
>DDKQ01000007.1:5244-16281 GCA_002339355.1 Candidatus Subteraquimicrobium carltonvillense | reverse complement strand
TTGGCCTAAATAGGTTGATGGGTAAATCCAACAACCTAGCACCCAATTACCAAAAATGAAAGGAGGGGGCAATTCTCCCTCCTTTATTTATTGACACCAGATAAAGGAAGTGATAATTTTAAAACTCGCTTTGTACAAAATTCAGGATGTCTAATAAAATCTGTGTAATCATTATATTAGGTGGTTAGAATGAGACAATTAGTTATTTTAGCTTGTACTAAGTGCAAGCGAAGGAATTATACGACAACCAAAAATAAGCAGAGCAATCCGGATAGATTAAGCTTAAGGAAATATTGCAAGTGGTGTCACCAGCACACTTTACACAAAGAAACACGCTAAGTTATACTATTTTTGGTTGTTGAGAAGGCCTGTAGCTCTAACTGGATAGAGCGCCGGACTCCAAATCCGGAGGTTGGGGGTTCGAGTCCCTCCAGGCCTGCAACTTCAAACGTTGTGGTCTCACTTGCACGACGGAAGGAAGCCAGTGGGGGCCCCAACCTCAAGGGGGTTTGCCCATTCGGGCAAGCTTTTGGGGTACAGCGAACGGAGTGAGCGTGGCGAAGCGGTTGGGGGGTTCGATCCTTTTTATCGAAGCGAATTTGGTACATTGCTGGTTCTAATGACGCAAGCCATTTAAGAGGTTGAACCTTTGGCAGAGAAAAAAGGAATAGTCAAGAGACTCTTTAAATATTTAAAGGAAGCAAAATCCGAGCTAAAGAAAGTCATATGGCCTTCCCGCAAGGAGATTATTTCCTCGACAATCGTAGTTTTGGTCGCTGTTCTATTTTTTGTTTTGTTAATAGGATGTCTTGATTTTTTCTTTGCACAATTAATAAAATTAATTTCGCTCAAGCTTCTTTAGGAGGTGTAGATTCTGCGACAGATTAAAGCTATGGCAAAAAAGTGGTATGTCGTTCACACATATTCTGGTTATGAAAATAAGGTCAAGACTAACCTGGAACGCCGCATTGAATCCATGGACATGAAGGATAAAATCTACCAGGTGGTCATCCCCACCGAGGATATCATGGAAATAAAGAGTGGGAAGAAGGTTGTTTCTCCGAAAAGGGTTTTCCCAGGTTATCTCCTCGTACAAATGGAATTGGATGATGATTCCTGGTACGTTGTTCGAAATACTCCCGGGGTAACTAGCTTTGTTGGTACAAGTGCTCGCCCCACTCCCCTCTCAGATGAAGAAGTGGAAAGGATTCTCCACAGAATCAAAACGGAGAAACCAAAGCCAAAAACCGAGTTCGTGGAGGGTCAAACGGTGAAAGTTATCTCGGGTCCTCTTGCAGACTTCACGGGCACCATAGCCGAGATCAATCTCGATCAAAGCAAACTCAAAGTTTTGGTCAATATTTTCGGCCGGGAGACTCCCGTTGAGCTCACCTTCGATCAGGTCGCCAAGCTTTAGATGTAATGTTATGCACATTGGTAATACTTATATTGTTTGGGGCATCCCTCCGAGTGCTAGCTGCTGCCCGTACGGGCTGCGGCTCTCTCAGGGCGACCCGTACGGGTGCCGCCGCTGTTCCCGTACGGGTTTAACGGTTCTCTTAAGATGCACTCTCCAGGATACCCCGTCCCCAAAAATATGAGCTTAATCTAGATATAATTACTGTGAACTGTGAACGGTAAACCATGTAAGAGGTAGCCAATGTCTGCGATTAATACATTTAGTTGATAGTTTCGGAGGGACTGTTCATGGCTAAGAAGGTAGTAGGGGTAGTAAAACTCCAGATTCCGGCAGGGCAAGCCAATCCGGCTCCACCAGTTGGACCGGCTTTAGGGCAATATGGCGTCAATATAATGGAATTTTGCAAGGCTTATAATACTCAAACCGCGTCTCAAACTGGTACGATCATACCCGTGGAGATAACCATATACGAGGATAGGTCATTCTCCTTCGTCACCAAGACGCCTCCAGCTTCCGTTCTCCTCAAGCAGGCTGCAGGGATAGAAGCGGGCTCGAGTGAAGCTAGTCGGCAGAAGGTGGCCACGATCTCCAAGGAAAAAATCAGAGAGATCGCTCAACTCAAAATGTCAGATCTAAATGCAAATAGCATAGAAGCAGCCATGAAGATAATAGAGGGCACCGCAAAAAGCATGGGCATTGAAATTAAGGACTAGTAGGCGAAGGTAAATTTTTGAGACGTCTCACTTTGGATGCTGATATATCGAGGAGGAAAAATTGAAAAGAGGGAAGAAGTACCAGGAAGCTTTGAAAAAAATCGATAGAAGTAGGTTATACACACCGCTGCTAGCGATTAGATTGTTGAAGGAAAACGCGACTGCGCGTTTCGACGAGACCGCCGAGGTTCACATCAGGTTGGGGGTTGATCCTCGTCAAGCCGATCAGCAAGTCCGAGGTACAGTGGTTCTACCACATGGTACGGGGAAAACCGTTCGAGTACTCATTTTTGCTCAAGGTGAAAAAGCAAGGGAGGCGGAGGAAGCAGGAGCGGATTATGTGGGAGGCACTGAGCTTATAGAGAAAATTCAGAAGGGGTGGCTCGACTTTGATGTCGCTGTTGCCACACCGGATATGATGGGTAAAATTGGCAAATTGGGTAGGATACTCGGTCCCCGTGGACTTATGCCCAACCCAAAGGTGGGTACGGTAACTTTCGATATTGGGAAAGTGGTCCAGGAGATTAAGGCCGGAAAGATCGCCTATAAAATCGATAAATTTGGCGTAATTCATGCTCCTATTGGAAAAATTTCCTTCACGGAAAAGGAATTAATTGAGAATTATGCCACTCTTCTTGAGGATATCCTTAAAGAGAAGCCGGTTTCAGCTAAAGGAAAGTATTTAAAGAGCATCACCATTACCTCAACAATGGGACCGGGAATAAAAGTTGATCCAAGCAAGACTAGAGACTTGCTGGAGGAAGAGGCGGTATAATGGGTCGCCTGTAGCGCAGATACCAGTAAAAAATTTAGCCGAACTGGGATATAGGAATGGCTTCTAAGAACTGGTATATTCAACAAGACTTGACTCCCAAAGATAGTTTTGGTAAGTTTTCAGTCGAATATCTTTTTCTCTAATTAAATGAAGGCGGGTCATAAATTCCACCTTCATCCTGAGGACCCTGAGCCTGTCGAAGGGGACGAAGGATCTCATTACGATTGAGATTCTTCGGCCTGACAGCCTCAGAATGAGGGCGGGAATAATGTCTCATCTCAATTAAATATGCTTTTGCCTGCCCGGCCAGGGAAGACCGTAGACAGTAGGTGCCTTGAAGGCTTAATTATGCCTACCGAGGTCTTATGAGTTTCTACATTGGAGACCTCTAATCTACGGAGGTCTTTTCATTGAAGTCAAAAGTCAACCGCTCGTTTTACTCGCTAGTCAAGAGTCAAGGAATTTTTGATTTTCCTCTTTTTGACCCTTGACCCTTGACTTTTGACTCTTGATCGATTTTAGGGGGTAATATGGTTCGACCTGAGAAGAAGAGATTTGTTGAAGAGATCAAAGAAAAGTTACAGCGGGCCGTGGGGATAGTTTTGACCGATTTTAAGGGTCTCAACGTTCATGAACTCTCCGAATTGCGTAAGCGCTTGCAGGAACAGGGGATTGAATATAGGGTTGTTAAAAATACGCTCATTCGAATAGCAGCTAGTGAGTCCAATTTAGGGGAATTGGAAAAATATCTTGAAGGGCCCACAGCTCTCGCTTTTGGCTTTGAGGAACCGATCTCTCCAGCAAGAATCCTTTTGGATTTCTCCAGAGAGCATGAAACTCTCAAAATCAAAGGCGGAGTTTTAAATGGTGAAGTAATCGACGCCATTCGGGTTAAAGCCTTAGCTCTTTTACCATCGAAGGAAGAACTTGTGGTGAAATTATTGAGCTCTCTCCAATTGACCCTTTATGGTTTGGTGAATTCCCTCAATGCACCTGTTAGAGGACTCGTTATGACCTTGAATGCCCTGGCGCAGCAGAAAAGCTAAAACGTTGGCTAGTAAGCTCGTTGGCCCGGTTAATAAGCAAACCAGCTACAAGCAAACAGCAAACAAGCAAACAAATATTATTTGAATCCCCTGGAAGATTGGGAGGTGAAAGAAATTGGCGAAAGAAGCAAAATCAGCAGCGAAATCGGAAGCGAAATCGGAGACCAAGACCAAAGCTAAGAGGGAGACCAAGGAAGCGAAGAAAGAGACGAAGTTAACCAAGGAAGATATTTTGGAAGCCATAAAGGGTATGACCGTCATCGAGCTCTCCGAGCTGGTAAAGGCTCTTGAGGAGACCTTTGGGGTTACTGCTGCTGCGCCTGTCGCTGCTGCTCCGGTGGGAGCTCCTGCAGCGGAAGCGGCACCAGCTGAGGAAAAGACGAAATTTGATGTCATACTCCAATGTCCGGGAGAAAAGAAGATCCAGGTTATAAAGGTCGTTCGAAGCATCACTGGTCTTGGTTTGAAAGAAGCAAAGGCGTTGGTTGACGAAGCCCCAAAGCCTGTGAAAGAGGGTATCCCAAAGGAGGAAGCCGAAAAAATCAAAGCTGAACTTGAGGAAGCGGGAGCAGCAGTCGAGGTCAAATAATTAAAATTGAAAATTGTCTGTATTATTAACAAGATGGGTTAGCACTATGGTCGGGGTGAAGTCCTCGTGAGCCCACGCGGTCGGCCTGGTTTCAATTTAACCAAAGTCATACTCCGGCCGCCGCCCCGTACGGGCAGGTTTTCTTAAGCACTTACCCCTCCCTCGAATGTATAAAATGTAAACCTGACTCGTTAATAGTCCAATTGATCTTTGCATTTTAAATTTGTGGTGAAGTGCATGTGAGCCTAGATGTTGACCCCTTGTCTCTTGGGGTCAGCTGTTTTTGTGATATAATTTTATTAGAAAAAAATTTCTTGACAAATATTTTTAAAAGTGATATTTTAAGTTTTTGTCACATATTTCCACGACACCCTTAGGGAGTGTGTAATTACCTTGAAATCCAACTCCAACAAGAGAGAGAGAAGAAGTTTTGCCAAAATTCCGGAAATCCTCGAAGTACCTAACCTCATTGCCATTCAGCGTGAATCTTTTGATTGGTTACTCCAGAAAGGATTAGCCGAAGCTTTTCGAGACATCTCCCCTATTGAAGATTTCACCGGCAATCTTGCCATAGAATTCGGCTCTTACGAATTTGGTAAGCCGAAGTATTTCGTCAGTGAATGCAAAGAGAAGGACATGACTTACTCCGCACCCTTATTCGTCACCGCTCGTCTCATAAATAAAGAAACGGGGGAGATAAGGGAACAGCAGGTCTTCATGGGAGATTTCCCACTCATGACTGGGAAAGGGACCTTTGTTATCAATGGTACGGAGAGGGTTGTTGTCAGTCAGCTTGTGCGATCTCCAGGTTTATATTTCGCTCGCGAAATCGACAAGCAGAGTGACAGAGTCTACCATACTTGCAAGATTATTCCCAGTCGTGGTGCTTGGCTCGAATTGGAGATCGATAAGCGAGATGTAATTGCGGTACGGATTGACCGCAAGCGAAAGATACCCATTACCATCCTTTTGAAGGCTCTGGGTCTTGGGGAGAACAACGATCTCTTGAAGCTTTTCAATAGAGTCATGCCAATCAAGAAGACTTTGGAAAGGGATTTCACCGATTCTCAGCAGCAAGCCTTGGTTGAAATTTACAAGAGATTGAGACCCGGTGAGCCACCAACCATTGAAAGCGCCAAAACTTTCATCGAGACTCTTTTCTTCAATCCCCACAGATATGATTTGGCAAGGGTTGGTCGGTATAAGCTCAATAAGAAGCTGGGATTGGATATCCCCTTGGATGTTACGGTTCTCACCAAAGAGGATATCCTGGAGACAGTGAGGTATCTCATTCGTCTTCATTACGATGGCGTAGGGGAAACGGATGATATTGATCACTTTGGAAATCGTCGGGTACGTCATGTGGGAGAGCTCATCCAGAATCAATTCCGCATCGGTTTGGCTAGAATGGAAAGGGTTGTTCGAGAGCGAATGACCACCCAAGATGTAGAGACAATAACACCTCAAACTCTGATCAATATTCGACCCATCGTCGCTTCCCTCAAGGAATTCTTCGGTAGCAGCCAGCTCTCCCAATTTATGGATCAAACTAATCCCCTGGCTGGTTTGACTCATAAGAGACGTCTCTCTGCCCTTGGTCCAGGAGGACTTTCCCGAGAGCGAGCCGGCTTTGAGGTAAGAGATGTCCACCCCTCCCATTATGGAAGGATGTGCCCCATAGAGACTCCTGAGGGTCCAAACATTGGTCTCATAGGTTCTCTTTCAACTTATGCGCGAGTTAACGAATTCGGCTTCATAGAAACTCCCTATCGGAAGGTTGTAAAGGGTAAGGTAACAAATGAAATTGTTTACCTCACCGCAGACGAGGAATATAAATATGTCATCGCTCAAGCAAATGCACTTTATGATAAAAAGACTGGTAAATTCCTACAGGATAAGATCTTGGCACGGATTGGGGAGGAGGTTGAGACGGTCGAACCTGAGAGAGTGGACTTCATGGATGTTTCACCAAAGCAGATCGTAAGCGTTGCTGCTGCTCTCATTCCCTTCCTTGAACATGATGATGCCAATAGAGCATTGATGGGAGCGAACATGCAGCGGCAAGCGGTTCCCCTAATCCGTACGGAAGCTCCCCTGGTGGGGACGGGTATGGAACATCGAGCGGTGAGAGACACTGGTGAGATCGTCCTGGCTAAGAGGGATGGGAGGGTAAAAACCGCATGTGCCGATTATGTCGAGATTGAGGTCGAGGATGGAAGCTTAGACCTGTATAAGCTCCAGAAGTTTAGAAGATCAAACCAGGGAACTTGCATAAATCATAAACCCATTGTAAATGAGGGCGATTATGTAAAGGCGGGACAGGTTCTCGCCGATGGGCCCTGCACTGATGGGGGAGAACTCGCGCTGGGTCACAATCTTTTGGTCGCCTTTATGCCTTGGGAGGGTTATAACTATGAGGATGCCATCATCATCAGCGAGAGGTTGATGAAGGAGGATATCCTCACCTCTATTCACATCGAAGAATACGAGGTGGATGCTCGCGACACTAAATTGGGTCCAGAGGAGATAACCAGAGACATTCCAAATGTGGGAGAAGAAGTTCTTAAGGATCTTGATGAAAGGGGCGTTATTCGCATTGGAGCGGAGGTTTGTCCCGGAGATATTCTGGTAGGAAAGGTTACTCCAAAGGGCGAAACGGAGCTCACCGCGGAAGAGCGCCTCTTGAGAGCAATTTTCGGTGAGAAAGCTAGGGAGGTTAGGGATACTTCGCTCAAGGTTCCTCACGGAGAAGGTGGAAGGGTAATAGATGTGAAGCTCTTCTCCAGAGATGCGGGGGACGAGCTTCCTCCAGGGGTGAACCAGTTAGTTAGGGTTTACGTTGCCCAGAGGAGGAAGATAGCTGAGGGAGATAAGCTCGCGGGAAGGCACGGGAATAAGGGTGTTATATCGAAGATCGTACCCGAGGAGGATATGCCTTTCCTAGAGGATGGGACTCCCGTGGACATCGTCCTCAATCCTCTCGGGGTCCCCTCCCGAATGAACATCGGTCAGATATTGGAGGCTCATCTCGGTTGGGCTGCGAAGGTGGGCTGGAGCGATAACGGTGAACCCACAAACGGACCGGTCTTTGTGATCTCCCCCGTCTTCGATGGTGCGGATGAGAAGGAAATCAAAGAGGCTCTGTGCAAAGCTGGGCTTCCCGAATTCGGAAAGACCATACTCTACAGTGGAAAAACCGGGGAACCCTTCAACCAACCCATAACCGTAGGCTACATTTACATGATGAAATTATTACATCTGGTTGATGATAAGATACATGCTCGATCCTCCGGTCCTTACTCCTTGGTCACCCAGCAACCCCTTGGTGGAAAGGCACAGTTTGGGGGCCAACGTTTTGGGGAGATGGAGGTATGGGCATTAGAAGCTTATGGAGCGTCCTATACGCTCCAGGAACTCCTCACCGTGAAGTCCGACGACGTATTGGGTAGAGTCAAAACCTACGAAGCGATCGTCAAGGGAGAAAATATCCCAGAGCCCGGGATTCCGGAATCCTTCAAGGTTTTGGTCAAGGAGATGCAAAGTTTGGCTCTCAATGTCGAAGTGCTTTCGGATGAAGGCGAGGAAATCGAACTCAAAGAGAAGGAGGAGGATGTCTTCAAGACCGCTGAGGAGCTGGGAATCGACCTACGTGGTGAGCCCGAGCCCGAAGCTGAGGAATCTTTAAGGACCTTAGAATCGACATCCGAATCCAAGAAGGAATCTCCGACGAGTTCATAGGACCGTGCCTGCCGGACGGGCAGACAGGAGATCAGGGAGGTATACCCTTTGTTAGAGGTAAATGATTTTGATGCACTCAAAATTGGACTGGCTTCTCCCGAGCAAATCAGATCCTGGTCCAATGGAGAGGTCAAAAAACCGGAGACCATAAATTATAGGACGCTGAAACCGGAGAAGGACGGACTCTTCTGCGAAAAGATCTTTGGCCCCACCCGAGATTGGGAATGTTATTGCGGCAAATACAAGAGGATCCGCTTCAAGGGGATTATTTGCGAACGTTGCGGTGTTGAGGTCACCAGAGCCAAAGTGAGAAGGGAGCGCATGGGGCACATCGAACTCGCCGCTCCGGTCTCCCACATCTGGTACGTTAAAGGCGTTCCCTCTCGCATGGGATATCTACTGGATATCAGTCCCAAGGATCTAGAGAAGGTGCTCTATTTCGCCTCTCACATCATTACCTATATCGATGAGAAGCGCAGAGAGCAGGATTTACCGATATTAAAAGAGGAGCTTGAAAAGGAGATAGAGGAACTTAAGCATGAACTGGATAAGGAAATCAAGCGATTGGAAGCTGGGAAGGAAAGGAAGATAAAGATCCTAAAAGGAGAAATAGAGCCGGAGGAAGGGGAAGTCGTTGAGGTCAGCGCCAATCCTTCTCTCGAGGTTGAGATCAGGAAGCTCGAAAGCCAAACCGAGCATGAAATCAAGGAGCTTCAAAATGAAGTGGCACAGAAAATTCAATGGTTAAATCATGTCTCTGAAACCTTTGAGAATCTGGAATGCAAGCAACTGATCTCCGATGAACAGCTCTTCAGAGATTTGAGGGATCGGTATGGAGAATACTTCCATGGAGGTATGGGAGCGGAAGCCATCAAAGAACTTTTAGCGAATTTGGATTTAGACCAGGAAGCCAAGCTGCTCAGGAAGACCATAAAGAAATCCCGTGGACAGAAAAGAAATCGTGCCATAAAGCGGTTGAAGGTGGTAGCTGCCCTCAAAAATTCAGGGAATAAACCCGATTGGATGATTCTGGAAGCCATCCCGGTCATTCCCCCAGACCTTCGACCTATGGTTCAGCTTGATGGTGGAAGATTTGCCACCTCCGATCTGAATGACCTTTATCGAAGGGTTATAAACCGCAATAACAGATTGAAGCGCTTGCTTGATCTCGGAGCACCTGAGATCATAGTCAACAATGAAAAGCGGATGTTACAAGAAGCTGTTGATGCCCTGTTTGACAATGGCAGAAGAGGTCGTCCGGTTACTGGTCCCGGGAATAGACCCCTGAAGTCCTTGAGCGATATGCTCAAGGGGAAGCAGGGAAGATTCCGTCAAAATCTCTTGGGTAAGAGGGTGGACTACTCCGGGAGATCGGTTATAGTCATTGGCCCCGAATTGAAGATTCATCAATGTGGACTTCCTAAGGTAATGGCCTTAGAGTTGTTCAAACCCTTTGTTATGAAGAGATTGGTGGATTTGGGTCACGCTCAGAATATCAAGAGCGCCAAGCGTATGGTGGAAAGGGCCAAATCCATGGTCTGGGATGTATTGGAAGAGGTAATAGGGGACCATCCCGTGCTTCTTAATCGAGCTCCAACGCTTCATAGATTGGGTATACAAGCCTTTGAACCCATTCTCATTGAAGGCAAGGCCATTCAAATCCACCCGCTCGTGTGTACGGCTTTCAACGCAGACTTCGATGGCGATCAGATGGCGGTGCACCTACCGTTATCTGCGGAAGCCCAGGCCGAAGCGAGAATCCTGATGCTTTCCACAAATAATATCCTTTCTCCGGCTCACGGTAGACCTCTAGCTACTCCAACTCAGGATATGGTCCTCGGTTGTTACTACCTCACTGCCGAGGAAGATGGCTGTAAGGGTGAGGGCAAGATATTCAATGGCACTGAAGAGGCTATCTTTGCTTACGAACATGGTGCTGTGGATCTCCATGCCAAGGTTAAGCTTCATATGAATGGTCAACTCATCGATACCACGGTGGGGAGAATCATTTTTAATGATGCTCTTCCCGATGATTATCCCTTTGTAAATTGTGAGATTGGCAAGAAAGAGTTGGCCGATATAGTCGAGAGATGCTGCGAGATATACGATACGGTGAAGACGGCTGAAATCCTGGACAGCATCAAGGCTTTGGGATTCTACCATGCCACAAGGGCTGGAGTCACCATCGGTATCGACGACATTCAGGTTCCCGAAGAAAAGCGGAAAATCTTGGATGCTCCCGAGGAAGCGGTGGAGAAAATCGAAAGACAATATAGGAGAGGGCTCATTACCAAGGATGAACGCCACCAGAGGATAGTCGATATTTGGACCAAGGCTACGGATGATGTCACAGAAGCCATGGAGAAGAACTTCAGCAAGTTCAATCCCATTTATATGATGGCAACTTCCGGAGCTCGAGGGAATATAAAACAAATAAGGCAGCTGGCTGGAATGCGAGGTCTGGTTGCCAATCCCAGAGGAGATATCATCGACAGACCCATTAAGACCAATTTCCGTGAGGGTCTAACGGTATTAGAGTACTTCATCTCCACCCATGGTGCTCGAAAGGGATTGGCCGATACTGCCTTAAGAACCGCAGACTCTGGATATCTCACCCGCAGGTTGGTGGATGTTGCCCAGGAGATCATAGTAAGAGAAGGGGACTGCAAGACTAAGGAAGGAATCCCGGTGAGCGTCCTCAATGAGGAGGGAGAACTCAACCACAGCCTTGTGGGAAGAGTGGCTCTCGAATCAAT
>DDKQ01000007.1:0-4844 GCA_002339355.1 Candidatus Subteraquimicrobium carltonvillense | reverse complement strand
TGTTCAAAAATTCATAGATGCTGGTATCCAGAGCGTCATGACCAGATCGGTGATGACTTGCAGATCGAAATATGGAGTCTGTCGTCTCTGTTATGGATGGAGCTTAGCCCATCGGAAGATGGTTGATATCGGGGAAGCTGTAGGGATAATTGCCGCTCAGTCCATTGGCGAGCCCGGAACCCAGCTCACCATGCGTACCTTCCATACCGGTGGTGTAGCCGGAGAGGATATTACCCATGGTCTCCCACGTGTCGTTGAGCTCTTTGAAGCCCGAAAACCTAAAGGACAAGCACAGATCGCTGAGGTAAGTGGGATAATCGAGATTAAAGAAACTGGTAAGCATAGGAAGATAATCATACACACTAAAGATGGTAAGGAAAAGATGTACCAAGTTTCGAGGAGAGCACGTCTTAAGGTTGCCAATGGCGATAAGATAAGGGCCGGAGATCAATTAACGGAGGGCTCCCTCAATCCTCACGACATTTTGAGAGTAAAGGGAATTCAGGCCGCCCAACTTTACCTGGTGCAGGAGATTCAAGAGGTCTACAAATCGCAGGGTGTGGAGATCAATGATAAGCACATCGAACTCATTGTCCGTCAAGTGCTTCGACGGGTCACAGTGATAGATCCAGGAGATACCGAGCTCCTTCCAGGTCAATTGATTGATCGTCATATCTTTGAGGAAGAGAATGAAAGGGTACTCGCTGAAGGCGGAAAACCCGCCACGGCTAAACAGGTACTTTTGGGGATAACCAAGGCATCTCTGGCCACCGATAGTTTCCTCTCCGCGGCATCCTTCCAGGAGACGACAAGGGTACTCACCGACGCGGCAATTACTGGGAAGGTGGATCCACTCCTTGGTCTCAAGGAAAATGTGATCATCGGCAAGCTCATCCCGGCTGCTACTGGCATGAATCGATACCGTGGCATAAGCATTTGTTTCCCTGAAGAGTTGCAGGAAGAAGCCTTTGGTGTAAGCGATTTGGCTGAATCGTCCGAGCAAGAAGTGGAAGAACCCGTTGACAATCCCGAGAAACAATGATATATTAACCTGCTGTGACTTTGAAGACACGCAGGTACTCATGTGAATTCAAGAATAAAAAGTCAAGGGTGAAGAGTAAAAGAGTCAAGGGTGAAGATATAGAATGATTATAGGCTAGACATAAATCGCCTACGGCAGAAGCTTTTTTGCCAAAACTTGTAAGCAAAGGAATGGTTTTAAATTCTAAGCACAAAGCACCAAATTCTAAACAATATTAAATGACCAAACATGTCCTGAGCAAAGTCGAAGGAATCCAAAGTTCAAAACAAAATGAAATAGGATTTAGGATTTCGGATTTAGGATTTGAGCCACCTTTCTGAAATTATGTCTAGGGCATAAAATGATTATATAACTTAGGTCACATGAGCAGTGACTAAAAGGGGGAAAGATGCCAACCATTAATCAGCTCATTAGAAAAGGAAGAGGGAGGACAAAGAAAAAAACCACTACACCTGCTTTGATGGGTTCCCCTCAAAGGAGGGGGGTCTGTACCAGGGTTTATACTACCACTCCAAAGAAGCCAAACTCGGCCTTAAGGAAAGTAGCCAGAGTGAGATTGACTTCAGGTGTGGAGGTAACTTCTTATGTGCCTGGTATAGGACATAATTTGCAGGAGCATTCCATTGTTCTCATTCGTGGGGGAAGGGTAAAAGATTTACCCGGAATACGCTATAAGATAGTAAGGGGAGCCCTTGATACCGCGGGAGTCGAGGACAGGAGAAAAGCTCGATCCAAATATGGAGCTAAAGCACCCAAATAATGATAAATTCTAAATACCAATTTCTAAACTCTAAACAAATTCAAATGACCGAAGTTAAAAACTCAAAACAGTGAAAACCTTCGGTTCCATGATAGAAAAGGTAAAATAAGTTTTTGGTCATTTGGGATTTAGATATTGTTTAAGATTTTGTGCTTAGAATTTAGGATTTAATCCCTATATATAAAAATGGCTAACTAGCCAACGATATTTTTAATAGGGTGAATGAACAAGGTGAACTGGAGGTTGAGATGCCAAGAAGAGGACCGGTTCCGAAGAAGGAAGTACAACCAGATCATGTTCATAACGATGAATTGGTAACCAGGCTCATAAACCAGGTTCTGAGGAAAGGGAAGAAGAGTCTTGCAGAGTCCATTGTCTATGACGCCTTTGATATAATTAAAGAAAAGAGTGGTAGTAGCCCATTGACCATACTAAAAAAAGCAGTCGATAGTGCTAGACCCCTTTTGGAAGTGAGACCACGCAGAGTGGGTGGTGCCACCTATCAAGTTCCAGTAGAGGTTCCAGTAAGACGAGGAACTACTTTGGCATTGAGATGGATTGTGGGTTTTGCCCAACTTCGGAAAGGCAAGCCAATGTGTGAACGGTTGGCGGCTGAACTCATGGAGGCAGCTAAGGGGACTGGTTCGGCAATAAAGAAGAGGGAAGACTTGCACAAGATGGCGGAGGCCAACAAGGCTTTTGCTCATTATCGCTGGTAATCACCAGTTGGTAGTGGGGAGTTGGGAGTTTGTAGTTTAATTGAATATTTACTCCTAGCTACCAATTATAAACTACCAACTTAGAGAGGGTAAAAAAAATGGCAGAAAGATTTCCACTAAACAAAGTAAGAAATATTGGAATCATGGCTCATATCGATGCCGGGAAGACCACCACCACGGAGCGGATACTCTACTATACCGGTAGAGTCTATAAAATCGGGGAGGTCGATGAGGGTACCGCCGTTATGGATTGGATGGTTCAAGAGCAGGAGCGGGGTATCACCATTACCTCTGCCGCTACAACCTGCTTCTGGAAGGATTATCGGATTAACATTATTGATACGCCAGGGCACGTGGACTTCACCATGGAGGTTGAAAGATCATTGCGTGTCTTGGACGGTTCCATTGCCATATTCTGTGCGGTAGGGGGGGTTGAGCCCCAATCCGAGACCGTATGGAGACAGGCGGACAGGTATGGAATACCTCGCATTACCTATATAAATAAGATGGATAGAACGGGTGCTGATTTCTTCAAAGTTGTGGATATGATGAAGAAAAGAATTGGTGCTAACCCCCTACTCATTCAGCTACCCATGGGATGTGAGGAAAATTTCGCTGGAGTAATAGACTTAATTAAAATGAAGGCCATAGTTTGGATGGATGATCTGGGTACGATTTGGGAGGAAAGGGAAATACCAGCAGATCTTAAGAGTTTGGCCGAGGAATACCGTCAATACCTTTTAGAAACGGCTGCTGAATACGATGACGAACTCCTTCATAAGTACCTTGAGGGAGAAGAAATTACTCCAGAAGAGATAAATAAGGCTTTAAGAAATGGAACCCTTTCAGTGAAAATTACTCCCATTCTGTGCGGAGCTTCCTTAAAGAATAAGGGAGTTCAGCCTCTTCTTGACGCGATTGTGAATTACCTCCCCTCTCCTTTGGATATTCCCCCTGTCAAGGGCATAAATCCTCGTATCATGAGGGAAGAAATCCGACCCGCTTCTGACGAGGCGCCATTTGCTGCACTGGCCTTCAAAGTTCAAGTTGATCCCTATGTAGGAAAGTTAACCTTCCTTAGAGTTTACTCCGGTATTTTGCAGGCTGGTTCACACGTTTTGAATTCCACAACTGGCTTAAAAGAGCGGGTGGGAAGAATTCTCCAGATGCACGCCAATCGCCGTGAGGAGAAATCGAGCGTTTGTTCTGGCGATATCGTAGCGGTGGTTGGACTCAAGAGGACATTTACGGGAGACACCCTCTGTGATCAAAATCATCCCATAGTTCTCGAATCCATGATCTTTCCGGAGCCGGTGATCTCTATAGCCATTGAACCTAAGACCAAAGCGGATCAAGAGAAACTTGCATCTTCCTTGGCCAAAATCGCCGAGGAGGATCCAACCTTCCGTATTAAGGTCGATGAAGAAACGGGGCAGACAATCATTTCCGGAATGGGGGAGCTCCATTTGGAGGTCATTGTGGACAGATTAATTCGGGAATTCAAAGTGGGTTGCAATGTTGGCAGACCACAGGTTGCTTATCGAGAGACCATAAGAAAGCCCATCACCAGCATTGAAGGCAAGTACATCAGGCAGACTGGTGGACGGGGTCAGTATGGTCACGTGGTCATCAAATTGGAGCCAAATGAGCGGGGAGCGGGTTATGAGTTCATTGACTCAATCACTAAAGGGGCCATTCCCAAGGAGTTTGTCCCAGCTGTGGACAAAGGTATCCAAGAAGCGATGGAGTCAGGTGTTCTGGCTGGATACCCCGTGGTGGATGTGAAGGCTATTTTGTACGATGGTTCATATCATGAAGTCGATTCCTCCGAATTGGCCTTTAAAATCGCTGGGTCTATGGCTTTTAAAGAGGCAATGAAGAGAGCTCATCCCGTACTTTTAGAACCCATCGTGAAGGTAGAGATCATAGTCTCCGACGAATATATGGGGGATGTGATTGGAGATCTCAATGCCCGTCGCGCTCGAATCGAGTGCATGGAACTCAGAGCGGGTGCTCGCGTCATCAAGGCCCACGTACCCTTGAGCGAGATGTTTGGTTACGCCACCGATCTCCGCTCCCGTACCCAGGGGCGAGCTACCTTCACCATGCAATTTGAGTGCTATGAAGAGGTTCCCAAAGATATCGCTCGAGAGATCATTGGCAAGGCCCAAGGGGAATGGTCCTTAGCAGTTAGCTAAAATGAGCCTGTAGTCGGGAGTGAGCAGTGGGTAGTTTGGGAACAAATAGATATTGGCTCCCAACTACGAACTAATAACTACCGACTGAGAAAAGGAGGAGGCAATGGCAAAGAAGAAATTCGAAA
>DDKQ01000014.1:20997-23356 GCA_002339355.1 Candidatus Subteraquimicrobium carltonvillense | reverse complement strand
AAAAAAGCTTCTACCGTAGGCGATTTATGTCTAGCCTAAGCAATCGCTTATTCCTTATCCCGTAATTCCTCCTTGTGTTTAATGAAGATCGGGCAGGACTCGCAATTGGGATAAACATGGCATAGACAACCCTGCTTAATTTCCCAACAGTCTATTCGCCTCTCATAGGCTGGACATTTTATGTAGTGGCTCGCCGGACATCCCTTTAAATCCCAGCAATTTTGCATTTCTGTCCCCCCTGTCTCTTTCTTTTAATCCCACTTCGAATTCTTTCTTCCAATTCTTTTTCGCTTTTCACCCCCGATACATCGATTCCCAGCTCCATGAATACCGAGAGAGCCGCTCGAATGATTTTCGTTCTGGGTAATTTATAGCCACCACTGAATTTCATCTGGCAGGATAGGTCATCGAGGAATTCAACCTGAGGTCTTGTTAAAAATGTGGAAACACGCTGCAAAGATTCAAATTTTTCTTCACTCAGCATTCCCTTGACCACCTTGCAAAAATTTGCAAATTTGCAATTAATTATAGATGATGATGTGCTTTTGGTCAAGGGTTATTTTACACTAAGGCACCGATCTATTTTTGCCTTTTACCCTTGTACTGAGCCTTTGCCTCCATTATTCTCTCTTTTAACTCATCCTCATCCTTGACACCAGTAACATCTATATCCAGTTGCATAAGAGTTTTTATTGCTGCTCTAACGATAGCTGTATTGGCGAACTTACGCCCACCAGAAACTTTGGATTTTAGACTCAAATTCTCCAAGTAACTGAACATCTCTTCGGGCATGGTTATGGGCACACGGAGATAGTTCTTCTTACTCCCCTTTTTCATTTATCACACTCCTCTCGAAAAGCTTTTCAGAGCTTTTCTAAATTATATGGCTATATAAAATATTTTTCTACTATACAGTTTTTTAATAGTTTGGTCAAGTGTTCAGCTGTCCAGAAAATAAAAGGAGGCTGCTAGAGGGTCGTATGGGGAAGTGAACGGACTATTTATCTTCGCCGCCTGAGGTTTTACCCGATTCTTCAAGGGGGAAGATCATGATAATATCCTCTCTATTGACGGCCACGAAACTTAAATTATATAAGACTTTATCCTCAGTGGCGTGAAGGATCCTGGCATCAGTGATGGGGAAAAAATCTTTTGTCCTGACATTTACGATATCTGTGAGGCGGCTCCCCCGTAGAATATACATATCACCTTCTATCCTGTAAAGAGGAGTACATATCACAACTCTGACCTTCTCCTTCTCTGTATACATTTATAACTCCTCCCAAATTTAATCCATTTTAGTTATCGGCTTAATCAACGCCAAAGATTAGCGGGAAGATGAAATTGTGAGAAATTTTTATATCAGAAAGAGACATATGGCCAATACCATCACCATCAAAACTATTACCAAAACATTGAAGCTCATATCCCGAGTGTACTCCCGGATAGCCGCTCTCGTTTCAGCGACTTTGCGCTGGCTAACGTACCTCTCCACCGTCCAGGGAACTCTTTCCTCAGTTACCGCTTCCGCAAGGATACGCAACATCGTCCTCAACCAATCCATCGATTTGTGCCAAAGTGTTTCCTCCACAGCTCGATAGCCGACTTGAGCTCGCCTGTATTCTGCCACAACTTTCTTTAATATTATATCCATTGCCTCCTCGGTCACTTTCGATTCCGCCAATTTCCTATATTCAGATAAACTTCTCTGCAGCATAACATCCCAAGCCTCCTCGGTGGGACCCGCCTCAGCCAGTTTACTGGCAACCTCTCTGACAACATCCGCAATTATATCGATACTCGCCGCCGCGGGTTTCTTTGCCACCTTGACGCTGGCTTCCTTTATAATCTCTCTCATCTCCTCCAGTTTCTCTCCGGTGGTGAGCTCAGCCTCAGCTACCTTTGCGCCAGCTTCTCTCATTACATCGACCAACCTCATGATGTCCACGATTCTCTTTCTTCTCTCAACTGCAGGCAATCCCGCTTCTGCCATCCTCAATATCGCCTCTCTGAACATATCAAGCTCTGCCTGGGCTATGGCTTCGGCTTCCCTTACAACCTCTTCCCTCACCTGGGCAAGTTTCTTTTTCCTCTCCTCAAGGGGTGCTTCCGCCTTTATCATCTCAAGAGAGGCTTGCCTCACCGCTTTTCTAACCATGGCTATTTTCCTCTCCTCCAACCTCTCAAGGAGTTCTCTTCTCTCTGCAGCGACCTCTTCCTCCTCAGGCAAACCAAATATGACGGGAATCACGGTATCCTGGAATCTTCTCTTGTATTTAGTTATCAACTTCGGAGTTAGAAGAAAGACATCTGATAAGGCATAGTAGGATTTATCCACAGCATCGGAAATGAATATTGA
>DDKQ01000014.1:14947-20590 GCA_002339355.1 Candidatus Subteraquimicrobium carltonvillense | reverse complement strand
GAATATTGAAGGCTTGGACACGAGAAAGACCGTGCCCGCAGCAAGCTTTAGGTACCAATATTTAACAGAAACCCACTCGGGAGGATCTACATGGAACCAACCGAATCTATAACCCAAGACGAAGTACATTCCTCCACCAAGGACGCAGATGGATAATCCCAGAAGATTGTGGACGACCTCTGGGTTTGTGAGGAAAGCATAGGTTTTGGGATCGTAAAGGAGTGGAATGGTCGACCTCAATCCAGTGGCGTGGATATTGTACAATATATGATATGGATGAGAGGCTGGATCAAAACCGAAGTTTGCCAGAGCCGGTCCGATGAACTTCTCTAACAGCCAATTGGGCTTGAGACCTATGAACAAAATTACCGCAGATATGGCGAGCATGGCTATGCGCATGGATAGGGGTTCGGGCTTAACATCCTTGAACTTCTCCGGTCTCTTCCAGACAAACACGAATGACCACATCTTCATGTTGGAGCAGAATGTACCGAATGCCGTGAGGACGAAGAATACCTCGGCGATTTTGAGCAGAATATCCGGTCGATGAAAAACTGAATAATGTGCCGAGTGCTCATAAGCTTCTAATATCGCGTGATGGAGTATGGTCTTGGAGGCGAAGCCGTTGAATAAGGGTATTCCAGAGATGCCGCAGGCGGCAATGAAGCATGCCAAAGCAGTGAAGGGCATATTCCTCCACATTCCACCCAGTTTGTACATATCCAGTTCACGAGTCCTAAAGTATACCGCGCCTATGGCTAAAAATAGTCCCGCTTTAAACAGGGCGTGATTTACTATGTGGTACACTCCTCCGGCAAGACCCATGGCTCCGTCCTTCCCCAGGTATGCGGCACATCCTAATCCCATCACGATGTATCCCATTTGGGAGACGGAATGATATGCCAGCATCCTCTTGCAATTCGGAGAAAGTAGCGCATTTACCACGCCAAAGAACATGGTCACAATGCCCACCCATATCAATCCGTAACCCAAGTTGGTGAGCGTGGTCCAGCCGTGAACTGCATGAGCAGCTTGGGTAGCCTGATTTGCTTGTGAGGCGTGAGTACTGCTATGTACTGCCGCAGTTGCAACCGGGGCAAATAGAGTATTTACGGTTCTCAAGATTCCATAGGCTCCCGCTTTTATCATCAAACCGGAAAGCAATGCCGAAGCGGGTGTCGGAGCTATGGGGTGAGCTTCAGGAAGCCAGACATGGAGAAGGAATATCCCGGCTTTGCTCCCAAAGCCCGCGATCATCATGATGGCCACTAAATATTTCAGATAACCGGGCAGGGTTTTCTCTATGAGGGAAGCCATGGGGACGATGTCTATCTTTCCAGCCCTTGCAGCCAGGATCATTATTCCCCCCAGAAGGAGTAATCCCCCGATGACGCTCATGAAAAGATACAATCTTCCAGCGGCCATGGCTTTTTCGTCCTCCTCGTGGATGACCAGCACATACGAGAAGATCGCCATGAGCTCGAAGAAGAGAAATAGGGAGAAGAAATCCTTGGTTAAAAGGACCCCCAGGTTTGCTCCCAAGGTGAGAAGGACAAAGAAAAAATATCTCGTTTGGGCATGCTCAACGCTCATATATGAAGTGGCGTAGATACAGGAAAGAGCCCAAATGAATGAAGTTATTGCGGCTATTAGCAGCCCAACGGCATCCACTCCGAAGTTTATTCCAAAACCAAGACCTGAAGGGAAAGAACATTCAATGCCCTGGTAAATATGTTCACCGATGTGGATACCTTGGACTACTGGTTGATACATATAAAGGACAATGAGGAAGGTCAAAATGGTTGTAGAGACAACAGTGGCATTTCTAATTTTTGTCTTTCTACTGAAGATCGCAGTAAAAACTGCACCGAGAAATGGAATGAGTACGGCAAGGAAGGGAAGGAAGGCTATGATGCTCGCCTTAGGAGTTACAGGTCCCAAAACTTCAAGATGCATAAATTAACCTCCAATTTCCAAGGATTTTATATCACCTAATGACCGAAGTAAATGTGAGCTACTGCCTTCGCCAAATTCAGAGGGAATTGAGGATAGATGCCGAAGATCAATGTCCCCAAAGCAAGTGCAAACATCGGAACAAGCATCTGCCAACTTGGATCTTCCCTCTTCACCTCGACATGTTCTTCATGGCCAGAATGTCCATGCCCGGGATTGTGTCCTCCATGTTCAACTCCAAACCAAGCTTTTATGACGATAGGTCCGTAATAAACCACATTGAGTAGGCTACTCAAAAGGAGGAAGCCAACCACAGCTATCCCAGCTGCCCTGCTGATGATGCCCATCGATGCAGATTGAAGAGCCCCTTCAGCCAATACCCATTTACTGATGAATCCACAAAATGGTGGAAAACCAATCATCGAACATGCAGCCAAGGTAAAGCAGATAATGGTCAGGGGCATGCGAAAACCTATGCCCTTCAAATCCTTCAATTGCCTCAAACCGGTTTTGTATATCATTGCTCCAGCACATAAGAATAATGTCCCCTTCATCAAAGCGTGATTGAAGATATGCAAAACTCCTCCCGTTAAGCCCAGGGACGACAAAAGAGCTGCCCCGGTGATCACGTAGCCAATCTGAGCGATGGAGGAGAATGCGAGAAGCCTCTTTATCTCCTTCTGAAGGATGGCACATCCAGAACCCAAAATCATGGTGATTATTCCTAAGATAAGCAAGAATTTGCCCGTGGTTGGATTCGCCAATACGGGTGAACCGAAGACGGCATATATGGTTCTAATGATTCCATAGGCTCCCGCCTTTATCATGACCCCCGAAAGGAGAGCAGAAGCAGGTGTTGGGGCAATGGGATGGGCATCGGGAAGCCAGACGTGAACGGGAAACATTCCCGCCTTGACAGCGAATCCAAGGATGAAGCACCAAAAAATCCAGGTGAAATAGGGACTTCCCCTAAGAGGAGCCAGTCCAGCCTGGGTGAGTGTGGTCGTCCCACAAATTGCGTGTGTGGCAACGATAGCCAGAAGCAACACAAGCCCCCCAATTATCCCCATGAATAGATATTTTAGACCAGCTTTCATGGCTTCTTCGGTTTCCTCATGAATGACCAATATATAAGAGAGGACAGCCATGAGTTCGAAGAAAATGTACAAGCTGAATAGATTACCGGTGAATACGATGCCCATCATTCCACATAAGGACAGAAGGGAGAAAATATTGAATCTGGTCTTTGCGTGCTCCGGTTTCATGTATTCCATGGCGTACAGGGAAGCCATAAACCACATGAAAGAGGCGATAAAGCCCAAGAGGAAACCCAGAGAATCAACGTATATTGTCAAGGTCACTGGAAGAAGCGGATAGAATCTCCATTCAACAACGTTTCCTCCGGCAATGGTAGGATAAACCAGGCACACCAGGAAAAATGTTATTCCGCAGATTATAGTCGTGAGAGTGCATCCTCGCTCCTCGGAAACTTTCTTCGAGACATAGTAAACACCTATTCCCCCCAACGCGGGGGCTATGATCGCAAGTAGAGCAAATACACCCAATTCAAATCCCCTCCAAAATCATCGATTAGATACTCTATTCAATGATGCGCATGCGGTGAAGTGTGCTCATCGTGGGAAGGTATCCCTTTATGAGGGGAAGCATGCCCTTCATGTGAGGGAACGTGTTCCTCATGTTCCTCATGGCGCCCCAGAATCCCGTAAACTGTGACAAAGGCTCCAGCGAGGATCATGATACCGAATTTGAGAAAGCCCACAGCCGGTGGTTCATGATATGCATGCATTGATGGATGGTAATTCAAAGCGTAACAAATAAGTATCAAGAAAGTTAAAATGTAAGCAAGGGTTAAACCCTCGTGATGAGACCTTCCATGAGTTCGAATTTTTCGAACATAGGAAGTACTAAGCCCAAAAACGATTAGGAGAAGCCCCCATTGAAGGAAATAAACCGGGGGAGGACCATGATGCTCTTCATGTTCGGCTTCATGCTTTGCGGTTTCACTTTCAGCATGAACCTCCTCGTGAGGCTTTTCATGCGTAGCGGGCTTTTCAGCGGCGAGGACGGGAACTGAAAAACTAATGATTAGAATAAAAATCAAACTTAGAATTAAAAGCCTTTTTATCATGTAATTTTCATTCCTCCTCATGTGATTGCATTCACTTTACAATTTTACTTTAAAAGAAGCTGAGTAGCAACCTTGGATAAGGGCAAAGCCAGCCAGTGTATCATAGATCCAAAGCCAAAAATAACAACACAAAATGTTCCAATCAATATGGGCAGAAGCATTGTCCAGGGTACACTTTTTGTCTCGAGTTGAATCCTTGGCTCCTCCAAGTGGGTTTGCTCTCCCTTAGCATGAGCCTCTTTAAGAGCCTCGATTTCCTCCTTTGTTTTGCCGAAAAAGGCGGTGAAAACCACAGGGAGCAGATAAGCTGCACAGAGAAGAGAACTAATGAGCAGAACCACAACGAAAATGGGTTTCCCCGCCTCAAATCCTCCCACACAAAGCATCCACTTACTTATAAATCCCGCCAATGGTGGACAACCCATCATGCCCAAGGTTACTATTGCGAAACAGACCATGGTTATGGGAAGCACATAACCGATTCCCTGCATCTCACTTATATTCCTTTTTTTAACCCCTTTTATGATCACCCCAGAACATAGGAATAAAATCGCCTTCATGAAGCCATGATTGGCGATGTGGACCATGCCCCCGATGGCACTACTTGGTGTAAGAAGGATAGTTCCCAAAACGATATAAGACATCTGACTTATGGTGGAATAGGCGAGCCTACGTTTGAGATTATCTTGATCTAAAGCTATGATGGAGGCAACGATTATCGTGGCCGCAGCGACATAGGCCAGAATCGCCCCAAATCCCAACTGCCTCAAAAGTTCAGTCCCAAAGATGTTATAAATTACACGCATGAGCCCATAACAACCAGCGCAAACCAAAACGCCAGAAAGTAATGCCGATGCCGGCGCGGGAGCGGCGGGATGGGCGTCGGGGACCCAGCCGTGGAGGGGCATGATTGCGGCCTTTACTCCGAAACCCAGCACAAAAGTGGTAAATAAAATTGCTAAAGTATTATAACCATACTTTATGGAGAGTATCCCGGTTTTCACTAGGGTCTGAGAATTGGCTAGGTAAAAGGTCAAAACGATGCCCAATAATATGAAGGTTCCACCGACAAGTACATAAATTATGTATTTTTTACCCGCTGCCAATGCTTCGGGGGTTTCCTCATGGACAATCACTGGGTAGGAGGTAACCGAGAGTAATTCGTAGAATATGAAAAGCGTGAGCAGATTACCCGCAAAGCCAATGCCCATGGTCCAAGTTAGACAGAGTATTAAGAAGCCATAATATCTTGTGAGTGCATGTTCGCCCTTCATGTATCCCAAAGAAAAAACCGTGGCTAAAGCCCAGAGTAAAGCCGCAGTAAGAGCGAATACAATGCTTAGTCCATCTGCTCGGAAATGAAGCCAAATGCGAGGTGTCATGTGTAGGACATGGCATTTGTAAATGATTCCCCTTAGAGAACCGGGAAGCATCAAAAAACAGAGAAAGGAAGCGAATAGCGTGGCAAAGACGGCAGCCCATTCCCTGAGCTTTTCCGATCTATTTCCGAAAAAAAGGATGATAACCGCAAATAAGAAAGG
>DDKQ01000014.1:7609-14550 GCA_002339355.1 Candidatus Subteraquimicrobium carltonvillense | reverse complement strand
CCAAAATCACCTACTTAAGAAAAATCTTAACCGCCGTTTCCGCTAAGGAGACGGGCATACCTGGAACCATGGACAATGTTCCCAAGGCAATCACATAGATGGCACATATGATGCAAGGATAAAGTAAGAGCCAATGAGCTTCATCTACCTTTATATCTCCATCGGGAGGATTTCTGAAATAGGCTATATAGATTATGGGTAACCAGTAAGCAGCATTAAGTAAAGCGCTTACCAGCAAGACCACCACGAAGATCGGTCTCCCGGCTTCAAGTGATCCCAGACACATGTACCACTTGGTTATGAATCCAGCGAAGAGTGGAATCCCTATGAAACCCAGAGAAGCAATGGAGAAGGTGGCCATGGTTATGGGCATCTTATAACCAATTCCCTCCATTTCACTTATATTCCTCTTGCCCGTTTTTCTCTCGATGGCTCCAGCCACAAAGAATAGGGTTATCTTCTGAAAACCCTGATGGGCAAGGTGAATTATACTCGCAAGAGCCGCGGAGTGAGCGTGAAATGGCGCAAGGGATGCCCCTAAGATGATATATGACAATTGACTCACCGTTGAATATGCCAGCCTACGTTTGAGATTATCCTGTAAGAGGGCGAGTATCGATCCACAAATGATGGTCACCACAGCCACCCAGGCGAGAACGAGACCCACACCCATTTGACTCACCAGGGCAACTCCAAAGACATTGTAGATAACCCGCAAGACTCCAAAGCAACCGGCCTTCACCACAGCGACTGCGTGAAGCAAAGCGCTGACGGGGGTTGGAGCTACCATCGCCGTGGGCAACCAACTGTGAAGGGGCATGATGGCAGCTTTCACTCCGAAGCCTACAATGAACGTAGAAAACAGGAGATACAAGATTTTTCCGTGCTTCTCCAGCGACAGTATCCCAGTTTTGCTGAGTTCGGTGGTACCCGCAAGATAAAAGGTGGCGACGATGGAAAGCAAAAGGAAGGCTCCAGCCGTAAGAGTATATACGAGATACTTTCTACCAGCTTTCATGGCTTCAGGGGTCTCCTCATGGATTACCAGAGGATAAGTGGCTATGGTGAGCATTTCATAGAAGATAAATAGGGTAAAAAGATTCCCAGCGAAAGCTATTCCAACGGTGGATGAGACGCAGAGCGCGAAAAAACCAAAGAATCTCACCTTGGCATGTTCTGGTTCCATATAGCCGATGGAGTAGATCGTGGTAAGTATCCATAATGTGGAGGTTACTAGGGCGAAGAACAATCCCATGGAATCCACTCTGAAATAAACGGTCACTCCAGGAGCGAAGGGTAAAAGTTTTGTATAAAAAATTATTCCCCTTAAAGCCGCGGGAAGCATGGATAATACGATTGCAAATTTTATTATGGCGGCGCCCATACTCCAGAGTCTTCTTAAGAAAGCATTTCTACCCGTTAAAAAGACTAAAGTAGCACATAACATTGATACCGTTGGAGCTAAAAATGGTCTCCAAGAAGCAATTTCCATTCTCGCAACCTCCTATCCTTGAAGTAGGGCGACGATCCAAGGTTTAATATAGCGCACTGGAAGATATGATAAAGGCAATCCCATCATCAGACAGGCAAAAGCGAGCATCAGCAGTGGTATGAGCATGGACAAAGGTGCCTCCTTTGCCTCTGCAATCTCTTTCCTGGTGGGCTCCCTGAAATAGGCGGCATTAACAATCTTGATATAGTAAGCAAATATGAATAGTGCTCCAAATAACAAAGCAGCGGCGAAGAGCGGTGCATTCGCTTCCATGGCTCCCAAGGCGATGAACCATTTACAGATGAATCCGTTGGTGGGAGGAATCCCCACGATGGAGATTATTCCTATGCTCATTGCGGCCATGGTGATGGGCATTTGTTTGGCTATACCTCTCAAATCGATGAGCTTTCTGAAGCCAGTTTGGTGGATTATAGCCCCCGCGGTTAAGAATAGTGAAACCTTTATGATGGCGTGATTGAATATGTGTACAACTCCTCCACGCAAGCCATCGAAAGAGGCGAGACCTATACCCAAAACGATATAGCCTATATTCGATATGGTAGAGTAGGCGAGCATCATCTTGATATCCTCCTGGAAAAAGGCGAAAAATGCCCCCATGACGATGGAAATTGCCCCCAACCAGGCCAGGATCGTGGTGATGGGGGTGAGGTCTAAAACTCCCCCGGTGAGTCTGTACACCTGCATAACCCTCAATATACCCATGAGACCGGTCTTCACCACCAATCCGGAAAGGATGGCACTGACGGGACATGGGGCAATGGCGTGGGCATCCGGTAGCCAGATGTGCACTGGAAACAAAGCCGCCTTGACGCAGAAACCCACGACGAATAGGGCAAAGGCCACGGTGGCGACTCTCAAAGAATGGACTTCTGGAAGCCTCAATGCCATATCGCGCATGTTCAAAGTACCCGTTATGGAGTAAACGAAACCGATGGCTAGTAGAATGGAAATTGAAGATACCGCTCCCACTAGAAGATATTTAAATGCCGCCATTTCTGCGATTTTCTCCCCACCGATGGCCACCAGAGCATAGGCACTCAGTGATAAGATCTCGGTGAATACGAAGAGGTTAAACATATCTCCGGTGACCACGAAACCAAGCATCCCAGCGATATTCAGGAGAACAAGCGTATAATAGGTGGAGACCTTCTCCGCGGGGAGCTTTTTCTCTATATATTTTTTAGAAAATATGAGAATGAGAAAGCCTAAGGTTGCAATTAGTAGAGAGCTGGCACTGAGCTCATCGAAGTATATTTCTATACCAAAGGGTGGTTTCCATCCACCTAGGTGATAACTTATGGGTCCAACGAAATAGACCTTAGCGGTGAGATAGGCGGACATTATCATCGAAAGAAAAATGGCAAAAGCGGCGAAGGGCATGCAGGCTTTCCTCCGCCACATGCCGATTATCGGATTTATTGCGGCAGCTGCCAGGGGGACTACCACAACTAAAATTGGGAAATGATGTGCGATACCCATTTTTTACTCCATTTTTTTAAGCTTATCCGCTTCAAGGGTTCCGCAATGCTCATATATCTTGATCATTAAGGATAGAGCCAAAGCTGTGATGCTCACCGCCACCACAATTGCAGTTAGAATTAAAGCTTGAGGAAGAGGATTCACAAAGGGACCTTTGATCTCTCCAATCATAATCGGAGCTTTTCCTCCCCTCACGGCACCAAGGGAAATAAAAAACAAAAATACCGATGTCTCCATGATGTTTAAACCTATGAACTTCTTTATCAGATTAGACTTCATGGTTACTGTATATAGACCGATGAGAAAAAGGGTCATGGATACCACGTAATTGAAATTAGTTATAAGTTTTTCCATAACCTGTGAAATCATGTTCTCTCCTCCCTCTGCATCGAGAAAAATATGGAGGTGAATATGGCGCCTCCACCAATCCCTATGCCTATTTCCAGCAAATCCAACATCACTTTGGCTAAGAAGTGCTGATAATACGGTGATAGACCTGGGAGCATAAAGGACAGGAAATTGAGCCCGGAAAGCAATCCTATGAGTCCAACGATGAAAAAGGTAAACGGGGCTATGCCTTCAATGGAAACCCTTAAGCTTAGTGGAATCCTCCTCATACCAACCAGTAGACCGAATACTAAAGCGTAAATGATGAAAGCCGCAGCCATTATTGTTCCCCCTTGAAAACCGCCTCCAGGAGAAGATGCCCCAAAAGCTATGATATAAATCGCAAATAGCAGGATGAATGGAAAGATGATGCGGAGTATGGTGTAGACAATCAAGCTCGATTTGACGGGGGAGACGTCCATCACGGAAAAACTGATTTTTGGTTTTTCCCTCATGAGGAGAGCGAGCACGCCACAGAGGGCGGTAAATATCACCGTTACCTCTCCCATGGTATCATATCCTCTATAGTTTAGGATGACAGCGGTAACGATATTTGGGCAAGCGGCCTCTTCCTTTCCCCTCTCAAGATAGCGTTTAGTAACTTCATAATCATTGGTGGGGTTCTTTAAGCTGCCCATAGGGGGCATGTCCACCACGGCCGAAAGCAACATCACCCAGAATACGAGCAAACATATAACCATTAAAACCCATCTCATTGGGAACCTTTTCATTCTTCCCTCCGGGTGGTCTTGCTTATGGTCACAATGAACAAAACCGTAGTCAATCCGGCTCCCACGGCGGCTTCAGTCAGAGCGATATCCGGAGCACCCAGCTGTTGCCAAACTATGCACATGATGAGACTATATCCGGAGAAGATGAGCGCTGCCGCCAGTAAATCCTTCGTGCGAACCACGGCCAACGCCGTGGCAATTAAGAATAGTAAAAGCAAGACATCCAATCTCCAAATCATTCCGCTTTTGCCTCCTTTTCGGTTTCTTCAATTAAAGGAGGTGGTGCTACCTTCCTCCAAGGTTGAAGACCACGTCTGAATGCGGCTCTGGCAATGGCGTGACCCATGGTCGGGCTGGATATCAACACCAAAGCGAAAAGAACCAATATCTTGAGGGCCTCGAAGGAAAATTTTTCATATATCGCAAGACCGAGCAAGATTGAACAACTTCCCAGGGTATCACATTTGGTAGCGGCATGGGTTCGGCAATAAAAATCGGGTAAACGCAATAGGCCCGTGGTTCCGACGATGAAGAAGAATATTCCTATAACTGCAAAAATCATGGCGATTATGCGCGTGGTTATCTCTATGGCATCAATCACGCTCCCAATCACCTCTTATCTTTCCAGTCTCCAGGTACCTTGCTGCTGCAACGGTAATGATGAAGTTTAACAGACCATAAACCAGTGCCACATCCAAATACATCGCCTGACGGAATATATAGGCTATGAGCACCAAAATTACCAAAGTTTTAGTGCCCACGATGTTCACGGCGAGGATTCTATCGGGAACGGTTGGACCCCGAAATGCCCTGTATAGACAGAGAAAAGCATTGGCTATTAAAATTATTCCTACATATAAGTAAAATGTGCTCACTTTTCTTTCTCCTCATATACTCGAATTACGTGTTCCTGAAGTGCCCAACCAAAGATGTTCTCGGCATGCTCTTCGGCGAGGCAATGGATGAAAAAGGTGTTATCCTGAATGTCAACGGTTAGCGTACCTGGGGTAAGCGTTATGGAATTAGCCATGGTGAGTTGGGCAAGATGGGAATCCAAGGGAAATTTGAATCTTATGATTATGGGACTTATTGGCAATCGAGGGTCAAGAACCCTTTCCGCCACATCGATGTTTGCTTTGATGATTTGTGTAATCAAATAGGGAACGTAGAGGATAAAACGCCCAAACTGCTTCCTTGATATTTTAATCGTTTCCATGTGACCAGCCAATAGCCCTCGGCAGAGAATGGCAACAAAAAAGGACAAAATAAGACCGATTATTAAAATGGCAACTTTGAAACTCGTCGTAAGAATGATCCAAAAAATCCAGAGCGAAAAAGTTAAAATAATGGTCTTCTTATCCATATTCCAACCTCAATTAGTGAATTTTTTCTCAAAAACTTTTGAAAAACTCCCACCAAAAATTCAAAAAACCTAAGGATTATACCGAGATTAGTCCCCTCTAACTTGCTCCTTAGGGGCAGACTCGCGAGAATAAATGCAAACCCTATTTCTCCCGGATTCTTTAGCCGAATATAATGCTTGATCCGCGTTAACAATTAATTCGGTATCATCGCCAGCATTGTAGGGATAAATGGCTACACCCGCACTTATAGTCTTTTTGACCCTGGGATTCTCCACGTCACCTTCGAATTCCTCTGCTTCTACGGCTTTCCTTATCCGCTCAGCCACAATCCCCGCTTCTTTCGCCACGCCTGGTAGGAGCACTGCAAATTCTTCTCCTCCATATCTGGCCACGATATCTATATCCCTCAGCCTTCTCCTAATGATCTTTGCGAGCTTGTTCAAAAGTTTGTTTCCTTTCACGTGTCCAAAGGTATCATTAAACTCCTTGAAATGATCGATATCTATCATGACCAAAGAAAGGGGCATTTCAAACCTATCAGCCCTTTTTACCTCCTCATTCAGTCGATCTATGAAATAGCTATAGTTATAAAGACCAGTTAATCTATCATGAATGGAGAGCCGTTCCAACAAAGCTTGCTGTGCCTTTTGTTTTGCAGATAAAAAGCCAAATATTATCCCGGATACAAAGAAGATGAAAGTACCAAAGGATATCTCGTAAATAAGATTGGCCAAATTTCCAGTGATTAAACCCAGAGAAACTTCCCTATATAGCCATAAAGCCATCAACCCCATGCTCAATAATCCAGTGATTACAGCCCCTATGACATCGAAGGTGAGAGCAGCGATGAAAATGGGGATAATGTACAGATACCAATATAACTGTAACTCGCGCGTGTAATAAATGAGCAAAGATACAAAAGCCAAACTGATGAAAACCAAAAGCAAATATCTCAAGCGAATTGCCGGTCTCATTACCGTTTTCCCTTCTAGAAATTTTCCCTATAATTTTACAACATAAAGCCCGAAATTCCTCTTATTTTCCGAAGATAAACCAAATTAAATTTAACTTATTTATATACTTAAGTGCAAGCTTTTTTAATCCTTATTAAAAAAGATTAAATCGTGAGGTGTAAATGAAATAAAGTGGCAGTATTACCTGCCACTTTATCCCTCCATTTTGTGGCGAGGGGCGGAGTTGAACCGCCGACGCCCAGATTTTCAGTCTGGCGCTCTACCACCTGAGCTACCTCGCCTCGCGCTTCGCGCGTTCCTACCCCGACACGTCGGGGTGAGGACGCTCACTTCGTTCGCTGTCACCCCCTGTAATACATCACTGATATCTTTTCACTACTCACTCCCGACTCCCCACTACCAACTTTAAATGGCGGAGCCGACGGGATTTGAACCCGCGATCACTGGCTTGACAGGCCAGCGTGTTGACCAGGCTACACCACGGCTCCATTCT
>DDKQ01000014.1:7313-7500 GCA_002339355.1 Candidatus Subteraquimicrobium carltonvillense | reverse complement strand
TCTACCACCTGAGCTACCTCGCCAAAAATCAGTTATTGGTTAATGATTCAGGTTATTGTCAATATATGATCAATAACTACTATCGACTATCGACGATTTTCTTTTGACTTTTGACTCATCTTTTTAACTACAGACTTCCAACTCCTCACTCCCAACTTTAAATAGCGGAGCCGACGGGATTTGAACC
>DDKQ01000014.1:0-7293 GCA_002339355.1 Candidatus Subteraquimicrobium carltonvillense | reverse complement strand
AGGCTACACCACGGCTCCATTCTTCGATGGACGATTAGCGATGAGCGAATAATTATAATTTTAATTCACCGTAAGTCGCTAGTCGAATATCGCTCATCGTCTTTTCGACTTTTTGTGGGCGAAACAGGATTTGAACCTGTGACCTCCTGCTTGTAAGGCAGGCGCTCTCCCACTGAGCTATTCGCCCCTAATGGTGCCCCCACGGGAATTCGAATCCCGTCAGTCGGCCTCCGGCCTCCTTAAGGGGCAAACCCAAGGTTTTCCCCTTAACATTCCCCTTTCCTAATGTTAGATTTCAGGGGAAATCCTTTCCCCAAAAATTTCCCCCCTTTGCGGCGGGGCTTATTATCTTTTCCTCTTGTCTTCTGACGTTTGACTGGTTTAGTGGTGCCCCCAGGGGAATTCGAATCCCCGCCGCCGGCTTGAAAGACCGGTGTCCTAGGCCACTAGACGATGGGGGCATTGGTGAGCCGTGGAGGAATCGAACCTCCGACCCTCGGATTAAAAGTCCGATGCTCTACCTACTGAGCTAACGGCCCAAAAATATTTGGTAATAGCCTGGCACTGTTTATTGTTCGAACCTCCGACCCCCCCGATGAATCGGGATGCTCTACCTACTGAGCTAACGGCCCGAAAATATTTGGGAGCCAAACTCTCCCCACCATCCTCTTAAGATTTTACACAGCTGAAATAAAGATATCAACCTCAACCAGATTGTCAATAAAGCACCACTTGAAATTCTTAAGCTTTTGAGTCAAAATTCATTTGTGACTATCCTTTTTAAGGGGCGATCCTCTAGGATTTGAAAACTTAAATCACCAACAAAAAGCATTTCAGAATCGCGGCAGCTTACAGGGGGTGCCTAAGTGGTATCCCCTGTGTTTGCACTCTTAGGGGGTGGAAGATGGATCTTCTAGTATCCAAAGTGAATAAAAGAACAACAATAAATGTTACATCTCGGGATATTGATAAGATTCTTAGCGCCACTTTGAGCTCCTCCAATCTTTGGGAGATAATCGATTTTTCTCATAGACCTTTTAAGCTCGTCGTGGAAACACTAAAAGAGTTGCAGGAAAGGGGATTGGTTGTCTTCAAAAACTCTTCCATCTTCCCGACGAAAGAGGGAAGAAAATTTTGCAAACGATATAACGTGACCCCAAAGGCGAATCATGGATGCCCTGCTTGTTGGGGAAGGACCATCTCCCTCGCAAAATTCGAGGATTTTCTACCCCGTTTTGAGCAAATTACAGGGAATAGACCCGAACCCATAATGGAGTTTGATCAGGGATTCGTTGGACCCCTCATTGCCTTTGCCAGAATCGCTCTTTTGGCGGATAGAGGTGATATTCAAGGGAAAGAAGTTATAATCCTGGGGGATGATGACTTAGTGAGCCTCGCCGCAGCCCTCTCCGGACTACCCAAGCGAATCACGGTTCTCGAGGTCGACGAGCGGTTAGTCGACTTCATCAAGAATACAAGTGAAAAAGAAAATCTTCGCATTGAAGTGATTCCTCACGATCTTCGCTTCAAGCTTCCTCTAGACCTTGTGGGGAGTTTTGATACATTTTTAACCGATCCACCGGAGACAATCGGTGGATTGGAGCTTTTCATCGCCAGGGGATTAGTTACTTTAAAAGGAGCCGGTTGTGCCGGTTATTTCGGTCTGACCATGATTGAATCATCCCTTCAAAAATGGGGTGAGTTCCAAAAAATTCTAACCCATAAGTATGGTGTGATCATCACCGATATAATCCATGATTTTAATATCTACGATAATTGGATGTACCTTCTCGATAGCATAAAGGATGATATCGGACCCCTCAAAGAAGCACCGAAGATGCACTGGTATAAATCGTCCATGTTCAGAATCGAAACTCTCCAGGATTTCCTGAGGGTTAATGAAGATGTCCTAAGCGTTGAGCTATATAACGATCCCGAAAGTCTAATCTGGACCGAGGAGCGATGATTATGTGGCAAGTTCCAAATATGGTCTCATTCACCAAGGGTACAGCGGAAGGACATTCACACTTGAACGCCTTCGACAATGCCCTTTTAGCGGGGGGAATCGGCAATCTGAATTTGGTCAAGGTGACTAGCATTGTGCCCCCTAAGGCCAGAGTTGAAGCAATTCCCTCCATTCCCGTGGGGGCTCTTGTACCAATGGTATATGCCCATATCACCAGCAATGTCAGTGGTGAAATAATATCAGCCTGCGTGGGTATGGGATTAAGTTCGAATTCCCAGGGTGTTATAATGGAATACGCCCATCCGGGGTCAGCCACCGTGGCGGAAGAGATAGTAAAAAAGATGCTAAAGGAAGCCTTGGAGAAAAGGAATTTGTCATTGACGAAAACCATATTAATTTCGGCGGAACATAAAGTTAAAAAGCTTGGCTGCGCCGTGGCAGCCGCAATTCTTTGGTGGGGGTGATGAAAACGAAAAACGTGGGTAGGCACTTGGTCATTGAATTTTGGGACTGCAAAAATCTGAATTCAGTGGAACTCGCAGAAAAAGCTCTCGAGGAAGCGGTTCGAGCTTGTGGTGCCACATTGCTCGAGCTAAAGGTGCACCAATTCTCTCCCCATGGAATAACGGGGGTAGCTATGATCGCTGAATCCCATATCTTGATTCATACCTGGCCCGAACTTGGATATGCAGCAGTGGACGTATTCACCTGCGGGGAGCAAGTCGATCCCGTGGCCGCTATAGACCCATTCCAAAAACATTTCTCCCCCAAACATGTACAAATGGTGGAAATAAGAAGAGGTGTTCTTCGTGACTGACGACTGGTTTACCGAGCCGGGCTCGTCGGGTTTTGAACACCGCTATAAAGTGAGAGCTATTCCCTTCAAAAAAGAGACCGCCTTCCAAAGGATCGAGATCGTGGATACCTTGGAATTCGGAAGGATGCTCGTTCTGAACGGGGCAGTTCAAACCAGTGAGAAAGATGAATTCATCTATCACGAGATGATCGTTCACGTTCCCCTGCTTTCTCACACCAAACCGAGGAGGATTCTCATCATTGGGGGAGGAGATGGAGGCGCCTTAAGACGAGTGCTCGAACATCCCGTGGAGGATATCGTCCTGGTCGAGCTGGATGAAGAGGTCGTAAAGGCGTGTCGAAAATTTCTTCCATCCATAAATGGTGACGCATTCCTGGATAAAAGGGTCAAGATCATCTTTGACGACGGGGCGAAATTTGTCGGGAATTCCCGGGAAAAATTCGATGTCCTCATCGTAGATTCCACCGATCCCATAGGACCAGCAAAGGCTCTATTCACAGAGGGGTTTTACCGTGCCGCCCATAACATCCTGTCAAAGAATGGAATCTGTGTCACTCAGAGTGGTTCCCCAACCTTTCAAATGGAAGAGCTTCGTAAGGTATATAATGGATTAAAGCAGGTCTTTCCCACCGTGCGGGTTTATCTTGCCTTTGTCCCCACCTATCCCGGCGTCTTATGGAGTTTTACCATAGCCTCTAAAAAATGGGATCCCGCCGCCGTCCCTCCTGAAAAGGTCAAGGAAAGATTGATATCCTCCAACATTTCAACGCGCTATTACACCCCGGAAATCCATACCGCGTGCTTCATCCTCCCTAAGTTTATCCAAGGGATTTTAGAGGAGGATACTTTCTTTGAAACCGCCCTATAGAGATAAGTTCTTGGCCTCCCAGGATAACCCCAATCCAGAGGCGATAATCCTTGGAGTGCCTCTGGATAAAACCGAGAGCTTTCGTTCCGGAACCAAACTTGCCCCAGAGCGAATAAGAAAAGCCTCCGAAAGCCTGGAAACCTTTAGTCCCACATTGAGAAAGGATTTACAGGACATCGTCCTTTGCGACTGGGGAGATATAAAAATGGAGGAATCCATGGAAATATCCCTAGAAAGGATCAAAGAAGAACTAATTCGAGCCAGGGAAAAGGCTTTTACGGTAATCATCGGCGGTGAGCATACTCTGACCTTAGGTGCCGTACGGGCTTTAAGGAAGAGCTTTTCCCCACTCTTCGTGATCGAGTTCGATGCCCACCTGGACCTTCGTGAAAGCTATGAAGGAGAAAATTTTTGCCACGCCACCGTGGCTAAGCGAATTTTGGAGGAGGTAGGAGGGTCTTTCCTCATTCAACTCGGGGTGAGATCGGGAACAAGGGAAGAATACGAAATTTCAAAGAAGTGTTTATTATCCACACCCGAAATATCCATTCCATCCCAGCTTCGCGATAAAATTCGGGATTCGGCCGTTTACATAAGTATAGATGTGGACGTTCTGGATCCATCGTGTGCTCCAGGGACGAGCAATCCTGATCCGGGTGGATACAATTTTAAAGAATTGCTTTCAAGCCTTTACGAGCTTAAGTCCCTCAACGTAGTTGGCATGGACGTCGTGGAAGTTTCCCCACCCTTCGATGGTGGAGACATCACCTCCATAGCTGCGGCAAAACTAATCAGAGAATCCATTCTCCTCTTCACCTAAGCATTTAGCTTAACCATGGATTATAAGGCGAGGCTGAAAGCCTCGCACTACGGAGCTATAGCACTACAGAGCTACAGGATTAGCTAGTGTTTGAAATGTCTCCTCCCCGTGAACACCATGGCTATCTTATGCTCATCCGCGGCGGCGATTATTTTATCATCTCGGATGGATCCCCCAGGCTGAATTATCGCCTTAACTCCGGCCTCAGCGGCCAAATCAACGGCATCCCTGAAGGGAAAGAAGGCATCCGAAGCCAGAGAGGAATTTTTTGCACGTTCCCCAGCCTTTTTAAAGGCTATACCGGCGGCATCCACCCTGCTCATCTGACCAGCACCTACACCCACCGTGGCTAGATCCTTGGCAAGGACGATGGCGTTTGACTTGACGTGCTTTGCCACCCGCCAGGCAAAAAGAAGATCGTCCCACTGCTTCTCCGAGGGATGAATTTTAGTCATCACCTTCATCTCGCCCCTATCCTCTTGAATTCGATCAACATCCTGGACCACAACTCCTCCTTCAACCCGTTTGATATCCTTCAAACCAACTATCGGCTCTCTCTCTTCTCCCATGTACATGGTGATCAGATTCTTCTTTTGGGTCAGAATCTCCAGGGCTTCTTCGAGATAGGCGGAGGCGATTATGGCTTCAAGAAAAGTGGATGCAAGTTTCTTAGCCAAAGCTTCATCGACCACCCGGTTCAAGGCGACGATGCCCCCGAAGGCGGAGATGGGATCAGAGGCATAAGCCCTATCGTAAGCGGTACATATATCACCGGCGAGACCGACTCCGCAGGGATTTGTGTGTTTGATGACTACCGCCGCGGGCACCGTGAATTCACAAACCAAAGACCATGCAGCATCCAAATCCAGGATATTATTGAAGGAAGGCTCTTTCCCATGAAGTTGCTGAGCATAAACCAAAGAACGTGGTGGAGCGCCGATCTCTCGATAAAAAGCCGCCTTTTGATGTGGATTCTCACCATATCTTAAATCCTGAATTTTTTCGAAGGAGAGATCGAGGAGTCTGGGGAACTCTTCCACATCTCTCGCCAGGTAATGATAGATTGCTTCATCATAATGGGCCGTATGTCTGAAGGCATCTATGGCCAAATCGAGGCGTGTCTCTCTGGAAAGAGACCCATTTCCCCGTCGCATTTCCGTGAGTACTTCATCGTATCTCTCGGGCTGCACCACAACCCCCACACTCTCAAAGTTCTTGGCCGCGGAGCGGATCGTGGAAGGACCACCGATATCGATTTGCTCTATGGCTTCGGCTAAAGTCACGCCCTTCCTGGAAATGGTCTCGGTAAAGGGATAGAGATTCACCACCACCAAATCGATTGGCTCTATGCCGTGTTCCTTGAGTGTATTAAGATGGGATTTCTTGCTTCTGTCAGCCAAAAGAGCTCCGTGAATCAATGGATGGAGGGTTTTCACCCTACCGTTTAGGATCTCGGGGAATTTCGTAATCTGGGAAACCTTTTTAACCGGCACACCTGCATCCTCCAGAGTCCTAGCGGTCCCCCCCGTGGAGATTATCTCCACACCGAACTCCCTTAAGCCTTTAGCGAACTCCACCACACCTCGCTTGTCAGAGACACTAATTAACGCCCGCCTTATCTTCACCATAAGTTCACTCCCCCTTTTCATTTATTTTATAGGCTAGACATAAATGCTAGGCATCCCTTTTTACCAAAAACGGCCTTAAATTTAAATTCTAATCTCAAAATACTAAGCACTAAACAATATCAAAGGTCCAAAACTTCGTTGTGAACTCAGTTGAACAATTCAAAGATCAAAACGTTTAGAATTTGGGGCCTTTTAGCCGAGCCTTCCCGCCTCTCCCCTTAATCTCTCCCGGAAGGTCTCACTTTCCTTGATTAGCTCATTTCTGTTGGAATCGGTTATGGTCTCCACCCTAGGAAGGGTACTTGGATAGAGTGAAATTAATGCATCCATCAGGAGATCATCTATACCGGATTGTCGGATGGCAGAATGGCTCCAATTCCTCGCCAGCCAAAGGGTTCCCCCTTTTCCCCTCTTCGAGAAAGCATCTGTAAGGATCGCAACGACGATGACGTGACCCGATATGCACGCGATCTCCGCAGCTTTTAGCGAGTATCTATTTCCATTGAAGGATATGGCTAGACCACCATTTCTCCTCACTAAGTCAAGAGCTTCGACATCCGTGATGCCGTCACCCACGTATATCACTTCACTTAAGGAGTTGCCCGTCTTTGCCAAGCTGTCCAAAATGGCTTGGGCTTTCTCCCATCCCCCAATGGGGTTGGTCTCTTTTAACAGCCGCCCGCATTTCATCGAAGTAATTTCTCTCCAAAATATATCATCCAATCTGGCGATGATCTTTTGGGTTTTGAGTGGCAAATCCTGCAAACTTCGCACATCGGATAACTTAAGGGGAAGCATCCTTAAGATTTCTTCCGCAAGCTCTTTAAGCCTTTTGATCTCCCACTCTTCAATTTCACATCCATCTATATTCAATTTTGTGCAATAGACATACTCTATGGGAAAATCGAGAAGACGGCATAAAGCACGAATATAGGGTTCATAGCTGGTGCTGACGATAAAGATTGGCATCCTTTCGCCAATGAACCGCAGAATTTCTTTCGCTCCGGGAACCACAGAGAGGTTTGCTTCAGAGTACCTTTCAATCTTGAGATTTGTGGCACCATAGGCCTTCAGGAACGGCAATATCAATCGGAGGGTGTCCCCGGCTTTGTAACCGGGCCTCTTTACGATATCCGCCAGATAATCGTCGTATCCACTCACTTGCGAGAAAAACTTCATTCCTTGGGGGATGAA
>DDKQ01000035.1:5935-10903 GCA_002339355.1 Candidatus Subteraquimicrobium carltonvillense | reverse complement strand
CCATGAAATCCAAGGCTTTTTTCACATTTTCGGGAGTTAGAACGAATTCTCTGCACGGAAAAATGAGAGTTCTATCGAGAGTGGAGATCGAACGCTGGGTGGAAATCGCGAACTCTCGCATGGAATCCACCTCATCTCCAAAGAACTCAATTCTCAATGGATGCCTTAAGTTTCCCGGAAAGACGTCGACTATTCCTCCCCTGACGCTGAATTCCCCCCTGCCCTCGACCATATAGGTTCTCTTATAACCTTTCTTGAGAAGATCTTCGATGAAGTGATATAAATCTAGCTTTGTACCCACTTCCAAGACTATGGGTTTGGGAATGGACTTGCGAGGTGGGAGCCTCTGCATGAGACTTTGGACAGCGGTGGTGATTACGACGAGCGATTTATTTTCCAAAAGATATAAGATTTCCAACCTCTTTGCAATGATCTCTTTATTCGGTGAAATCCTCTCCCAGGGAAGAATCTCCCAATCGAGAAAGTGATGTATGGCTGAAGCGGGAAGAAAATTCCTCACATCCTTGGCAAATCTCTGGGCCCTCTCAACGTTGGATGTTACCACGAGTAGAGGCCGTTGTAGGGATTTAAAAAGCATCGCTACAAGATAGGGACGCAGTGGACTTGGTATAGAAACGTTGATACCCTCTTGAGCTTGGATGGCGTCCCTCAAGCGCTTAAAGCTTCTATTCTTTTCCCATAGCGAAAGCAAAGGTTCTAAATTCATTTTGGTTCACCATTTATCGGTTCATGGTTCACGGAAAATAATTTTGTATTATTAACAAATGGGTTAACGAACCCTTGACTTTTGACTCTTGACTTATCCCTTTTCACTGCCTTTTTCAACTTCTATTATACTCGCTCATGGCTCTTTCCACGCCCCATCTTATGATGGCCAAAACTGCAGCCACAGCTCGATCGATGGCGGGATCGATAATATCCCATTGTCTCTCGGTGAAGGGATTGAGAACATATTTTGCCGGATCCTGCCTTCCCGGTGGACGACCAATTCCAATGCGGACCCTGGTAAACTCATCCGTTTTCAAATGAACTATTATGGAACCCAGACCGCGGTGTCCACCGGTCCCTCCCCCCGCCTTGATTCTAACCACCCCCAAGGGCAAATCTAAATCGTCGTGCACCACTATTAATCGAGAGGGAGAGAGATTGAAAAAATCCAAAAGAGCCTTTATGCTCTCCCCACTTAAATTCATAAAGGTCAAAGGCTTAGCCAAGATAACTTCCTCCTCGTCTATCCTCACCCTTCCAAATTCAGCTCGTATGAAGCTACTAGCGGGTGGAAATTCATTAATGGTGATGTCTAGATTCTGAGCCAATCTATCAATGACCAAATGGCCCAAGTTATGCCGGGTATCACGATATTGCTCGCCGGGATTACCCAGTCCCGCAACGAGAAATCCCACGGATCTGAGAGACATCTTTCCCTCCAAATTTAAAGCACCCTTACGGGTGCCTTTTGCGATTAAGCGATTACCAAATTACGATGAGCGATGTAGTTCGGTTATTCTTCCTTCTTCCCTTCTTTTTTCTCTTCTTCCTTTACCATTTCGGCTTTAGCAGGTACCTCTTCCTCTACCTCTTCTACAATGGCCGTTGGAGGAACTATCGACACTAAAACCTCATCTGGACTAGTAAGTATCTCAACGCCTTCGGGCTTGGGTAGGTCGGATACCCTAACCGCATCACCAATCCCCAGGGCACTCACATCGACCTCGATGCAGTCAGGCAGATCCTTCGGTAAAGCTTCCACCTCCGCTTCCCACAATCCATGCTGAAGCACTCCCCCTTCTTTTACCCCGGGGGCTTCTCCAACAATGGTTATGGGTACCATGGTAGAAATCTTTTCATCCATGGCGATCTTCTGGAAATCTACATGGAGATAGAAATCCTTGAGGGGATCCCTCTGAATTTCTTTAATGATCGCAGTGCAGCCTCCTCTATCCCCTTCGACCTTTAACTTCACAATGACATTTAAGCCCTCAGATCGGATGAGATGGATAAAATCCCGAACATCGACTGCTAAAGGACACGATTCAATTCCCTCACCATATAGAACGGCGGGAATTTCGCCCACGGTTCTAAGCTTTCTCGCCGCACCCTTGCCAGTATCTCTGCGTCTCGCTTTAAGCTCTATTATCTTCATCCGCATTCAACCCCTTCTAAAATTACCACTTAACTGTGCCCTAGACATAATTCCAAAAGTAAGCTTTAAAAATCCTAAATTCCAAATTCTAAATCCTAAACAAATTCAAAGTCCAAATTTTGGAAATTCAAAACTAAATATTCTTCTAGATTTTGGTTTTTGTTTTGGTCATTTTAATTTGGTAATTTGATATTATTTAGTGCTTAGTATTTTGAAACCTGTCCTGAGCTTGTCGAAGGATCGGAATTTAAACCTAAGAGAACCTCTTTTTGGCAAAGTAAGAGCTTTCTTCGCCTCAGACGAATTATGTCTAACCTACCACTTAACTATATTATACCTGATCATCTCCTCCCAACAATTCACTCACCGACTTATCCTCATGAACATTTACGACAGTTTTGGCAAATAGGGGAGCTATGGATAACACCTTGAATTTTTTAATCCATTTTTTCTGGGGTACCGGTATGGTGTTGGTGACCACGACTTCCTTGATCAGTGAGGCCTCCAATTTCTCCACTGCAGACCCGGAAAGCACAGGATGAGTGGCACAGGCATATATTTCGGTGGCTCCATGGTCTTTAAGCGTCTGTGCGCCTCCAACCATGGTTCCCGCGGTGTCTATGATATCATCTATTAACAGGGTCACCTTCCCCTTAACTTTCCCAATCACGTGTGTAGTTTCGGAAACATTATATGCCGGTCGGGTCTTATGCAAAATAGCGATATCCGCATTTAATCTATCCGAATATCTCTTGGCTGTTTTCACCCGTCCCACGTCGGGTGAAACAACAACCAGATTTTCTAGCTTCTTTTCCTGGAAATAATCAGCCAAAATGGGGACCGCGGTCAGGTGATCCACCGGGACATCAAAGAATCCCTGAGTTTGCCCCGCATGGATGTCCATGGAAATCATCCTATCTATGCCCGCCACACTGAGGATATCTGCCACCAATTTTGCGGTTATCGGCTCTCTGGCCAATGTTTTCTTATCTTGCCTTGCATAACCGTAGTAGGGAATAACCGCCGATATTCTCTCAGCGGAGGCTCTCTTCAGGGCATCTATCATGATCAATAATTCCATTAAATTCTCGTTTATGGGAGCGCATAAAGATTGAATAACAAAAACATCAGCTCCTCGGACACTTTCTAGATATCTTACGTAGATCTCGCCGTCGCTAAATCGATGGAGTTTAACCTTGCCCAGTTCTATCCCAATATACTGGGCGATCTCCTGACCAAGATCGAGATTGGCGCTTCCAGAAAATACCATCAGCCTAAAATTATGGGACATGATTTATTACTCGCTTTTTAAGTCCTTCCCTTTCGCCTTTTCTTTTTTCGCTTTTTGGACCAGTCCCTGATCACCTTCTGTTGGGAGCGCTCCACTGCCAGACTATCGTCTGGAACATCTTGGGCTATCGCAGAACCAGCTCCTGTCGCGGCATTCTTCCCAATTTTTACCGGAGCAATCAACATGGTATCACTACCAATGAATGCGCCATCTTCGATTATAGTCTTATACTTTCGAATTCCATCATAATTACAGGTTATCGTGCCCGCTCCAATGTTCACATCCTCGCCTATCGTTGCATCTCCGATGTAACTTAGATGGGGGACCTTGCTTTTTCGCCCGATATCACTGCTCTTTACCTCGACAAAGGTTCCTATCTTTGCCCCTTTCTTTATTCGAGTACCCGGTCTTAGCGAACAGAAAGGTCCCAGTCGAACTCCATCTTCGATTATGCTTTCCCTTATCACCCCGTTACGGATCTCAACCTCATCTCCAACCTGTGCATCGATGAGATGTGCCCAGGGACCAATGGTGCAATTTCGACCCACGGAGGTGGATCCCTCAAGGAGGGTGAAGGGATAGATCAGCGTATCCTGACCCAAAGTTACGTCTGGGCCAACGAAGGTGGAAAGGGGATCAATGAAGGTAACTCCTTCCTCCATCCACCCGTTTATGATCCTCTCGCGCATAATCCCCTCTGCTTTAGCCAGTTCTCTTCTGGAATTTACCCCGAGAACCTCGCACCCGTCGCTTACGGAATGAGTGGCAATTTTTTCTCCCCTGGATTTTAATATCCCGATGACATCGGTTAAATAAAATTCCCGCTGCTCATTTTCGCGAGTGAGTTCAGGAAGAGTGACAAATAATTTCTTTGCATCAAAGCAGTATGTTCCGGAGTTAATCTCACAGATTTTTTGCTGCTTAAAGGTGACATCCTTCTCCTCCACGATCCCGGCAACCAATCCCTTTTTATCGCGGATTATCCTTCCATAACCCACTGGATCCTTTAGCACTGCGGTAAGTATAGTAGCCGCTGCTTTACTTTCCCTGTGAATATCGATTAGCTTGCGTAAAGTCTCGGATTTGAGGAGAGGGGTATCGCCACAAAGGACAAGCAGCATGCCATCAAAATCACCGATGACCGATTCGGCAACTCTAACGGCGTGACCCGTTCCCAACTGCTGCTCTTGAATTACGATCTCAGCATCATCTTTTACATGCGAAGTCACCTGATGCGCTCCGTATCCGATTACTGCTACCATTCCCCGAGGATTGAGTTCCTTGGCCGTTTCCACCACATATTTTACCATGGGCTTGCCACAAATTTGGTGAAGAACCTTTGGGAGGGAGGATTTCATTCGAGTTCCTTCACCAGCAGCTAATATGACCACAACCAGCTTCACCTTAATGCCTCCAAAACTAAAAAAGCTCTCAATCAAAAAGCTGGGGCGGCAGGATTCGAACCTGCGAATGGCGGATCCAAAGTCCGCTGTGTTACCGCTTCACCACGCCC
>DDKQ01000035.1:0-5615 GCA_002339355.1 Candidatus Subteraquimicrobium carltonvillense | reverse complement strand
GTTACCGCTTCACCACGCCCCATGATACATAATTTTAATATACTTGGATACAAATACCTAATCAAGGGTTTCATGCTTTCAAACAGTTTGCGAAGACAGTATAGTTTAGGCTCCATAAAGTGTCAAACTCGCCTTTGGCCTTGACCTTTATTATTAACAAATGGGTTAACACCATGGTCGGGGTGAAGTGCTCTCTTGAATGTATAAGGTGTCAACCTAACTCGTTAATAGTTCACCTTGACCTTTATATTTAATATTGAATGGAAGAGGACATCATTAGATTAGGAATCCACTACCGCGATGGCTGAAATTTCAATTTTTGCCCCCTTGGGAAGATTGGATACCTCCATGGTCTCCCGAGCCGGTGCTTCCTGCTTGAAAAATTCCTGAAATACGGAGTTGACGGTGGCAAAATCGTTGATATCCTTTAGAAAAACGGAAATTTTGACCACCTTCGCCAAAGAACTATCCCCAGCCACCAGGATCGCTTCCAAATTCCTCAAAACTTGCCTCGTTTGTTCCTCGATACTTCCCTCAACGATCTCCCCGGTCAAGTGGTGCAGCGGTATCTGCCCTGAGACAAAAATAAAGCCATTGGCTTTTATGGCTTGGGAGTAAGGACCCACCGGTAGGGGAGCATCTTCGGTGATTATTACAACTTTCATTACTCCTCCTTTCCAGACAATATTCTCCTCACGAGTTCTAAATCGCTATCCTTATCGACATCCACACCTATTTCTGGAAAGGGTGTGATGATCGCACATCCCCTGGTCCGGATGAGGTGAGATGCCTTCTCCTCTAATTCCCCTATGGTTAATCTCCGGAGTAAAAATTTTAAGATAAATCTGAATCCCAATACCCGAACCAATTGAAAGGGACTTTTTCGAAGATTATACAATCTTTCCAGAAGCTCTCTATTATCCCTTATGACCTGAGGATCAATCAAAGCTATATTCCCTCCGGTGAATGTACCTTCCTTGAGAGCGGCGTAGGTCCTTTGGGTACCGGGAAAGCGCTTTTCGACTTCTTCTCGGGAGATGATGGGATAATAGACGCAACTTTCTCTCCCTAAGCATCGGTTCAGAAAATCACCTATAGCCTCCGGGGTGATTAAAGGAATATCCGAGGAGAGCACGAGTATCGGTTGATCCTTGCCCAAATATTCCATTCCAGCTTCAATATTTTCGGTCAAGGAACCACCCTTGAACAAAACCCGATCAACCCTTTGAGCCCAATTTCCCAAAGGGGCATTGGAGGGGATGACCACGACCATTCTTCCGATTTCCGGACAATCCTTAAGTACATCTATTACGTACTCGATCATGGGTTTCCCCTCTATCTCTATGAGCGCTTTGGATACTTTATCCTCGCCCGATATGCCCTTCAAGCTTCCTCCAGCTAATATAAGGGCGTCTACCTTCATTCCAAACACTCCCCTAGCTTTGAATCTTTCCCACTATTTGCTCAAAAATGTTTTAGCCTCTCTCGGTTCTTGCCTTGCTCGAGGATGTCTACTCCTTGCATATAAAAGGCAGTGGTAATGACCGTGGGGCAAATCTTGCTCAGCTCACCGGCGACCTTCTTAGTCATCGTCTCCGAATCGACTATCGCAAATACACTGGGTCCGCTACCAGTCATCAAGGCACCCAATGCCCCCGCTGAGATGGCAGTCTCCTTAAGTCTCCGTACCTCAGGGTGATGACGAAACACGGGTCTCTCCAAAATATTGGCTAAATTTGAGCAGATTTCCTTCATATCCTTGTCGTGTATCGCTTTAAGCATTAAGGAAAGTCTCGAAAGAGGAGCGGTATCACCTTGGTCAAACTCCGAATACACCCGAGAGGTGGGTAATTCAAAAGAGGGTCTGGCGATAACCACGGAGGCTCTGGGAAGATATGGGAGGGGAGTAAGCCTTTCGCCTTTACCCTCAACGAGGACCGTTCCTCCTCTCACACAAAAGGGGACATCTGACCCCAAATCCTCTCCCAATTTTTGAAGCCGACCGAGGGAGAGATTGAGATGCCACAGAAGATTTAAACCAATTAAAATGGCTGCGGCATCAGCGCTTCCACCCCCAAGACCAGCAGCCATTGGGATATTTTTAATGAGTTTAATTAGAGCACCCCGCTTTATTTCGTAACGTTCTTGGAGGAGCTTCGCAGCCTGCCATATTAGATTCCTATCCGGTGAAAGGAAAGAGGAGTCGCATACCTGCCTGTCGGCCTGCCCCCCGGTAGGCGGGGCAGACACGGTAACCTCGATCCTTGAGTGCTCGAAAATCAAAAGAGTATCCGAGAGTTCGAGAGTTTGCATGATGGATTGTATATCATGATACCCATCGGCACGTCTTCCTAAAATATCCAAATATAAGTTTATCTTGGCGTACGCTTTAAGCTTGAGGGATTTCACCATTACCCTCCTTTACGTCGCTACACGGCGTTCCTACCAGTACGGGTGAGGACGCTCACTTCGTTCGCTGTCACCCCCTACTCTCATCCCAGGGGTGCAGCAAAAACCATGTTTTGTGCTCACATTTTGGTTTTTGACTTTGACTGGTTTTACCTCTTTAACCATGCCACTTGCAGTTGTGACTCCTCTCAGTTCTTATTTCTTGCTCGAGGATGTCCACTCGCTTTACGTCGCTACACAATCGCCATGATTTTGCCGCATAAATGAAAGAGCACAGATAACTGTGCTCTTTAAGAATATCTTGGATTATTTAAGAATTAATGAAGCCATGGAAGAATCTTTTCTCCACTTTGAGGATGAGTGAGTTCTACAGTTTTGGTCAACACATCAGCATAACTATATGAGACCCGCCTTGACCTGTTCTTCTTCTCCTCCACCCTCACCACAAAAAGATTGGGATGGGTTTCCTCAAGTACACCTTCCCTCTCTACAATCTTACATCGACCGATATTGGCACGGAGCTTCATTTTAGTACCCACAAAGCATTCAAGATCGCTTCTAATGCGATCAACGATCTCCGTTCGAGGTATCTTGAAAATATTCATTTCCCTCTCCTAAAAAAATTCAAGCTCATAATAACCCAAATAGTTGGAAAAATCAAGCATTCCGAGCCTGTGAGAGCGTTCAGCTCGTGACCTAACTCGTCAATAATACAAATAAATATCTGATTTTCGACTTTTATTAAAACAAAAGTTAAAATTTAGGTGAGATCCTATTCCCAAATAGAGGGAGACACATGGAGAAAGGGCAAGGTAACAAGTTCTTATGGCTCTTTGTTTTACTTGCTTTCGCAATTGGAATTATCCTGGGATTATCTGTCTTCTGGTGGCAAAAATCCTCATTTGACCAGAAGCTACACACAGAAAGGAAACAATATCAAACCGAGCTCGAAAAAACCAGACGAACAATCCAAGAACTCGAAAAAAAGATAGCCAAACTAGAATCACAGGCCAAGAAGAAGACTAAATCGGAGACAACTCCTTCCCCACCACCCAATATTCTCTCTCGCAGCGTAGAACCTGAGACAGTTGGGCCTGGGGGAGAGATGACTCTCCGCGTCGAACTTGAGCGGAAAGCTGACAAAGTGGAGATGGAAATAGTTGGGGAAGGATTTAAGAAAACCTATTCGCTTGAGAAAGTTTCCGCATCTGGAGGACAGGAAATTTGGAAAAAGAAAATTTCTGCCCCCTCAAACCCCGGACTTTACCGTTACTATGCTTATGCTTATCTGGGTGCGACGCAAGTGAGCATGCCTGGAGTCTCCGCTTGGTCGTTTTTAGTGGACTAGGAACCACGTGATACCTAACAATAGAAGTTTAGTATATCCCTGAATTACCGTCCCGCGCACTTGTAGCCGCTCTACGAAAGAGAGCTACTACCTATCTCTTAACCACCTAACCCTATTCATTGAAAACAAAATTTATGGCTTAATCTATTGGATTAATCAGGGAAAATGTGTGCTTTCCACCAGGGACTTTTCTCACTTTGGTTGCCTGCGCCGTCGATAGCCCAAACCCGCCATCGCTGCGTCTCGTATTTGAGTGTCCAAGTATAGCTAGGCGAGGTCAAACCAGTAATTGTTCTCCACGGATGCCACTGCGTAAACTGAAAGTACTCTAGTTCAACCGAATAAGTCACACCACTCGGATCGGTAACCTCGGTCCACTGTAAAGTAGTCTGAATCTCCTCAGGAGAATCTGGATAGGCTTGGCCATTCGGTGGAGAAAGCTGCGTCGGGGTTGGCGGTGGTGTATTATCAGGTGGTAGAGGAGCTTTTTTCTTCTCCCTTTCTCTGCCACCTTCCAACTTGCCCTCCAATGCAGCCTTCTTAACTAGTTTGGCCTCGACTAAATTTTTTTCTCCACCCAGTACTTCAATCATAGCCTCCCATTCTAAAAAGCCTTGCTTAGCTAGCTTGATGGTGTGCTTGCCTGGCTTAATTTTTTTGAGAGTGGCCGGCGTTAATTTCCCAACATTCTTGCCATCCAAGAAGATTTTTGCCCCTGTAGGAGTCGAACTTATTTTAATCTCCCCCGATAAGGTTGTTTTCTTGAACTGATAATCACGGTAAAAATACCCAGCTATTAAGCCTGCTATTCCAAAAAGGAGAATTGATAGCAAAACCAAAGTAATCCTTAACCACCTGGGCATTCAGAATCACTCCTTCCTCCTCCAAATGCGTCTTTCGATCATCGCCACTCCCGATAAATTCGATCGGGAAATGCCCAAAGAAAAATCGAAACAATCGTCAAAAGTTTAGAATAGGATAAGAATTCACTTGATCCAATCCATATAGCCGGTCAGTCTGGTATCGGTTAAAAGATTGTGTTTCTCTTTGCCCTCAGTATCAATTAAGATTAATGCCCCTTTCTCCTTATCTGCATAGGCAATCCAGTGATCATCGGGCGAAAAATCAACTCCCACTACAATCCCTTCGGCAGTAGCCAGCAATTTCTCCTCCGAACCATCGGTGTTTGCAAGCTTTAACTCGGAGCGGTCGGGTTCAGGAACCTCAAGGGGCTTATCCTGCTTGTAATAATTAAAGGCGCAAACAAGTTTTGTTCCGTCCGGCGAGATGGATAGACCCCCTATCTGAGGTGTAGTATGGGTAAGCCCGTCTTTCAACTCATACGTAATGGATTCCGTGTTCTTAGTTACCTGCTGAGCTTCTTTGGCCCCAAAATCAAGGTTAAAAACATTAGCAACGAGCTTTTCCGATGAATCTCTTAACATGCGGGCTAGATAAATTTTCTTTCCATCGGGAGAAAAAGCGGTATGCATGACACATTCAAAAATGTTGCCCCGAGGTGTAAGATTAGTTTCCAATTCAAGCCGGTGAAAATCACTTCCATCGATGCCCACCTCGGCAAGACAGAGAGGTTTTCCTTTCTCCTCCCAAGTGAAAAATACCTTGCTTTCGTCCGGCGCAACGGTTGGATAAAGAGCCGCACCTGGTCCCTTGGTCAAAGCCCTCTCACCACTTGCCCTCATATACCTCACCCATCCTCGTTCCAAGATATCCCTAACGCTACAATTTGTAGCCAAACCAGCACTTCTCATCTTTCGGTTGCCAAGCTTGTAGACCTGCCGCTGGCAGGCAAGAGTTTGTAGAAGATTTGGTAGTATTATTCGCTAAAACGCCAGGA
>DDKQ01000001.1 GCA_002339355.1 Candidatus Subteraquimicrobium carltonvillense | reverse complement strand
AAAATCTTGACTGAACCCAGAAATGCTTTAGTTAAACAATACCGGAGATTCTTCGAGTATGATGGGGTGGAGCTCGTCTACACTGAAGATGCTTTGTATGCCATCGCTGAGAGAGCTCTCAAGAGAGCCAGTGGGGCGAGGGGTCTAAGGTCCATACTTGAAGGCACCCTGCTCAATGTGATGTACGAACTTCCCTCCAAATCCAATGTCACCAAGTGCCTGATCACTATGGAAACCATCGAGAAGAACTTGGAACCCACCTTGGTGACTGAAAGCGCTGAATTCTCCTCGGATGAGGGAATTCTGGCTTAGTCAAGGCACTAAAAGCCCCCAATTTTTGGGGGCTTTTATTTTTAGTGCCAGTTAAAGGATTAAAGATTTAATCCCGATATTAAAGATGGTGTCGGAAATGGGCAAAAAGAGTAAGGCAAGAAAGGACAAGGAGCTAGTTTGTATATTTTTAGGACTGGAATTATATGCTAGCCCAGAGAAGGCAGTTCTTCTAAAATCCGATATCCTCGACCTCATTTTTTCCCATTTTAAGAACTCATCCCTCGTTGGCGTCAGGGAGTATCCTCCCGTAGAACTCACTCCGACCTTCACAAAATGGCTCCGTGAGATGGACGCTCTCCTTAAGCGAAGACGGTAAATTCATTTTCTCTTGCGAAAATTTAAGCAAAATTTAATATAATAAACAAGGCTTCTCAAAATGCTTCTCAAAAGGGTAAAACCGTGAACATATTGGGCATAAATTGCTTTTCTCATGATACATCGGCCTGTCTCCTAATGGATGGCGAAGTCGTCGCCTTCGCCGAGGAGGAAAGATTCAACAAGGAGAAGCACACAAGAGCTTTCCCCGATAATGCCATTGATTTTTGTTTAAGGGAGGCAAATACCAGCATCAATGATCTTGACTACGTTGGCTTCCCTTTCAAGCCTGGGCTGGATTATTGGCGGGGCTTCATCGATTTTCTGAAGGGCATTCCCTTTTCCTCACGGAGATTTGCGGGACAGACCTACTTCGATTATTCCCTCATAAAAAAGGTCATCGATTTCAAAAAGAGATATGGCTACAGGAATAAGATCCTCTTCGTGGGGCATCACGAGGCCCACGCCGCAAGCAGTTTCTATGTCTCTCCCTTTGATAAGGCGGCTATCCTGTCCATCGACAGGGGAGGCGATTACCTCTCCACATTGCTTGCTCGTGGGGAAGGAAACCGAATCGAAGTCCTCAAGCGAATAAAAAATCCCCATTCGCTTGGCTCTCTATACACCGTGGTCACGGCATACCTCGGGTTTAAACCCAATAGTGATGAGGGGAAGGTCATGGGTCTGGCCCCCTATGGTAGACCAACCCATCTTCAAAATTTCCGAGAAATCGTAGGGCTGAATGAGGGTGGCGAATTCAAGATAGATTTGAGCTATTTCACTTATCACATAATCGGGGGCTATGGAGTCTCCCCGAAATTCCTTAAGCTCTTTGGGCAGGCTCGAGAGCCGGAGAGCGAGATTCACGAAAGGCACGAGGATATAGCCTGGGCTCTTCAGAAGGTGACGGAAGAAGCAGCTCTTCACCTGGCGAACCATCTCCATTCAATCACCGGTGAAAAAAACTTGTGCGTAGCCGGTGGCGTGGGATTAAATAGCGTTATGAACGCAGCTTTCCTAAGGGAGAGTCCCTTTGAGCATATCTTCATCCAACCAGCGGCAAACGATGCTGGAACGTCTTTGGGTTGTGCCCTGTATATATGGCACATGCTACTGGGGAGGGAGAGAAATTACGTGATGGAACACGCGTATTATGGTCCCGAATTTTCCAACGATGAGATCGAAAGGACTTTGGAAAATCACGGGGTGCCCTATAGTTATGTTGAAAATCCAGCTAAGGCCGGCGCAGAACTCGTGGCCCGGGGCAAAATTGTGGGTTGGTTCCAGGGAAGGATGGAGGTTGGACCGAGGGCTTTGGGCAACCGGAGCATCCTCGCCGACCCCCGCGATCCAAATATGAAGGATATTCTAAATAGAAAGGTAAAGCACAGGGAAAGTTTTCGCCCGTTTGCCCCTTCTGTGCTGGAAGAATACGCCGAGGATTATTTCGACGATTACTATCCCTCCCCCTTTATGCTCTTAGTCTTGCCCATCAAGGGGGATAGAAAGGGAATGATTCCCGCTGTGTGTCACGTGGATGGGACGGGTAGACTCCAAACGGTCACCGGGAAAGAAAACCCCCTCTACTGGAAGTTAATCAATGAGTTTAAAAAGATTACGAGTATCCCCTTGGTTGTAAATACCTCTTTTAATGTGAGGGGACAACCCATCGTTATGTCACCCCGGGACGCCTTGGAGTGTTACCTTTCCACGCAGCTGGATTGCTTGATTATGGGGAACTACCTTTTGGAGAAGGATTAAGATTTTATTTGACGCAGGTGGCATTCTCCGCATTGAGTTTTATCTGCGGAGTGGTGTGGGTAATAAAATAGATTAGCCTTCCTCATATAATAAAACCATTGGCAGAAGAGGATCAGGATTATGAGGATGAACATGGCCACGAAATTTGTCTTTCTTTCCCCCATGGAACCCCACCTTTTTCTTCGATATATCCTACCATCTACTTCCCAGTAGGTCAAAAAATTTCTGTCGATAGTCCATGGTCAATATTAAAATTATTGGCGTTGGTACAAATTATTGAATTTCTTTAACTTATGTAGTAACTTTTCTAGTGAAAGCCAAACCTTCGAAAGGAATTTCGGTGAAAGTGTATCCTCGCAAAAAACCTTACATTTCTCTTATACTCATAACCCTTCTCCTTTTCAGCGTCCACTTTGGCTGCGCTGGTTGCAAAAGGGAGCCCACCTCTGTCGATAAGGAGCGAAAGACCGCGAAGAAACCCGTCTATCACGTTTACCAGACGATTGTAAAGATCCCAGAGGAATTGGAGAAAATCACCATTTACAAAGATCGGGAGAAAAGGGTGCTTTACCCAGGCGATGAATACTTTCAGTACTTGAGGGAATGCTCCGAGGGTGTATTTTACTCCTTCGAGGATATTGCACCAGGGATCGTAGATGAAGATTCCCTCAAATTTCAGATAGAGAGAGGGGAGACCGTGGTCATACTCGATTACACCCATCCCCTCTATTTTTACACATTAAGCGATGGCAAACGAGAGGGAATGGACCCAAAATACGACAGGGATAAACGGGTCTTCTTCGTCGTCACCGGCGAGGATGTGAGACGAATGGAAGAGCGGAGAGAGGGGAGCGCTTTCTATGTTGGTTCCGGAAGAACAATGAGTGTATTTATAGCGGACCTTCCCCTGATAACGCTCAGGGATATGGTCAACGCATATTGGGCAAAGGAGGGCGTGAAATGAGAAGAAAGGTTTTAACCTTGGTTTTAATTGCTATCTTTTTCCTTTCCAATCTGGTTTTTGCCTACGCTGAAGCCAGCTATTCCGTCCTTTATGTAGAAGATTATGATAATCTCAAAGATCTTACAGCTTCTAATGCGAGATGGGTGGCATACTACCTCTCCTCTCTAACTTGGCCAATTCCCTGGAATTGCGATCAATTTGAGGGAGATGGTTCACCATACGGTTTGGCTGAAACCCATGACTTCAACACACCTGGAAGAATCGATCGACCAAACGCGCGGCGAAGTGACTATGTCTACTTTTGGGGACATGGGTACGCTCCACTTCCCTATCCTGGTATAACAACCTTTCATGCAGCTCTTTGCCTCAGAAACTGGAATGTAAGTGGAGCTGACGATAGTACCACCGGTTTGGGGATAAAGGATGGAGTGCTTTCCACTGCGATCCATGGTTTAGTGGATACCTGGAATCGGAGCTATTGGTACGGCGATGATTCGGTGGAGGAAAATGACATCGAGTGGGCTCATTTCGTCTCCTGTCATGCTTTAGCGAGAAATGGCTGGAGATATGTGTTTAATAGGGGATTGAATCTTATCTTGGTTATCGCGGTTTGGCCTCAGGCGATACGCTCACGACGGAAATCACAAAAGAACATTTTTGGAGAGCCACAGCTGTCCTTGGCAGAGCGGAGAGCTTATGGTCGGCATATATCAATGCGAATCGGAATCACGGAGAGTACGATTGGGGGATCGATGGTCATCTTCTCCACCGCTATGATTGGTTGCACGGTTTTAATCCCCCACCGGGTTATCCTAATTACACGCCCTGGGAGTACTTCGGTGATACTGAAATCTACCACTGGAATGAAACCAATTATACCGGAACTCCCTATCTTCTGACCATGGCAAAGCCCAAACCCACCTCAATTTGGCAGCGTATCTACAAATATATCGAGGATTTCCTGAGATTGGGTGGCGATATTGCCTTTGCCGGTGGACTCACAAATCTTGCGGGTGGAAAAGTTATCGTTTCCACTCCTCTTGGAGAGGAGACTTTATCCGTCGCCCCCGTTGCCATTGGTAAGGAGGATCTCGACCTGAATGAGCACGCCAAAGGTTTGCTCAAAGGCACGATTTCAAGGAGGTTTGAGGACGGCAGGGTCATGTACACGGATGGATATGCCAATGTCGTCGCTCACCCATCCGGCGCCGTCATCTACAGCAGCGAGGAACTGGATACAAAACCCGTAAGCTTCGGTTTCAAAGAGGCTAAAGAGAGGGTTGAGGACTTCCTGGCAAAACACGGTGGTTTACCTAAGGATTACGAATTGAGCAGAGTCTCCACCATAAATCAGGAGCATCTTGTAACTGGTGAAAAGGATATCATCGCCTGGGCTCTCACCTATCGTCCAAAGATCAATGGACTTGAGGTGGTCGGACCCGGAGGCAACCAAATAGATGTGGTCATAAGCGACAAAGGAGTATTCTCATACATGCGCTATGTCTCCCCTGTCACTACTCGGAAAGAAGCTGCTAAGACCCTCTCAGCCGAGGAAGCGCTGGGAAAAGCGGCTGAAAAGATCGCAGAGAATTTTGGCATTCACACGCCGGTTACGATCACGAAAGCCGAGCTCGCTTATCTCAGTCAACCATTCGATAAAACACCAAGCGATCTCAGACCAATCTGGCGTTTCGGCACCGATAAGGGCGAAGAAGTTCACGTTGATGCCTTCACGGGCGAAGTTCTGTCAGCACCATTAAGATAACCACTCTTGAAAAATTCTATCTTTAAGGGTGTACCTTGTGTAGGAAGGTACACCCTAATTTTATGTAGCAATACAACCGACCTATTATGATTAAACTGCATTTACTCAAAGATGGGTTAGATCCTTTCAATGATCTATCATTTAAATGTTTTGAACGCGATACATCGACGGCTTTTTGCTTGCAAAGGTAACCAAAGACTGTAAAATATTTCTATAGGCTCATAACCATATAAAACAAAACTCGATTTCATGGTTTGCTAGTTTGTTAGTTGGCTGGTTTGCTGATGTTGAAAATGGCCAACTAGCCAACGAGTTTTAATTAATTGAGGTGAGAAATTGAAGAGAGAAATTTCTCCCGCATACAATCCGAAAGATGTGGAAAACAAGTGGTATTCCCACTGGTTTTCCAAGGGATATTTTCATGCTCCAATCGATAAGGAGAGAGAGCCCTTTACCATTGTCATTCCTCCTCCCAACATCACGGGCTCACTGCACATGGGACATGCTTTGAATAATATCCTCCAAGATATCATCGTTCGAAAGAGGCGCATGGAGGGCTGTGTTACCCTATGGCTTCCTGGGACTGACCACGCGGGCATCGCTACTCAAAATGTGGTGGAGCAGGAACTGGCCAGGGAAGGCCTTACTCGCCAGGACTTAGGGCGTGAGAAATTTCTGGAGAAGGTTTGGGAGTGGAAGGAAAGGTATGGCAGTACCATTATAAATCAGTTGAAGCGCCTGGGTTGCTCCTGCGACTGGGACCGGGAAAGATTCACCATGGATGAGGGCTACTCACGGGCGGTTAAAACCGTCTTCGTCGGGCTATTCAAGGAAGGTTTGATCTATAGGGGAAATTACATCATAAATTGGTGTCCCAGATGTTACACCGCTCTTTCCGATCTTGAGGTGGATCACGAGGAGAGAGTGGGGAGCCTGTGGTATATAAAATATCCCTTTGAGGATTCCCAGGAGTATTTGACCATAGCCACAACTCGCCCGGAGACATTATTGGGTGATACCGCCGTAGCCGTCCACCCCAATGACGAAAGATATCAAAAATACGTGGGAAAGACTTTAATCCTCCCTCTCTTAAGAAGAAAGATTCCCATAATAGCCGATGAATACGTCGATCCGGAATTTGGAACGGGAGCGGTTAAGGTCACCCCAGCCCACGACCCCAATGACTTTGAAATAGGTCAACGCCACAAGCTACCACAGGTGGTTGTCCTCACACCCGATGCTAAGATAAATGAAAATGGTGGACCTTATAACGGAATGGATAGATACGAATGCCGTGAGGCGATCCTCAAGGATTTGGAGAGGGAAGGATTGCTGGAGAAAGTGGAGCCTCATCTCCACGCCGTGGGTCACTGTTATCGCTGTGAAACCGTCGTGGAACCCTATCTTTCCGAGCAATGGTTCATTAAGATGAAGCCACTGGCTGAATCGGCCATTAAGGCCGTGAAGGAGGGCAAGGTTAAATTCACCCCAAAGCGCTGGGAGAAAGTTTATTTTGACTGGATGTATAACATAAAGGATTGGTGCATTTCCAGGCAAATTTGGTGGGGCCACCAGATTCCGGTGTGGTATTGTGACCGGTGTGGTGAAATCATCGTGGAGATGGAGGAACCCACCTCCTGCACTAAGTGTGGGAACTTAAGCTTAAGACAGGACACGGATGTTTTGGATACCTGGTTCAGTTCAGCCCTATGGCCCTTCGCCGTCTTCGGTTGGCCTGAAAAAACCGAGGATTTAAGCTATTTTTATCCCACCTCTCTCCTTTCCACGGGATTTGACATCATTTACTTCTGGGTAGCGCGGATGATCATAATGGGTCTACACTTCATGCATGACGTCCCCTTCAAGGAGGTTTATATCCATGCCCTCATCCGAGATGCTTTAGGTCGGAAGATGAGCAAATCCCTGGGCAACGTGATAGATCCCATCGATATGATCGGGAAATATGGTACCGATGCCTTGCGGTTCACCCTAGCCGCTCTGGCTACCCCGGGCAGAGACATCTTCCTTTCAGAGGAGAAAATCAAGGGCAATAGAAATTTTGTCAACAAGATATGGAATGCTTCGAGATTCGTTCTCATGAATTTGGAGGGATACTCTCCAGAAGAAGCGCAACCCCAAGAGCTCGAATACACCCTGGCGGACAGGTGGGTCCTAAGTAGATATACCAGGACGATCTCCCTGGTCGAAGAAAATATGAACTCCTACAACTTCAGTGAGGCCTGTAGAATCCTGTACGATTTCTTCTGGGGCGAATTCTGCGATTGGTATATAGAGCTCACCAAACCCCGCCTTTACCCGACGAGCGGCTTGGAAAGGTTGACCGCTCAGCATGTATTGCTATGGGTTTTGGGGGAAACCCTCCGACTATTGCATCCATTCATGCCCTTTGTGACCGAGGAGATCTGGCAAAGACTCCCTGCCCGTCCGGCCAGGAGGAGCATTGTGATTGCCCCCTGGCCCAAACCCGATCCCTCCCTAATCGACGCCACGGCCGAGAGGGAAATGGAGATTCTTAAATGTGTGACGGTGGCGATCCGCTCCATCAGGTCAACTTTCAGGCTCCATCCACGTGGGAAAATCCATGTTTTCCTCAAACCCCCCTCCCAAGATGTTCTGGAGATTCTTCAAGCCAACTCCAATTATATTTCCCAATTAGCAGGTGTTTCAGAGCTCACCATGGATAGAGAAATCTCAAGACCCGAACATTCCGCGGCGGCAGTTGAGCATGGGATAGAGATATTCATTCCCCTCGCTGGGCTGATCGACATAGAGAAAGAGCGCTCAAGATTGGGAAAGAAATTAATGGATGTCGAGAAGGAATTACAAGGGGTGGAAAGGAAACTCTCAAGGAAGAAGTTTCTGGAAAAGGCCTCTCCTGAAGTGGTTGAGAAAGAGAAACGAAAATTTGCCGCCCTCGTGGATAAGAAGAAAAAGCTCGAACTTCAATTAAAGCAAATTGAGTAATCGGTGAGACCAGGGTTGCGGGTGATGAACCAAGAAATGGTGAGGGGTGGAATGGATTATCAAAAGGCCATCGATTATCTTGAATCCACGATCCATCTGGGCATCAACCCCGGTTTGCAAAGGATTAAAGCCCTATGCAAAGAGCTGGGTGACCCTCACTTTTCTTATCCCACTATTCATATTACCGGCACCAATGGTAAGACTTCAGTAACGAAGATGACCGCCTCCATTCTTTCCGCCCATGGCCTTAAAACTGGCGCGTATATCTCCCCGCATCTATCCTCGTACACCGAGAGGATTTCCGTGGATGGGAGGAATATCGCCGAGGAGGATTTCGCTTCCGTCTTAACGGATATAGCTGGCGCAATTGAAAAGGTTAATCTGAAATTTCATCCCGAAAGGCTCACCCACTTTGAGATCCTCACGGCTCTGGCCTTCTTCTACTTCCACCACGAAAATATCGATTGCGGTGTTATCGAGGTTGGTATGGGAGGAAGGTGGGATGCCACGAACATTATTCCATCAAAGGTTGCCGTACTCATCAGTGTGGCTCTGGAGCACACAGACAGATTGGGGACATCCATCCATCAAATCGCCACGGAAAAGGCGCAGATCATTAAGGATCAATGCAAAGCGGTTGTGGGCTCGTTGCCCCAAGATGCCTTTCAAGTCGTTGAGAAGAAATGCATTGAACAGGGAGCAAACATGAGAGTATTGGGAAGGGATTTTTCACTGCTTTCCCGCGAGCTGCTCGTCGATGCACAAAAATTATCCATACAGGGGTTATATGATAACTATACGGACTTGAACCTTCCTTTATTTGGAAAGCATCAAGCTCAAAATGGAGCGATAGCCATGGTTGCCACCGAAAGTTTTTATGAAAAACCCCTTTCTCTTTCCAAGTTGAAGAAGGGATTTTCCAAGGTTGATTGCCCAGGTCGATTGGAGATAATGGCGAAACATCCCTTCGTGGTCTTAGATGGAGCCCATAACCCTGCTGCGGCAATAGAGCTTGCCCGGTCGCTTCAATCGGAGTTCGCCTTCGAGCGTTTGATTTTGGTGCTGGCTATTTTAAAGGATAAGGACATCGACGGGATTTTAAAAGCGTTGGTTGATATGGCTTCCTTTGTAATCTTATCTCAAAACCAGTCCTCTCGCTGTGCTCCAGCTCAGCTTCTTGAGGAAAAAATTTCCAACTATAGTAGCTGTTTCATACGCCAGCCGAACCTAAAAGACGCCATAGAGCTCGCTTTGAAAATGGCGAAGCCCCAGGATCTTATATGCATCACTGGTTCGTTGTATACGGTTGGCGAAGCAAGGGAGCATCTTTTACAAGGGCAAGAGATTATTCAATCCGTGTGATCGTCGACTGAAAAGAGAATCGTGACTCAAGAGGTCAAGGAGTAAGCGATGGATTTATTTGCGGTCTTTTCAGATTTTCTTGGTTCACCAATATTTCGTTTGCTTGCCAACCTCTTCTTCTTGTTTTTGATGATGCTCTGGGTGAGTTTGGTCTATTGGACCTATAGGGATGCCAAAAAGAGGGGCGCCTTTGCCTTTTATTGGGCGGTTGTAGTCCTATTTTTCAACGTATTCGGGTGGATTATTTACCTCATCGTGAGACCCCCTGAATTTCTTGACGAGGTCAAGGACAGGGAACTGGATATAAAGACGAAGGAAGCCCTTCTGGGCACAACTAGCACCGTGTGCCCCGCTTGTTTTAAGCCCATAGAAGGTGATTTTCTGATCTGTCCTTACTGCATGAAGAAGCTCAAGAAGCCCTGTCCCTCTTGCGGTCGTCCGCTCAAAATGGGCTGGACGGTGTGTCCGTATTGTAGAACATCACTCTAGGTGAGGATAATTGGATAATTTAGTAACTTGGTAATACCCATTAACCCAATAACCCAGTAACCAAATTGGAGAGGGGGAGGTTTTTTGCAGAAAACATTGGTGATGATCAAACCCGATGGTGTCAGAAGGAAACTCATTGGCGAAATTATCGGACGTTTTGAGGCGAGAGGGCTCAATATACATGGCTTAAAGCTCATTCACCTTTCTAGGGAGAAGGCGGAGGAACTTTACTCTGTCCATAGGGGAAAACCCTTCTTTGAGATGCTGGTAGATTTCGTGATTTCGGGTCCTGTGGTGGTCATGGTCTTAAGCGGACCACAGGCCATCGAGGTTGTAAGAGCGATGATGGGGGCGACCGATCCCCTCAAATCTCAGCCGGGAACCATACGCGGTGACTTCGCTTTGGAGATAACGGAGAACATCATCCATGCAGCGGACTCCGAGGAAAGAGCCGAATTTGAGATACCACTTTTTTTCAATGAGGAAGAACTTGTACAATCCCAATGTTGTTAAAATTTTCCACCCGCTCGCTCTTCTTTTTAACCTTATGTCAAACGAAAGGAGCAGTTCACCAAGAAGTTCTTTCACAAGGATTTAGAAAGCTTTATTCTTAAATGCCAACGATTTCTTTTTCACTTTAATTTTTTCATTAATAATGGCGATGCTCAAAAACTCAAATTTACAGGAAAGAATAGAGGTGAACCGATGCTTGGTAAAAGCACCGAAGCCCATATAAGTTTCGGTGAACTCGATCCCCAGTTTAAATACGAAATTTCGAAGCTACCAGGTGGAGAGAATATAAAGTATTGCTTTGCTTGTGGTACGTGTAGTGCTGGATGTCCGGTGAGAGAGATAGATGAGAAATATAATCCGAGGAGGATAATAAGAATGGCGCTTCTCGGTATCAAAGATCGCGTTTTATCGAGCGACTTAATTTGGCTCTGCTCCACCTGTTATACCTGCCATGAGCGTTGTCCTCAGGGTGTGAAAATAACGGAGGTAATGAACGTCCTGAAAAATATGGCTGTAAGGGAAGGATACATCCACCCATCCTTCACCAGGCAGGTCGAACTCATCGCTGCACATGGAAGGCTTTATGAGATGGATGAGTTTGACAACAAAAAGCGCGAGAGGATGGGCTTGCCTCCCGTGGCCACAAAATGTCCCGAGGCCAGCGAGATATTCAATATTACTGGAATACTCAAGCTCGTCAGCAAATCCAAGTCCAAGGAATAAAAATTGAAGGTGAGAGCATGAAATATGCTTTATTTTTGGGGTGCACGGTACCGGCAAGGGCCAGAAACTATGAACTCTCCACGAGGAGAGTAGCACAAGCATTGGGGATAGAGTTCACGGATATAATGGACTTTTCCTGCTGTGGATTTCCCGTAAAATCCGTGGATGTCAAAACCACCATGCTTCTGGCGGCCAGAAATTTAAGCTTGGCGGAGGAGAAAAACCTCAACATATGCACAATATGCAGCGCTTGTACTTCCATCCTCACCGAAGTCAATAAAGAGCTCAAAGAAAATGGTGAGTTAAAGGAGAAAGTAAATGAGAAATTGGCCAAGATAAAGAGGGAGTACGGAGGCGACATAGAGGTCAAACATTTTGCAAGAATCCTTTACGAGGATATCGGTATCGAGCAAATAAAGAGTAGCGTCAAGAAAAGCCTTGAGGGCATCAAATTCGCCCCTCACTATGGTTGCCATTATTTAAAACCTTCAGAAATCTACGGGAATTTCGATGATCCAGAGGATCCCACATCCTTAGATGAATTAATCAGGGCCACGGGAGCTGAGGTCATTGATTACGGTGATAAAAAACTTTGCTGTGGCGGAGCCATTCTGGGCGTGGACGAAGACATTTCTCTGACCATGGCCAAGAAAAAATTGGACCGTATAAGCACTCGAGGTGCTGATGCAATCAGCCTCATCTGCCCATTTTGCAGCATAATGTACGACGACAATCAAAGGAAGATCGAATCACAATTTGAAACCTCTTACAATCTTCCCGTGCTTCACTATCCTCAGGTTTTGGGCTTAGCCCTGGGTTTTGAGCCCAAGGAGTTGGGACTGCAAATGAATCGAGTTAAAGCCACCGAAATTATCAATAAACTGCAAAAAGGGAAGACCGAATCGTGAAAAAAATCCGGATAGGAGTATATGTATGTCACTGTGGTTTGAATATCGCTGGTGTCGTCGATGTCGCCGCCGTTCGCGACTATGCAAAAACATTACCGGGAGTCGTGGTCGCTCGAGATAACAGGTATGCATGTAGTGAGGTGGGGCAAAGAGCCATAGCCCAGGACATAAAACGGCATAAACTGGAGAGAGTAGTCGTGGCTTCCTGTACCCCCAGGCTTCATGAGTCAACCTTCCAACGGGTTTTAGGGGAGAATGGTCTGAATCCATACCTCATTGAGATGGCGAACATCCGTGATCAGTGTTCCTGGGTTCACTATGATCAGCCTGAAAAGGCGACTCAAAAAGCCAAGGATTTGGTGCGGGCTGCTGTAGCCAGGGCACGACTATTGCGTCCCCTTGAGGTCAATACGTCTCCCGTAAATAAATCGGCCATGGTTATAGGTGCGGGTATAGCCGGAATATCCGCTGCTTTATATTTGGGTAAGGCTGGAATAAAGACCTATCTCGTTGAAAAGGGTCCGAGCATCGGCGGACACATGGCGATGTTGGATAAAACCTTTCCCACCCTTGACTGTAGTCTTTGCATCCTTTCACCTTTGATGGTCGATGTGGCCCAGAATGAGAACATCAAACTTTTAACTTGCACAGAGATGACGGATGTAACCGGTTTTGCTGGTAACTTTAAGGTTAAGTTGCGGAAGAAACCAAGATATGTGGATGAGGATAAATGTGTGGCCTGTGGTTTATGTGCTGAAAAGTGCCCTACTAAGGTGCCGGATGAGTTCAATCGTGGTTTGACTATGCGGAAAGCTATCTACATACCCTTTGCCCAGGCCATACCGAGCAAATATCTAATCGATCCTGAGCGCTGTCTCTATTTTACCAAGGAAAGGTGTAAGGTGTGCCAAAGGGTCTGCGAAGCTGGTGCCCTAAACTTCGATCAAAAGGAGGAGGAAGTAGAGATCGATATAGGGGTGATAATTATAACCACGGGCTTCGATGTTTACGACCCCAGCGAGAATAGGGAATATGGCTATGGCAGATACCCAAACGTATTAACTCAACTCGATTTCGAGAGGATGTTGAGTGCAGATGGTCCTACCCATGGAAAACTAAAACGATTAAGCGATGGCAAACCGATTAAAAGATTGGCCTTCATTCAGTGCGTGGGCTCTAGGAACCTGGGGAATGCCAAGTATTGCTCAAGGGTGTGTTGTATGATTACAACGAAGCAAGCCGTAATGGTCAAGGAGAAAAACTCAGAGGTAGAAGTATACGTATATTACATCGATATGAGGACAGCGGGAAAGGAATTCGAGGAGTTTTATCAACGGGCTCGATCCTCGGGAGTCGTTTTTGTCCGAGGCAGGCCTGGGGAAATAGTAGAACATCTTCAAACTCACAATTTAAGGATAATTGCCGAGGATGCCGATAGTGGATGCTTATTTGAAAATGAAGTGGATATGGTGATACTAGCGGTGGGTCTTAAGCCAGCCAAGGATGTTCAGGATTTGACTAAAAAACTCCGTCTCTCGCGAAGTGCTGATGGGTTCCTCTTGGAAGCACATCCCAAGTTAAGACCTGCTGAAACCACCATGGACGGAGTATATCTTGCTGGCTGTGCGCAGTTTCCTAAGGATATACCGGATACGGTAGCACAGGCTGGGAATGCTGCAGCTGTGGCTGCTGGTCTACTGAGTAGGGACGTCATTGAAATTGTTCCCTTGAACGCAGTCGTGAATGCGGATAATTGCATCGGATGTGGATTGTGCGAATCCCTATGTCCCTATGGAGCCATTCGCTTGGAAAAGACAGCACAAGGCCCAAAAGCTGGGGTCACCGAGACCCTTTGTAAGGGTTGTGGAGTCTGCGCTGCCTCATGCCCCGAAAGGGCAATCGCCATACAGCACTATGCAGATGAGCAAATTATCGCTCAGATCCAAGCGCTTTTAGGAGTAAGGTAGATGCCCCGAAGTTTTGAGCCAGAGATCGTTGGATTTTTGTGCAACTGGTGCAGTTATGCCGGTGCCGATCTCGCTGGCGTATCCAGAATCTCTTATCCGGCAAACTTGAAGGTAATCAGGGTGATGTGCTCCGGAAGGGTCGATCCAGTCATGGTTCTGGAGGCATTCTTGAATCAAGCGGACGGAGTTCTTGTTTTGGGTTGCCACTTAGGTGAATGTCACTATATCTCAGGAAATTATCAGGCTGAGAGAAAAATCAAGATGACCAGGAAGCTTTTGCAAAAGATAGGCATAAATCCAAATCGTCTACACCTTGATTGGATATCCGCGGCTGAGGGTGAAAGATTTGCCAAGCTTGCAGAATGGTTTACCTCCCAAGTGAGGAAGCTGGGCCCTTTGGGTTCATCGGAGGAATTGAAAGAAAACGAGCTCAAAGAGAGATTGGTTGCAGCAAGACAAACGGTGGAGAATGAAAAGGTCAGATGGATGGTTGGCAAGGAGAGGGAATTGATGGAAATGGGAAATGTGTACGGAGAAAGAGTTTCCCAGAACTTACTGGACTTCCTAATGGATAAGAATCTATTTGATGAGTTCGTAAAGAATCGGATATACCTTCTATTGGAGAAGAGAGCCCTTTCGGTTAAAGATATCGCCAGAAAACTGGGATTATCGCCAAGGGAAGTATTAAGACGTATAGCCAAGATGGAAGACAGGGGCTTAATAGCTATGACTGATGTTGAAGGCTGGTCACCCAGATATAAAGCATTGAAACTAAGCGAGTAAGGAGTTTGATCCCCTTGACGGAGGAGAAAATGGGTCGGGAAAATGACCAAAAGGTAGGGGCAGTATTGGTTGTTGGCGGTGGCATAGGGGGAATACAAGCCTCCCTCGATCTGGCCGAGTCTGGATTTAAGGTTTATTTGGTGGATATGTCCACCAGCATAGGTGGAGTTATGGCTCAGTTGGATAAAACCTTTCCCACCAACGACTGCTCAATGTGCATTTTATCTCCGAAGCTTGTGGAGTGTGGAAGGCACTTAAACATTGAGGTTAAAACCTATACACAGGTTAAAGATATACAGGGTAATGCGGGAGATTTTAGAGTGAACTTGGTCAGGAAACCGAGGTATATTAATCCTCAAAAATGTACTGGCTGTGGTCAATGTGCTAAATATTGCCCCGTTGGTGCATCGGACACTTTCAACGAAAACTTGAGCGAGAGAGCGGCTATTTACATCGGGTATCCGCAAGCTGTCCCCTTGGCTTATGCCATCGATAGGGATAAATGCATTGGATGTGGATTGTGCAGTAACATATGTTTGGTCGATGCTGTTCAGTACAGCCAAGAGGAACAGGAGGAAGTCATCGATGTGGGGGCGGTTATCTTAGCCCCCGGCTTTGAAGAATTCGATGCGCATCTCAAGGGAGAATATGGCTATGGCAGATACCCCAATGTCGTTACCAGCATCGAATTTGAGCGCATCTTGAGTGCCTCCGGTCCATACAGGGGACGTGTCTTGAGACCATCGGATGGGGATATTCCCCAGAAAATTGCTTTCATCCAGTGCGTAGGTTCCAGGGATGAAACCTGCGGCAATAACTACTGTTCCTCTGTGTGCTGCATGTATGCCATAAAGGAAGCGGTTGTTGCCAAGGAACATGTGAGGGAGATTCAACCTTCCATCTTCTTCATGGATTTGAGAGCCTATGGTAAGGATTTCGATAAATACTACCAAAGGGCAAAAGAGGAATGGGTTAGATTCGTGAGGGGCAGGGTGTCTTCGGTGGAGGAAATGCCCCAGACACAAAATTTAAAAATCAAATATGAGATGGATGATAGCAAACTCATGGAAGAAGAATTTAACCTCGTAGTCCTTTCAGTTGGTTTTGAACCATCCCCGGGCATTCAGACTTTAGCCCAGAAGCTTGGAATAGAATTAAATGAATATGGTTTCTGCAAAACTTACCAATTCTCCCCAGTTGAAACAACCAGACCGGGGGTATTTGTTTGCGGTGCTTTTCAGGGTCCAAAGGATATACCGGAAACGGTGATGCAAGCTAGCGGCGCCGCATCCTGTGTTGCCGATCTGCTCTCATCGGTTCGGGGGAGCTTGACTAGGGAGAGGATTTTCCCTCCCGAGATAGATGTGAGAGGCCAGAGTCCAAGGATTGGCGTCTTTGTCTGTCACTGTGGAATAAACATCGGTGGAGTGGTCAACGTTCCCGAAGTGGCTGAATATGTTCGAACTCTTTCCAACGTGGTCTATGCGGAACACAACCTTTACACTTGCTCTCAAGATACGCAACTGAGGATCAAAGAACTGATAAAGGAGCATAATCTAAACCGAATCGTGGTGGCTTCTTGTTCCCCTCGCACTCACGAGCCCCTCTTTCAGGAAACGATAAGGGAGGCTGGACTCAATCGTTATCTCTTTGAGATGGCAAACATCCGTGATCAGTGTTCCTGGGTGCATATGCATGAACCCGAGAAAGCCACTCAGAAGTCCAAGGAACTTGTGAGGATGGCTGTAGCAAAGGCTTGTCTATTACAACCCCTGAAAAGATTGGAATTACCGGTTACCCGGCGAGGTTTGGTCATAGGAGGGGGACTCTCCGGGATGACTGCCGCCTCATCCTTAGCCGAACAGGGTTTTGAAGTTTACCTGGTGGAGCGGGAAAGGGAACTCGGGGGCAACCTGAAAAAGATTCATTACACTCTGAATGGCATGGATGTGCAGGGGTATTTAAAGGGAATTATCGAGAGAGTAAGAGCTAACCCTCTAATCAATGTGTACACCAATGCAAGGATCAAGGAGGTTGCAGGTTACGTTGGAAATTTTAAAACCACTATCATAGCCGATGGTGCGGAAAGGGAGTTGGAACATGGAGTGGTCATCGTGGCCACGGGTGGTCGGGAATACCAACCCGAAGAATATCTATATGGAAAGGACGCCAAAGTAATCACACAACGAGAATTGGAGGAAAAAATCGCTCACGGTGACAATGCTGTTTTAAATTCAAATACCATTGTGATGATCCAATGTGTTGGTTCCAGAGAGAACGAGCGACCATACTGCAGCCGTATATGTTGCACGGAGACCGTAAAGAACGCCCTTAAGATAAAGGAAAAGAATCCCAAAGCAAATATATTCATCCTGTATAGAGAGGTGAGAACTTATGGCTTCCGAGAGGATTACTATCGAAAGGCTCGGGAAGTGGGCATAATATTCATTCGCTTTGATGAAGACAAGAAACCCAAGGTTGCCAAGGGGAAGAAAGCTTTGGAAGTCCTGGTCAGAGAACCCATTTTAGGTGAGGAAATTTTACTCCGACCGGACCTTTTGGTTTTAAGCGTGGGCATCGTCCCCCAACCCGATAATAAAAAGCTTGCCAAGATGTTAAAGGTACCTTTAAATGAGGATGGATTTTACCTGGAAGCCCAGATGAAACTTCGTCCGGTTGACTTTGCCACGGAGGGCATTTTCCTGTGTGGTCTGGCACACTCACCAAAGCTTATGGATGAGAGCATCTCTCAAGCCTATGCAGCAGCCTCAAGGGCTTCTACCATATTAGCCAAGGACAAGATGGAGATAGAGGGAATGATAGCAACGGTAAATGAGTTTAGATGTACTGGATGTGGCATGTGCATATCCGTCTGTGCCTATAATGCATTGGAGCTGGATGAAGAGAAGAAGGTAGCCAGGGTGAACGAAGCGCTATGTAAGGGGTGTGGAGCTTGCTCTGCAACCTGTAGATGCGGCGCCATAGATGTACTGGGTGTGAGCAACGAACAGATTCTCTCACTCGTTGACGCCCTATAAATCAGCTCCTGAGCTATTTAGAGGGAGATTTTATGAGCAAGAACTCAGAGCTCCAAACTCCAAACTCCAAACTCCAAACTGACTGGGAGCCGAAAATCGTGGCCTTCCTGTGCAACTGGTGCAGTTATGCCGGTGCCGATCTCGCCGGAATCAGTAGGATCCAGTATCCTCCAAATGTGCGAATCATTCGCATTCCCTGTTCGGGGAGAGTGCACCCCCTGTTCATCATGAGGAGTTTGCAGAACGGCGCCGATGGAGTCCTTGTTTCGGGATGCCACCCCGGTGATTGCCATTACATCAGCGGAAATTACATCGCCAGGAGGAGATTCGCCATCCTCAAAAATCTCCTAGAATATGTGGGCATTGAACCGGAGAGGGTGCAGTTCTCATGGGTCTCCGCCTCTGAAGGTGAAAAGTTCGCCAAGGTTGTCGAGGATGTGGTGGAGCAGGTTAAAGCTTTGGGTCCGGCAAAGAGACTGGTGAAGAGGAAAGCCGACCCCCATTAGTTTTAAGATTCTCGAAAGGCGTGTATATCGATGCAAAAAAGGGAGAAATTGCTGAAAGAAGAGGTTAAAAAGTTGCTCGATAAGAAACAGGTGGACATGGTAATTGGCTATGAGAAGGGTACCCTTGCCCTTCGAACGACCCCTTGCTTCCTTGCCAGTGTGGATGATGTCGACAGACTCGTTTGGAATGAGTTCTGTGAAAACAATCTTGCCAAGTACCTGCCCGGAAGAAAGGAAAAGGTAGCTATCGTTGCCAAGGGATGCGATGTCCGCTCAATCGTGGGTTTGATTCAGGAGAGGCAAATTACAAGAGAGCAGATATTTATAGTCGGTATTCCCTGCGAAGGGATAATCGATAGGAGAAAAATTGAATCCAGGTTGGGCGAAAAGGAGATATTGGAAGCCACCTGTGAGAATGGGAAAATTCTTCTCCGCGGAGAGGATTTCCAAGAAATATTGAAGAAAGGCGATTTTCTCTATGATTCCTGTAAAGTTTGTAAATACAGGAACCCCATCGTTTTCGATCTGTTGATCGGAGATAGGGTGCCAGAGTTGGAGAAAATCGATGAGTATGCTGAAGTTAGGAAATTCGAAGCCGAATCTCCCGATGAGCGATGGCTCCACTTTCAGAAGGAAATCAGCAAGTGTATCAGGTGTTATGCTTGCAGGAGCGCTTGCCCCTTGTGCTATTGCGAGCAGTGTTTTGTCGATCAATCTCAACCCAGGTGGATCGGCATTACGGACAATCCCTCCGATGTTGGGGTTTTCCATCTTTTCAGAGTATTCCATGTGGCTGGACGTTGTGTCGATTGTGGGGCATGCAGCAGGGCTTGTCCCATGAATATCGATCACCGGTGGTTGCTCAAGAAAATGGAAAAGGATGTAAAGGAGCTCTTTGGCTACGAAGCGGGTCTTAGCGTGGAGGAGGTACCACCTCTGGCGACCTTTAAGGAGGAAGATCCACAAGATTTCATAAAATAACCCGATTCAAAAAGGTGTACCATGAGCGAAAAGGTGATCCAGAAAAATAAAATGGTAGATTTCTTAAACGAACTCCTCAAGGCTTATAAGGTATTCGCCCCCGTAAAGAGAGATCACATCGTCTCTTTTGATGCCATTCAATCTAGCGGTGAAATGCTTTTAAATTATCTTAACTCCAGAATTCCTCCCAAAGAGATTTTCTTTCCAAGATCGGAGAAGATGTTCGAATATATTCGAGACGACTTGATCGAGGTCAAAGAGGTTCTCCCTTCTGAGGAGAGAAAAGTTCTTTTTGGAATTCGACCTTGTGATGCCAAAGCCATTCTTCTCTTGGACAAGGTGTTCGACTCACCAGATTACCAGGATCCCTATTACCTGCGGAAGAGAAAGGAGACCATCTTCGTGGGGATGGGTTGTGATCGTCCTCAAAGTACTTGCTTCTGCACTTCCTTAGGTGGAGCTCCCTTCTCCGAGGAGGGTCTCGACTTGCTATTCACGAACATAGGAGATCGTTTTGTGGTCAAAGGGATAACCGAGGAAGGCGAAACATTGCTCGAAAAATACGAGCAGGTCTTCGAGAGGGCAAAGAAATCGGACCTGGATGATAAGCTCAATGTCGAGAAAGAGGCCGTAAATAGGATTAAATCCAAAATCGCTTTAGAAAAAATAGAGAAGAGATTGGATAAGATGTTTGAGGATTCCTTCTGGGATAGGATATATCAAAAATGTCTTGGCTGTGCTGTATGCACTTATCTCTGTCCCACCTGTCATTGCTTTGACATCACCGATGAAACTATGGATACCAGTGGTGAGCGTTTTCGTGCCTGGGATTCTTGTCAATTCGCCTTATTTACTTTACAGGCATCAGGGCATAATCCCAGAATGTCTGGAAAAGAGAGGGTAAGACAGAGGATAATGCATAAGTTCAATTATTTCGTGAAGAATTATGGGGAAATTGCCTGTGTTGGTTGTGGGAGATGCATTAAGAACTGCCCGGTCAACTTCGATATCCGACAGATACTCTTAGAATTAGTGAGCTGAGAAGCTCCGAAGCTCTGAAAACTGAGCTACTGAGCTTATTAAGGAAGGGGATCAATGTGAACCCATACCTTCCACATCTGGCAGAAATAAGGAAGATCATCAGGGAAACGGATGCCAATGATGTGAAAACCTTCGAGGTGGTCTTCTTGGATGAAGCGGTCCGGAAAGGCTTCAGATATAAACCGGGCCAGTTTGCGCAGGTTTCGGTTTTTGGAGTTGAGGAAGCTCCCATCTCCATAACTTCATCACCTACGCAGAAGGGATACCTGGAGTTCAGCATCAAAAGAATGGGCACGGTAACCACTGCCCTGCATAATGCCACCGAGGGAATGATAATTGGGGTCAGAGGTCCGTATGGAAACTCTTTTCCCATCGAAGATATGGAGGGCAAAAACATCATTTTTATCGGTGGCGGAATCGGACTCGCCCCCTTAAGATCCCTCATCAACTTCATGCTTCACGAAGAAAACAGGGATAAATTCGAGGACATTATGATCATATATGGTGCTCGAAGCCCAGGTGATCTTGTATTCAAATGGGAACTTAAAAAGTGGGAGAAGAGGGAGGATGTCAATTATTTCGTCACCGTCGATAAGGGTGATGGAAAGTGGAGAGGAAGGGTCGGTTTCGTTCCCGCGGTGTTAATGGAGGTTGCCCCAAGCCCGAAAAATGCCGTGGCCATAACCTGTGGACCACCGATCATGATAAAATTCGTCATCCAAAACCTTCAGGAGTTGGGATTTACACCCGAGCAGATCGTGACCACGTTGGAGATGAGGATGAAGTGCGGGATTGGTAAATGTGGCAGGTGCAACATCGGAAGTAAATATGTTTGCAGAGATGGTCCCGTGTTTACCTATAAGGAACTTCAAGTGATGCCCAAGGAATATTAAAAACAAGTCAAGAGTCAAGAGCCCAGAGGGGTATCTTAACTGTATTATTAACAAGAGGTTAACACCATGGTCGGGGTGAAGTGCTCGTGAGCCCACGCGGTCGGCTTGGTTTTTAGTTTTACAAAAGTCATACTCCGGCCGCCGCCCCGTACGGGCAGGTTTTCTTAAGCACTTACCCCTCCCTTGAATGTCTAATGCAAACCTAACTTGTTAATATCCATCTTAACCATGTGTGTAATATATTAAAAGCAAGGAGGGACGGAGATGATCGATATTAAAGGTTATCGGGTGGAGGAAGAACTCTACTACACGAAGGATCATGTCTGGGCTAAGGTTGAAGGCGAAAATGTTAGGGTCGGAGTCGACGATTATACGGGTAAGACAGCGGGGGAATTTACCTATGTAGATCTGCCCTTTGAGGGGGACGAGGTGGAGCAAGGAGAAACCCTCGCAAAGGTGCAATCCAGTAAGTGGGTTGGAAAGTTAGTGGCTCCCGTGAGCGGTGAAATTGTCGAGGTGAATGAGGCTCTCGACCGTGACGCCTCCCTTTTAAATAAAGATCCCTATGGTAAGGGATGGATAGTTCTAATTAAGGCCATAAATCTGGAATCGGAATTAAGGGATTTGATCTCTGGAGATGCTGTGAAGGACTGGATGAGACTCGAAGTAGAGAAGGCAGAGAAAGAGGGCTACCGAGAAAAGGCGGAACAAGCGTAAACTAAGGGGAGATATTCATGTCATTTTACGAGGCTCTCTGTCAAATTGTGGGGAAAGATAACGTCTCTAGGGACGTGCTCGATCTCCTTTGTTATTCTCATGATTTGGCTCCCTTGCCCGAGGAGCTCCTCAAAGGTTTTGGGATGTTGAATCCGGAAGTCGTGGTTAGACCCAGGAGCACCTCGGAGGTCTCCAAAGTGGTTGAGTATGCAAATGGGAAAAATCTCCCCATCACTCCCTGGGGAGCGGCGACTTGGTCACTCGGCGGAGTCCTGCCCATTGAGGGAGGAATAGTGCTCGATCTATCGGGTCTCGATGAAATTTACGAGTTTAGTCCGGGGGATGAATATGTACGAGTGGGAGCGGGACTCGTCTGGAAGAGATTGATGGATTTCCTGGAAGCCAGAGGATTTGAAGTGGGCGTGCATCCCACGAGTGCCCCTTCGGCGACCATAGGCGGTTTCATCGCCACCGGAGGAGGTTCAGGTGTTGGTGTAACTCGGTATGGTCCATTGGGAGACCAATTGCTCTCCCTAAAAGTGGTTCTGGCTGATGGCCGGATCATTGATACTGATCCATGGGATTCTTGGTTCTTCGTGGGAAGCGAAGGCACCCTCGGCGTAATCTGCGAGGTCGTACTGAAGATATATCCGAGGGGTGAAATGAAGCACCTAATGTATGGATTCGATGCTCTGGATCAGGGTGTGGACTTCCTACAGTTTTTGAACGGGATAAGACCCTATTTCTATTCCTTTTTGGATAAAGAATTCATAAGATTTTTAAATCAAAAGGAGAAAGATCTGCCGGAAAAAGAGATAACGGTGACGGTAACCCTCTTGGGAACTCCGGAAGAGATAGCCATGTATGAGAGAAGGATCGATGAAGCCTCCCGAGGTGAAAAATATCTCGAGCCTATTGCGGTCGAAGAATGGGAGGAGAGATTCAAAGTCGTCTTGAGCCTTAAGAGCTTGGGACCCACCCTTTTCTCGCAGGAGATACGAATCCCCATAAGATTCTTAGGCGATATCCTGGTTGAATTGAAAGAGCTCCTCAAGAACGAGAGATATCTCATTGAGGGGGTTGGAGGCGATTTTGGCTCCATAAACCTCCTTCCCGTAATAATGACGGATGAGAGGAAGGAGAGTGAGTTTTTCAGGACATTCCCCCTTGCCTCCCATATCGCCGAGATCGGGTACAAATATCACGGTTGTATCTATGGAATCGGTCTTTACAATACTTCCTATTTGCCCAGGATACATGGGGATTCTTTGGGTATCATGCGAGACATAAAACAAGCCTTTGATCCAAAGCATATTCTCAATCCGTCTAAGACTACTCAAATGAGGATCCCAGCTTTTCTCTTTAACGCCGTTCCCAAGGTGATGGGCTCAGCTCCGGGACTCGTCTTAGCTTTTCTCAAGGTGGTCAATCTTCTTCCTAGGAGTCTGATCCGAACGGGCTTAAGACTCATGGGAGGGAAGTTGAGGTGAGAGAGCGTTTGGTTGAGGATGCCTACACCTGTGCCAGTTGTGGGTTCTGCCGCTTCGGCTGTCCCGTGTACAGGGAGGTCGGTTTCGAAAGCGCCTCCGCTCGTGGCAGAATGTATCTCTTGAAGAGGGTTCTTGAAGGGAAATTGGGCTACACCGAAAGAGTAGTGGATTCATTTTATATGTGTGCTCAGTGCCAGAATTGTAAGCAACTTTGCCCAACGGGCATAGACTTTGGGGAAGATGTAGCCATCCTTAAGGAGATGTTCATTCGGGAAGGCAAGCTACCTTCCTACCTCTTTCCATTGAGAGATAACGTAATTGAGAAGGGTAACCCCTTTGGGAGGGATGTCGAGGAAAGGGGAGAGTGGTTACCGGGTAAGTATCGGACTCCTAAATCCAGCGAATACCTTTATTTCGCGGGTTGCTCCGCTTCTTACGCATCCACGAGGATCGCCAAGTCCATCGTTAAAATTCTGGATCAAATCGAATTCGATTTCACCGTTCTGGGCAAGGAGGAGTCCTGTTGTGGCAGTCCATTGGAGCGGATGGGAGAGACTGTAGGGGCTAAGTTGATGGAAAAGAATGTGCAAAAGTTCAGGGAATTGGGGGTCAAGACGGTTATCGTCTCCTGTGCCGGGTGCTTAAAGACCCTCACACATTCCTATCCCAAGGACTTTAAAGTACTCCACGTCACCCAATTATTCGATCAGTTGATGAGGGAAGGACGACTTGGGTTTGAAAAGGAGCTCGATAAAAAGGTCGTTTACTTCGATGGATGCGATATCGGGAGACACTGCGGCATCTATGAGGAGCCAAGGAATATTCTTCGCTCCATCCCTGGGGTGAAGCTCATCGATTACGAATACTCTCGTGAGGAAGCGCTCTGTTGTGGCGGACCCTTAGCCTCGAGTCACCCCGAGCTTGCACATAAGATCGCCTCCAGTCGAGCAAAAGAGGCCAAGGAACTTGGAGCGGAGATCATCGCCACTGCGTGTCCGACGTGCATGGTTAATCTCAAGGAAGGAGCAAAACTGGCCCAGATTGAGATGGAGATCCAGGATATCCCCATGCTCCTTCCCAAATTTTTAAAGAGGGGATAGATATGACCCAAAAGATGGTGGAGTTCGTGGGAACCGACATAATCAGGATAAAAGGGGGAACGACCCTTGAAGACATCTATCGGGAAATCGAGGGTCATGAGCTTTTCGTGGAGCCATTGAGTGCCAAGCAGGCGATTAGTGATTTCATCTTGGGCGGTGGATTGGGTTTCAATTCCCTCAACGAGGGCACCTTTGGCTCGAAAGTCTTCGGTCTTAAGGTCTCATCCCCGGTTAAAAGTTTTGAATATGGGGTGGATTATATGACCCTTTATAATATGGGCTTTCCCCTTCATAGAATTATTGAGGGATCCCCTCACCGCATCTACAACAGGAAATTCGGCAAAATCATTCAAGTTACTGTGCCCATTCGCTTGAGAGAAGAGATTGAAGCCCGTTACATCGCCAAGGCTGTTGATGAAATCTTCACTCCAAAGACGGCGACAAATCTCCTTTTTCTCAATGATTTTGGTGCGAGATTGATCGGGCTCGACAGCCCTGGTTGGATAGCCACTTATCCCAAAGATTTTCCGGGTGAGGGGAAGTTGAAGAACGAAATTTGGGAGAAGAGATTTCTCTTGGATCGATTACCGAAGGATCATGGGATTTTGAGTGTATTCACCCTTCGTAGCGGTTTGGGGGTGATCTTCAGGTCCTTTGAGGGCGTGGAGGGTCTCTTCCTCGCTTTGGTTACCAAGAAGGGTGTGTTTATAAAAATGTCAGGGAAGGAGGCAAAGCTCAAAGATATTGAGGGTAAGGTCTCCAAAGTTTCGATGCGAACGCGATTAAATTCAAAATTTAAAAATCAAAATGCAAAATAATGACATGTATTATTAACAAGATGGGTTAACACCATGGTCGGGGTGAAGTGCTCGTGAGCCCACGCGGTCGGCCTGGTTTTTAGTTTTACAAAGTCATACTCCAGCCGCCGCCCCGTACGGGCAGGTTTTCTTAAGCACTTACCCCTCCCTTGAATGTCGATGTAAACCTGACTCGTTAATGGTCCGAGAAGGAGATTTAGGTCGCGGATGAAAAAGTGGCGAGTGCTGGACACAGGGATACGCACAGCGGCTGAAAATATGGCACTGGATGCGGCGATACTGGAGGCTAAAGCCAAGGAACTCATCCCTAACACCTTGCGCTTTTTACGATTCTCCCCTCCCGCCGTTTTGGTTGGCTATCATCAGAGCATAGAGCGGGAGGTTAGAGTCAATTTCTGTTGCCAAAATGGCATCGACATAAATAGACGAATAACCGGTGGGGGAGCGATATTCTTTGACCGTTCTCAGCTGGGCTGGGAGCTCATCGGATCCAAGGAGAGTTTAAATTTCTCGGTTGCCTCGGAGACATTTTTTAGGAAAGTATGCTCCGCCGTTATTTGTGCCTTAAGAAAATTGGGTCTCGAAGCCTCTTTCCGCCCGAAAAACGATATAGAAATCGATGGAAGGAAGATTTCCGGTACCGGAGGGACTGAAGAAGGGGGTGCTTTTCTCTTCCAAGGGACTTTACTCATGGATTTCGATGTAGAGATGATGTTAAAAGCCCTCAAAATACCGGTGGAAAAGCTCAAGGACAAGGAGATAGAATCCGTGAAGGACAGGGTCACATGGTTAAAGCGAGAGTTGGGTTACCTGCCCAGCTTGGGAGAGGTCAAGGGGGCCATAAGAAAGGGTTTTGAGGAGGTATTCCAAGTTGAATTCTTCGAGGGGAATTTAACCGCGGAAGAAAGGGATTTATTCCAGGGGAAGATGGATGAATTCCGTTCGGACAAGTGGATTCACAAGGTGAGGTATCCCGCCCACGAGAGACAAATCCTCAAATCATCCCATAAGGCGAAGGGTGGATTGATTCGAGTCACCCTGGTGGTAAACTCCAGACTCAGGCGGATACAGAGCGCCTTAATCACCGGAGATTTCTTCGCCTTTCCCAGGAGGACCATCTTTGACCTCGAGGCGGCTTTGAAGGACATCGAGGCCAGAGAGGAGTGCGTCAGAAAAAAGGTTCTCCACTTCTTCAAGAATGGAGGTTATAAGGTCCTCGACGTTTCCCCGGAGGATTTCATAGAGGTCATTACTGAAGCGTTGAGTAAGATAGAATACCCGAGATATGGCATATCCCTATCCGAAGCAAACAGAATCTTCACGGTGAACGGCACCCTTGAGGAGATCCTTAAGAAAAACATTCCCATCCTGCTCCTTCCCTATTGTGCCAAACTTAAGGGATGCAAGTTTAGATACGAAAAGGATTGCACCGAGTGCGGGAAATGCAGTGTTGGCGAGGCTTGCAGGATCGCTAGGGGGAAAGAGATTGTGCCCACTACCATTGTAAATTTTGAAGATCTGATGGGCACCCTTAAGATGTGTAAAACTCAAGGCATCGAAGCCTTCGTGGGTAGCTGTTGTGAGGCATTTTACACCAGACACCGGGAGGATTTTGAGAGGATTGGACTGCCCGGAATATTGATCGATATTGATAATAATACCTGTTATGACCTGAGTAAAGAGCAGCAAGCTTATGCAGGAACCTTTGAGAATCAAACGCAATTGAAGTTGGACTTACTTAGGAAAATCTTTTCAAATATCTCATCCCCGGCAAGGATGTGATAGCGTGTCCACCTTGAAATACGACTTAGTCATTGTTGGGGCTGGACCAGCTGGTAGTTCAGCGGCAAAAGCCGCCTCCGAGGAAGGTATAAGCGTCCTCGTGTTGGAGAAAAAGGCGAGTATCGGGAGACCCGTTCAATGTGGCGAGTTCGTTCCCAAAGCCCTTTGTAGGGAAGTGGACATTGATGAGCGGTGCATTGCCCAAGAAGTCGACATAATGAGGACATATATGCCCGACGGGGGGATCATTGAGACGAGTTCTCCGGGGTTCATATTGGATAGAGCTCTCTTTGATGAACTACTGGCCATAGAAGCTGCAAAAGCGGGGGCTCACATCCTGCTCCGAACCAAGGCCATCTCCATCTGTGGGAGAAAGGTCATCGCAAGACCTGTCTGGCGACAGGCAGGATGCGATGGTGAGGAGATAAATATAGAAACCAAGGTGGTAATCGGTGCCGATGGTCCCATCTCCACCGTTGGTGGCTGGATCAGTCAAGTCAATCGAGAGTTCGTTCGTTGCCTGCAATATGAGATTCCCTTAACCCGGGGCATCGAAACCACGGAGGCCTACTTCGATCCCAGGTATAGAGCAGGCTACGGTTGGCTTTTCCCAAAAGGTGAGAGGGCAAATGTGGGAGTAGGTATCAAAGTTGGGAGTCGTGGGACGAGGGACGAGAGACGAGCAATGAGGGACGAAAGTCGAGCATTAAAAGAGGCACTGAGGCACCTTGTTTCGAGGCTGGAGAGGGATGGAAAAATTAAGAGGAGCATTTTAAGGGTGAGCGGTGGACTCGTTCCCGTGGGAGGATACTTGAGGAAAACCTGGGGTGGAAATATCCTTCTGGTGGGTGATGCGGCGGGGCAAACGGATCCCATCTCCGGAACGGGAATCCTCTCTGCCATCCTTTGCGGAAAGATCGCTGGAAGAATCGCCGCCATGTCCATAAAGCGGAATGATTTGGAAATTTTAGGGGAATATGAGGTGGAATGGAAGGATATTCTGCAGAAACCACTGGATAGGGCCCTTAGAAGACGTAAATTCTTGGACGCCAATTGGCCCTACTCGCCATTAACGGATAACGGCGAGAAAGAACTATCGCAACTTTTGAGGGAGAACTGGGTCGCATTTAGGAGTTATTATCGTGAAACTTAAGATAAGGGAACTACTGGAAAATTCGAGGGAACTGTCCTGGCGAAATTTCGGTAGGAAAATCACCTTCTATCTACCGGGGATGTTTATCTTAAATGGAGACCGAGGCAGGTACCCAGCGATCTCCATAACCGGAAATGAATGCGAACTCAATTGCGATCACTGCCGTGCCCGGATATTGGGGCCCATGATCCACGCCCCGACGCCCGAAGCATTGATAGAAAAATGCCAAAGACTGGAAGAGCAAGGATATATCGGTTGTTTGATAAGCGGAGGGTCCTCAAGGGATGGAACCCTACCCTGGCTTAGATTTGTCGATGCCCTGGCCCAGATAAAGGAGGAAACGAATTTAAAAATCTCCGTACATACCGGATTGATAAATTTTGATACCGCTCAGAGACTCAAGGAAGCGGGTGTGGATCAAGCTCTTACAGATGTCATAGGAGATGATGGAACCCTCAAGCGCGTATACCATCTGGATGTGGGGATTGAAGCCATAAAGGACTCATTGGATGCCCTGACTACAGCGGGGATTCCCATCGTTCCCCACATCGTCGTTGGATTGTACTATGGCAGAATAAAAGGTGAGTTTGAAGCCTTAGGTATGATTTCAGGTTACAACCCATCCCTTCTGGTGATGGTATCTTTGATGCCCTTGCCGGGGACGCCGATGTGGGATGTCTCCCCTCCCGATTCTCAAAAGATCGCGGAAATTTTAGCCACCGCCCGCTTGAAAATGCCCGATATCCCAATTTCTCTTGGCTGTGCACGTTCGAGGGGGAAGGATGGCAGCCAGATCGAGACCGTGGCCATCGATGCCGGGGTAAACAGAATGGCGTTGTGGTCGGGAGAAGCGATCGAGAGGGCAAAGCGGTATAATCTAAAAATCGAATTTCGCAAGACCTGCTGCTCAATTTAAAAGCGTTACATGGACTATTAACGAGTTAGATTTACATCTTAGACATTCGAGGGAGGGGTAA
>DDKQ01000002.1 GCA_002339355.1 Candidatus Subteraquimicrobium carltonvillense | reverse complement strand
GATATTGATTTTGGGCACTGGCAAAGGGGGCAATGAGAGCACCTGACTTAAAAGTTCTTCCTCCATCCTCCGAATAAGAATGGGCGATTCTCCTCTTGCCCTCATGTAATCTCATGAATACCCAGTGGATTCTTCCTCCAACCTTCACGAAGCTTCGAGCATTTGCCGGCGTAAGCCAGCCATCATTTCCAGTGTAGATTGGATTGGCATTGAAGGATGTCAGTCCAGGCGCGCTAAAGGGATTCAGTAAGAAGACGATTAAACCAAAAAGAAGGAAAGCAATATAGAGGAATTTTGCACCGAATTTTGTACTTAAGAATTTAGATAGCCTCATTGCAAGGCTCACTGCTGATATGTTGCTTTAGTTCCTTGCAACAGAATCGCAGAAATACCATATGGTGACAACTGTCCTTCGGGATAGTTTTTGCTAAGAATAAACACACTAATTGCTTTATTTGAAGAGCATTTATACGGGAAGCCATCATAAAACCATTACCACCTACGCGGTGATAAGTAAGGGCCAAGAGTCGGAGCCAAGAGGGTAGAGTGAAAACATCCTGCTCAACTGCAATCGTTTGAAAAATAAAAAGGGATAAAGCTTTCTGGCAAATTAGGATTATTCATTAACCTCGCCAAGAATCGAATTAAACTGGGTGAAGAGTTTGAAGCGATTTAAGTGACGAAGAGCTAAGTGGGATTGGAGATGTTTAAGGATTGGGGCTATTCTAGTAAATTAATCGTTTTAAATTGCATGTGATTGATTGCGAGTTCAAAATGATGATCGGCGTGTAAGAGAACGCAATCATTCTCCTTGGCCAGTGTTGCAATGATGATATCAGTTGCCGGAATTGTAATTCCCCTTCTCCTGAGATGAAAGAAAGAATGAGAAGCACGGAGCCAGAGATCCTTCGGAGTATCCAAGTAATAAAGCGCTTCTAAATCCTCTCTCAACTCTTGATATTCCTTTTCCGTTCTTGTGCCACTCAGTAACTCCAGAATGATGATGCCAGTCGTTGCCCCCTTATCCTCGGAAAGAATTCTATCAACTTCGAGAGCGGCTTTACTTTCGCCGGGCTTTAAGGCAAGAATCCATGCTGAGGTATCGATTAGAACCATTTTACCCTTCTTCCCTTAATTTCTTTAAGGTTTCTAAATCTAAGTCGAGATCCATTTTGCCCAATTTCTCCCGAAGATTTTCAATCCTTTTTCTCCTCACGAGTTCTCGCAAAGCTTGGTTCACAGCTTCTTTCTTCGTCTTGGCCTTCGTTAACTTCATGGCTTCCTCGATGAGCCCATCATCGATATCGATTGTGGCTCTCATTTGTACCACCTCTTAGCACAATATAATAAAAAATTTTGTGCATGTCAAATGCACAAAATTTCAAAAACATCGTCCTAAATTATGATTCAGTTCGTTAATTGATGGTCCATTTGTTGCGGAAAAAATAGGTGCGGGTCCTGCGGCCTTTCGAGGCGAGTTTTTGCAGACAATCCTCACAAATTACCCAAACTTGATCGCTATTCCGGGCCCATAAATCCATTCCCGATAAATATTTCAATTGTTTACCACAATATTTACATCTGGCAGGCTTCATTTCTCTCCCCCTCTCTGAGGACAAAGGACAAAAGGATATTCTTTAATGATATCGGCTGAAAATAAAAAATATTTAATCGGGAATCGCATTTGAGGAAACTGGGGGAGATGAGGAGGCTTAGGAGCTCAGAAGCTGAGCTCCTAAGCTGGTTAAATGGCGGCTTCGCTGACCATCTCTTTTATCACCATGAGCTGGGTGCGATAGGAGCGCTCCATCTCATCCAGCTTCATGGTCACGTAACGAACGGCTTCTTCCAACTGTGGGATGAGGACGTGTTCCAAGGCATTGACGCGGCGACGAGTCTTTTCTATCTCTAAAGCTAAGAGCTCTACGGCTTTTTCGACCTCTGCTAATTGGATCATCAACGGTAGAGCTTCATTGAAGGTTTGCAGAGCATCATCCAAAATTGCTGGAGTAGTACTCAAACCATAACAGTCGAAGGTGCCCTTCTGCTGCAATCCAATTTGTGGCACAGCTACTCCCATCAAAGTCTTCTGTAAGACATCAACGGAGACTTCAGCATGGGGATAAAGTACAGCCTCTTCTATGACTTCGATGGCAACCTCGGATCGAGCAAGGGCGAATAGTAGATAAGCCTGAATCAGTTTCTCTTCCACTTCCTGTCGAAGGACACGATTTCTGCGAATGAGGATGAAAAACTGCTTCATGAGTTCATCCAATTTATCTTTGAGCAGCTTATGCCCTCGCTTGGCGATCTCCGTTCGCTTTTTCAATTTCAATAATTCCATCCGGTTCGGATTGACTTTAATCGCCACTGTCGTTCACCTTCGGCTCACGATGCAGGATTCATGATGCACATTAAAAATAAGCCCTAAATCCAAAATTCTAAATCCTAAACAAATTCAAAATCCAAATTTTCGAAATTCAAAACTAATATTCTTCTAGATTTTGGTTTTTGTTTTGGTCATTTTAATTTTGGTAATTTGATATTGTTTAGCCTGCCTGCAGGCAGGTGCTTAGTATTTTGAAATTAGAATTTGGCGAGAAGAGCTTCGTCTGCCTCAGGCGATTTATGCTTAGCCTATATCTTTTTGGATTTTGTATCTTGGATCTTGTATCCTGTATCCTCACAACCTAGCTGCTGGCTGCCTCTTTAACAAGTACTTGCTCATGTATTTCTCAACGTACTCATCGCGTACTCTCTTGAGCTCTACTCTGGGTAGGACGGAAATTAGCTCCCAGCCGAGATCCAAGGTTTCTTCGATGGATCTCTCCTCATATTCTCCCTGGCGTACGAACTGTTCTTCAAAGGCATCGGAAAAATCGGCGAATTGTTTATCCGCCTCGGATAAGGCAGCTTCTCCCAGAATGACCGCAAGTTCTTTGGCTTCCCTTCCTCGAGCATACGCGGCAAATAACTGATTGGAAATGTCGGAGTGATCCTCTCTAGTTTTTTCGGGACCGATTCCCTTCTCCTTCAACCTCGATAGAGAGGGTAATATATCGATTGGGGGATAAATGCCCTTACGGTGAAGATCTCGGCTCAACATGATCTGCCCTTCCGTAATGTAACCAGTTAAGTCGGGGATGGGATGGGTCTTGTCATCCTCGGGCATGGTGAGGATGGGAATCTGGGTGATGGAACCCTTCTTCCCCTTGATGCGACCGGCTCGCTCATACATCGTCGCCAGGTCGGTGTAAAGATAACCTGGATAACCCCTTCTTCCGGGAACTTCCTTTCTGGCAGCGGAAACCTCCCGAAGAGCCTCGCAATAGTAGGTCATATCGATCAGGATCACCAGGACGTGCATGTCCAAATCGAAGGCGAGATACTCCGCCGCCGTCAAAGCAACCCTAGGTGTGGCGATTCGTTCCACCGCTGGATCGTCGGCGAGATTGATGAAAAGTACCGCTCTCTCGATTGCTGCGGTCCTTCGGAACTCGGTGATGAAGTAATTTGCCTCTTCAAAGGTGATACCCATAGCGGCAAAAACCACCGCAAATTCCTCTTCCTTTCCCAGAACTTTACTTTGACGAGCTATCTGAGCCGCAATTTGTGCATGAGGAAGTCCGGCACCGGAGAAGATGGGGAGCTTCTGACCCCTAACCAAAGGGTTCAATCCATCAATGGCTGAAATCCCAGTTTGAATGAAGTCTGTGGGATAATCCCTGGCATATGGGTTTATGGGGCTACCGTGAATATCCAATCTCTTTTCGGGGATGATCTTGGGACCTCCATCGATTGGTCTTCCCAAGCCGTCAAAGATTCTCCCCAGAATATCGCGGGAGACGGCAAAATCCAATCCCCTTCCCAAAAACTTCACCCTGGTCTGAGTGATGTTTAATCCCTGGGTACTTTCAAAGACCTGAACCAAAGCCGTTTCCTTAGAGACCTCCAACACATTTCCCAGGCCCACGAATCCATCGGGGAATTCCAGCTCCACAAGTTCTCCATATTTTACATCCGTCACTTTCTCCACCAAGAGAAGGGGTCCCACAACATCCCGAATTGTCAGATACTCTTTGGGCATATCAACTCCCCCCTCCGCGAACCGTCTCACCTACGGGGGCGGGGGCCTTGAGCTCGGAAATTACCTTTTTCTCAAGCTCATTGAAGGTCTCCAGCTCATCCTCTGAAACATATTTAGCCCTGGCAATTTTCTCCCTCACGGGAGTATTTAAGATATCCTGCAAGGGTTTGCCATCCTCCAGAGCCTGCAAGGCTTGATGATGGAAGGTCATGATCAACTTGAGCATCAGGTACTGTTTCTTAAGGGAAGTGAAGGTATCATCCATATGATACGCATTTTGCTGCAGAAAATCCTCTCTAATGGATTTGGCCGTTTCCATGACCACCCGCTCATGAGTGGACAGGGCTTCGATTCCAACGAGTCTTACTATCTCCTTCAGTTCGGATTCCCTCTGCAAAATTCTCATGGCCTCGTCATGTAAATCCCTAAAGTCCTGTGATATCTCCTCCGACCAATACTCCTTTATCTTATCCAGATACAGAGAATAACTGATGAGCCAGTCGATTGCCGGGAAATGCCTCTGGTAGGCGAGCCAGTCCACCAATCCCCAGAAGACTTTGACCACGCGCAGGGTATTTTGAACCACGGGTTCGGAAAGATCGCCACCGGGTGGAGAAACGGAACCTATTACGGTGATGGAGCCCTCGCGATTTTTGCTTCCCAGACAGACGACTTTCCCTGCCCTCTCATAGAAAGCCGCGAGCCTCGTACCCAGATAAGCTGGGAAACCTTCCTCTCCGGGCATCTCCTCAAGCCTCCCTGATATTTCCCTTAAGGCTTCCGCCCATCTCGAGGTGGAATCGGCTTGAAGAGCGACGTTGTATCCCATATCCCTGAAGTATTCGGCAATGGTAATTCCGGTATAAACGGATGCCTCCCTGGCGGCTACGGGCATATTTGAGGTATTGGCAATCAAAACCGTTCGCTTCATCAGGGGCTGTCCGGTGTACGGATCGATGAGCTCGGGGAAATCTATGAGGACCTCGGTCATCTCATTCCCTCTTTCTCCGCAGCCGATGAATAGGATTATTTCCGCATCTGCCCAGCGGGAAAATTGATGCTGAATTACTGTATTCGACTGGACAATCCAGCCAAAACCACCAACAAAGTTATGGGTTTTGGGTACTGTGAAATCAAACACAGGTTTAGGAATATCATTAATTTGAATTTCTTTTATTTCGTCTAAGTAAATATGGTCTAGCGCGTTCCTCAGATTCAAAAGATTATTTACTGTGGATTCCCATTTAAATCTCAGATCGTCTTCTTTGGAAATAACCACCCATTTGTCCGAAATGGTGTTAACTAATCTCTTGAATTTTTGTGTGGGTATTCTTCCAGTTTTTCGATAAGCTGTTACATATATTCTATCTCGCTCAAGCTCGATGGTTTTGACTTGAATATTTTTAAGTAAGGTTCTAAGTACATTGCCATCCACAGGAACAGAATCTATTCTTAGTTTGCTGGACTCCGGTACGTTCACCATTCTATGGACAGCAACTGTCCTTTTAGCACCAGCCAAAGGCTTAATCAAATCTAAGAATTTAGTACAATAGTCCCTACCTGGAATGAGGACATTATAAAACTTTCCTTTCCTCTTTGTATTAATTCTGTAAATTATGCCAAGTCTTAAGAGAAGATGAGAAAGTCCCAATATCATGTTGTTGCTCATAGTTGGGAAATAAATCTCATTTTTACTTATCGAACCAGCGCCGTGGAAGAAGCCGCGCAAAAAAGCACAGGCAATTCCCGTATCTGCATTCATTACCTGCTTTGGAACTCCAATGGTTGTTTTTTTCGCCTGACCATGCCTGGTACCCATCATCTTTGCAATAAATCGAGCTAAAACTCTGCTGTTTATCCTATAATCTTTCCCCTGTTCACAAACCATACATGTTAATCCAAATAACTTGTAAGCAAGATAAGCAAACCTTTCTAAGACAACTTCATCGGTATTTCTAAAACCAACATAATCGAAGTCGATTGTGCCATCAGAAGCGACTAATCCTAAGAATTCGGCAAAGTCTTCGTCAATTTCCTGAGGAAGTTCCGCTACATAAATTGTTGGATCATCGCTTAGAATTTCAAATGCGTTTATCTTCGCTTCTTGGCTCTGCACATTGATAACTCTAGGAACTACAATCCTATCTCCTACCTTGAGTTCAGCCGCCTTGACCCTTTGGATTTTCCAGTCATTCCCTACTACGTGATATTCATGCATCTCGGTGGTCTCAGATATCCTGCCACCTCTGGTAGCAACTTTGATTGTCCTTGGGGCAATGGCTGAATAGAGCAAATTGGGCTTCTGTGAGGCAAAATTAATTCCATCAAAAGTAATGACCTCTGGGAGGTTTTCGGATTCTATAACACTTTCAAGCGCTCCTCCATCAAAAAACATAACCTGCTTTTCCACTAAAGAATGCCTGCCATAAAGCTCTCCTATTGAAATTACTTCTCCATTAGCAAGCAAAACAGGGGTGTCGCCTGTAACACACTTACCACTTCCGAAGGGTCCAGGAACGCAGGCGGTTCCGCCTTTAGCTATGGGGAAGAAGGCATCCACCACACGTTGTCCCGTGACCAATGGGATAGCAGGGGGTAGCTTTTCCTTATAGGCACGAGGTCTTCTAACGGGCCATCTTTGGAGCATTTTAATGGGATGCTCTTTGCCATCCTCGGATATCACGACGGCTACGGTATCCTCAACGGTAAACTCGCCTGAATATATCCCCTTAATCGTGCCTTCTATCCCGGGTGGGACCATGATGCGGTGTTCAATTATGGGAGTCTCCTGTACCACGCCTATTATATCTCCGGGAGAGACATTATCGCCGGAGGAAACCTTGGGTACAAAGGTCCACTTCTTTGTCCTATCCAAACCCGGCTCCTCCACGCCGCGAACTACAAAATCACCGATTTTGCTTCGGATGATATCCAGGGGACGTTGCACTCCATCATAGATGGATTGAAGAAGCCCCGGTCCAAGCTCCACACTTAGGGGCTCGCCGGTGTCATAGACGGGGTCTCCGGGACCCAATCCCACGGTTTCCTCATAAACCTGGATGGATGCAGTATCTCCCCTGAGTTCGATGATCTCCCCCATGAGCCTTTGATGGCCCACTTTAACCAGGTCATACATCTTTGCACCCTCAAGGCCCTCGGCTACCACAAGGGGACCCGATACCTTTATGATCCTGCCTTCCCTCATTACTCATCCTCCTCGCCTTGGTGCCTCACCTAGCTCTAGTTCCTATTCTTCACCATTTTTTGCCATTGGACAAGGTGCAAAGGCACAGAGGCACCAATTATTCTTCCTCTTCTTTGGCCAGAATATCGACGCCAACAGCCTTTTCCACTATTCTTCTTAAGCGTTGCAAACCCAGACCGACGCCCCCAGTGGTTGGCGGTATTATCAATACCGCGGGGGCGAGCTCTTCCGCAACTTCAATGAGCAAATCCTTTATCTCCCAATATACAGGTTCTGTGAGGAAAATCACACCATAATCCAGATCTTTAATCCGGGACCAAATATCCCTTGCTTCCTTCATATCCACAACGGGATAGGCATCCAACCCCAAAGCCGTGAACCCTAAAACGGATGTTTTGTCTCCAATTATGGCCACCTTAGACATATAGATCTCGAATCCTTTCCCTTATTTTATCCTTGGGGACATTATTTAGCCTTCCGGTGAGGATTACCCTCACCATATTTACCTCGCTCTCCTTAGCTAAGATGTAACCCACAATTGGCTCCAAACCCACGGGGACATATCTCGCCTTCTTGGCGTGATTCAAGGCGAAATTATCGACCAATTTATCGAAAGTGGACAAATCAACCTTCTTTCCCTCCCTGAATACCACTCTCAAGAGCTCAGCGTAGGGAGTATTCTTCAACTGCTCCAGTAAACTATCCAAGGGTTCCCCATAAATGGCGATGAATATTCCCTTGTCGATTGAGCCATTATCAAATAGAGCTTGGGAAATAAAATCCTTCTTCCTCCTCAGGTTTTTGGCTCTTAAGAAAGTTTTGATATTCCCCAGGTCTATAAATATTTTAACCAAATCCTGTAGAAAATCATTTCTTTGCGAGACCGCCAACCCATGTAATAGTTTATAAAGATATCCATCCAGGACGATGTCGATTTGCTGAGAATCCCTTTCCTTTTCGAACCGATGCATGGACTCTTTTACGGCTTGGCGATAAACCTCAGGTAATTCATCCACCATTCCCTGCTCGATTAAATCCCTCGCTCTTGGCACATCCAAGAGTCCCAGATGGGACCAGATATGCTCTCCAGTCTCCTGCTTATACTTGGTCTTAAGGAGGACTTTTAAATTGTGGAAATCGTATCTCAACCGGAAGAATGAGATTATTTCGCGCTCGCGAGTTAATTCGTCCAAAAAATCGTAGACTTTAGCCAGATACTTGTGGAGAGCCTCTTCAATATCGTCAATTGTCCGTACGTTCTCAAAGAATCCCCCATAATCAGTCTCCGCCAATATCCGCAATTGATCGGAGAAATCATCCGCCTCCACCAACCTCTCCACCCTATGCCGGGTAAATAGCTTATTCTCAAGCACCTTTATTCTCCCGGTGGCGACACCATATTTTATTGGATCAATAAAAGTCCGCAACCTTACCATTCTTCCTCCAAGTTAGGTGGTTAGGTGGTTGGGTGGTTTGGTTGTTTGGTGGTTTGGTCAAAGAGTATTCTTAATATCTGGGGCTCTATTTCCTCTCTCAGTGTTTCGAGCAGTGCAGGGAAAGAGTTATTCGCCTCGATTTTATCCGACCTAAGGACGAATCCGCCCTTTATATCCCTTGCTTCTGCGGACAATTTTAGATTGCCCCTCCTGCCCTGTCTAACTAAGATAGAATTTACCTCTTCCACAAAATTGTTGGTGATTCGCTTTCTATCATGGGGTGAGAGGATGATTTCCTCCTCTCCCGTTGTCACCGCATTCACTATCATTTTTTTAAGCAGCTCTTGATATTCCTTGGATGGGAGAGATAAGAGTTTGTCCAAAGCTCCTTTAAGGGCGGATGCCACAGCATCTTGTTTTTGAGAGAGGATGGAATTGCGCGATTCCAGCCGAGCCAGAGATAATATCCTTTTCTTCTCCTCCTCAGCCTGAGCCTGAGCGGTGGCAAGAATTTTGGATTTTATGGATTCAGCTTCCTTTCGCGCCGACTCCAGGATCTCATCCGCCTTCGCCTTCGCCTCATCTCTTATGTGACTGGCTTCTTTTTGGGCATCGCTTTTGATTCGCTCGAGTATTTTCTCTATGGGCATTTGGAAACCACCTATCGTCCTTAATTACAAACCTGCCCTTATGGAGAGCAAAAGAAGGATGGAGATTATCAACGACAATGCGGCATAGGTTTCCACCAAGGCGGGAAGAATCAACGCCTTACCTGCTTCCTCCATTCTTTTAGCAACCATCCCCGCGGCGCCCACTGCGGTCAACCCCTGATAAATCGCCGAAACCAGACACGCGAAACAAACTGGCATGCAGGCGAGGAAAATTTGAAACCCCTGAGGGGACGTTAATTTACCTCCCTCCCCACCAATGAGTCCAAAGAAGAAGACGACCAAAACGGCGGTGATGAACCCGTATATCCCCTGGGTTCCAGGTATAGCACAAAGGGGAAGAAGCCCTCCAAATTTTTCGGGGTCTTCCACAAGTATACCGGCAGCAACATTTGCTATGTAGGTGATGCCGATTGAGGAACCAATTCCTCCACCAAGAGCCGCAGCCGCTGCCCCTAAGAGAGCCCAGTGAAATCCAGACAACCCCAAAATCATTCCTTCTGCCTCCTTTCGTTTTTAAAGAATAAACATACCCCTCCTTCATTTTATAAAATTCTCAAAGATTTTAATCGTACTTGAGGATCAAATGCCTCGTTTGGAGCCTAAAGGGCTCGAATTTGCGACCTCCGTCGGAGTAAAAATACTTAAAGAATTCCACATACTGAAGCCTGAGGGGGTGTACAAAGGCGCCAAGGAGATTTATCACCAAATTGAAGATATGCCCAACGATCAAGATAACCACCATGAGGATGATTCCCAAGAAAGGAATTCCCAGTAGCATCCTGCCGAGCATATTGATGACCCATCCGATTAAAATCGTTGCCAGACCCAAAGCCATAAGACGAGCATAAGAAAGAAAATCTCCTATAAATCCAGATATTCCGTAAAGGCTATATAGTCCGCTTGCGAATCGCACCAGCACGCTTCTTGAAGATTTGCTGAGAAGTCCGACCAATATGGCAAAGCCGATCAACTTGAGAAAGATATTTGAGGAGCCATGACCGGAGAGGAGAGTTAAAACCCAGCCACAAATGGAAACCAGGAAAAAGATGGAAAATACCACGCCCCAAAAGCCTCGCAGAGCTTTGCCCAATTTTTCGCCCTTTATGCCTTGGCACACCTCACGCCATAAGGAGCAGCAATTGCCGAAATACCTGCCTTGAAGGAAGATGACGAGTAAGATTCCAAAGCCCAGCCCCCACGTGGCTTTGGGATAGAGATATCCCAATGTTGGTGGTGGAGTCTTGGATATTTTCTCTCCTAGCCAACAAGCCAGCCATAGGAGTACGGCGGGTAAAAAGAGAAAGGTGGGGATCTGATCGCAGACAAAATCTTTTATTCTTTGATTTTTAATATTATTAACCGCTTGGAGGGCTACACCAAAACAGACGTGGATGATGCCCAATGCGATGGAAAGCATCAAGAACACTTGAGCATCATTTATCGGATCGATGAGGATTAATCTTTTCAAGAAAGATGGCAAGGAAGCAACATCGATACAAAAGTAACTGCCCGTTAACCCCCCGACGATCATAGAAGCTATCCCGCCATAGGCAAGTAAATAAAAGAACCTCTTGACGTTTTCGCTGACCTCCAGTTTCTTGCTCATCCACCAACAGGCAAGCGCCAATATCAAGCCATATCCCACATCTCCCAGGCAAATCCCAAAGAAGAGGAAGAAGAACGGAGCAAGATAAGGAGTGGGATCAACCTCATTGTAATTAGGGAGCCCATAAAGTCTGGTGAGAACCTCAAAGGGTTTAAAGATTGGTTTATTTTTTAAAACTATGGGTGGCTGCTCGCCTTCGATGGGATCGGTGAAGGTTACCTCTATTTCCTCGGATATTTGATTTATTTTCTCCTGAAATTCAGGTAATCGTTCCGCTTCCACCCATCCCTCGATCATGAAAGCTTCCCTGGTATTGGCAAAATTCGCCTGAATTTCGGCTTTCCTTCGCTTGTTTTCCAAAAAGTCATGAAGAACCCAGAGATCAGGTTTTAGGTATAGCAAATCCCTTATTTTTTTGATGATGGCTTCCTTCCCCTGCTCTAAATCGGTGCATCCTTCCTCAATTCTCTCGATTTCCTCCCCAGGAGTCTTTTCCAAAGCGGGGAAGGAGATGGGACGAAAACCATGTTTCTGAAGGATGCCATAGACCTGATCAGATTGCCTTTTCAAGAAGATGAGAAGAAAGTTTGAATCCTTAAAATCCTGGCTAACCAGGGTTAAATCACTTTCCACCACATTTTCTTCCAATTCCCCTTGCAAATCTTGGAATTCGGGCGTGGGAACCTGTCCAATGAGGACCACGGTTTGTACAGTCTCCCCTAGATCGCTCAAGTTAAGAGTGAGAGACAACCAGGGCAGAAGATCCTCTTTCAACGCTTTAAACTGGGATATCTCGTTACGAATGTGGGCGAGTTGATTGTCCAAATTTTCACATTCTTCATATATATCATTAAACTCGATTTTATCCTCAACCTCATTGAAACTGGTCCAGGCAACTTTGACTTTCTCCTTGATTAAACCGGATAAAAATCCCCCTTTTCTTTCCTCAAAATCGGACAAAAAATCGAGGACAAATTGGACCTTGGAGAGGAGGAGTTCCAGATGTCCCAAATCTGGCTGGTAATCGACTAGGAGAGGTTCCCAATCGGTTTCTGCAATCTCCTCCCTTAAATTCATGATGTGTAGCAAGCCCTGCTCGTTTAAAGTATCAACGAGCACTTGCCTTAAGGAACTATGGACAACAAGATAAACTTTTTTCATCTTCACTACAGCCACTAGGAAATCAACCTTTCCGCGATGAGGTTTATCGCCTTCCGCAAATTTTCGCCAGCTACCCTGCTGATTTGCTTTCTTTCCTCCTCCGCCTCTTTCCTGATGGAGAGGGCTTCTTGCTCCGCTTTTTGCTTTATTTCTTCCTTTACTTTTTTGGACTTTTCCTTTGCCTCTTCTCTCGCCTTCTCGATGATTTTAGTGCCCTCACAGCGAGCTCTTTCTATAATTTCCGCCGCCTCTTGTTTGGCATCTTCGATTAGTTGGTTGGCTTTCTGTTCAGTTTCATGGATGACCTTAAGGCGTTGGAGCATCATCGTCACCTTTAAGAAAATGCTTTAAAACCTGCAATTTTGCAAAGTCGAAAAATATATTAGCACCAAATCCCATTTTAGACAATCGATTTCATTTTATATTTTAGGTCAATGTTTCTTTAAGGCTATGGGATAAACATGGCCCATCTTCCCTTGCAAATAAGCTTGGTAAAGGGTGCAAAATATGCAACGAGTTTTATCATTCCTTCTGCAGCAGGGAACATTTATCTCTTCCCAACAATTCGTATCCTTCAGAAATGCAGGGCAAACGATGCATTGATTCGCTGGACATCCCTTCATGTCCCGACAGAAATTCATCGAAATCACCCTCGGCAATAAATTTTACTCATTTACTTCAGATACTCCTCCTGCACCTCCCCAGCTTTCACAATGGCCAATTTGGTGCAGGGGGGACCCACAAAGGTAAGTCCTTGGCTGTAAATAATAAAACAAAACCATAGCTGTATCAAATTTATAGGCTATTTGGCTGTGTTGCTTTGAATTAATAAGGCCCGTAACCTGCTTTCTGCGACCAGCGGATTTCTTCTATGTTGACCTTGTTTTCTGTGTTTGATATATTGATTTTGCTTTTAACAAGTAAGATATGTCTGGGCGTTCCCAAATGGCAGGGCAAGGTGCAAAAATTATGGAGGTTTATTTACTATAATGATGATGTAGTTTGTTTAGAGAGAAAGCGCTCCTTAGCTAATAAGTATGGTGATTATAGAGTTCGCAAATACGGGGGTGTAGCCGAATCTGGTACAGGCAACGGACTTAAAATCCGTCGGCAGTGATGCTATGCGGGTTCGAATCCCGCCACCCCCACCAATAAGTTGGGAGTAGGGAGTCGGTAGTGAGTAGTAAAAGATACAGTGGTGATTACAGGAGCGAGATACTTAAAGCACTTTCTCAGCCGTGAGTTGTACTATTCTCCTGATTTCTCGCTTTAAGTGATCAGGGAGACCCGGTATCTCGGGATCTAAAAAGCCTCGCACAATTAGGGATGTTGCCTGCTCCTCGTTTAAGCCTCTCGACATCAGGTAATATAATTGCTCCTCTTCGATCTTTCCCACAGTCGCCTCGTGAGAAAGATCGCACCCCTCGACTTTTCCTTCTAACTCCGGAATGGCATGAATCCTGGCTTTTTCGGAAAGGAGTAGACCTCGACAATCGAGATGAGCTCTGGTTTCGGGGCACTCACCGACTAGATGTCCCCGGGCGATTATTTGAGAGGAATCTCTAGCAATAGCCCGTGCAGTTACCTCAGCTTTTGCTCCTCCGGCTTTGAGAACCGCCCGATTCCCCACATCAATGAGGGAATCCTTGCAACCATAGATCAGGGTATGATATCTGGCTTTACTATCGTCTCCCAGGCAATAAGCTACGGGATACATTTGGAGGGTCTTCACTGGGCGAAAGCAGACGTAATTACTTAAAAATGTTCCGCCCCTTTCAATGATAGCACCCGTTCTCGGTCTGACCTCGATTTTGGGTGCCCAGCCGTGAATCATGGTGAAGGTGATGGTGGCTCCCTTCTTGATATAAAATTCGGAAACACCGATGTGCATGCCGAAATCAACCGATGGATGGATTGTACAACCGGTGATGATGTGCAACTCGGAATCCTCCTCAGCGATGATCACATTATGGGGACATTGCAATATTCCGTAGCTTCCCATGAATAGACACGCTTGCACTGGTAGGGTGAGTCTTGCACCCGGTTCGGTTCGAATGAAGTAGCCTTGGGTTTGATTGATTTCAGCCATGGCCGTGTATTTATCCATGTCTACGGGGACAGCCTTCCACCAATAATCGGCAAGCCAGTCATATTTCATCAAAGCCTGGTTCATGCCCATTATCTCTACACCGGGAATATCCTTATGAGTCCGGGCAACGATAACGGAATGATCACACTGAAAGAAAGTTCCCGAGCGCATGGCTTCATTGGAATCGATTCCGACCACCTTCGCGGCCTCTTGAATTTCCTGAGGAAGCTCCGCGGGAGCTGAAACTGTGGGGTGATTTGGCTCCTCCCTTTTGAATTTATCGATATCCACATCGGGACCAATTTTTGCCCGCTTCTCTTTTGCTGCTTCAGCTCTTTTGATGGATTCTCTTCTCCACTTGGGTAACTTGGCCATCATCTCTCCTCCTTCTCAACCAATCTCTTCATTTCAGGCGGACAAATCTCCAGGTACTCACAATAGCCCTTTTCCTCAATCTTTGAAAACATCTCATAGGGATCTCCACTGGCAACGATCCGCCCATTGCACATCACCGAGACTCTATGTGGCCTGATGTAGGGAAGAATATGTCGATAATGGGTGACGACAAGAGCGGCGCATCTCTTCTCCCTGATGTATTCACCAAGGTCAAACCCCAAAGTTTTTAAAGAGACGATATCCACTCCGGAGTCCGGTTCATCCAGGATCATGAGTTTTGGATTAGCTGCAAAGACCTGGGCCAACTCCGAGCGCTTTTTCTCTCCTCCCGAGAAGCCCACATTGACATCTCGAATCCAAAAGGTCTCGGGATCCAGTCCAACCTTGGATAAAAGGGCTGTGGCTAGGGTTTCCCGCCCCTCCTTCAGTGGATCCCAGGGCTCCTTTCCGGCAGCGATTCTGATCAAATCCCTCAGTTTAACCCCCCTGATCTCGGGAGGGGTTTGGAAGGCGATGGAAATTCCCATCTTCGCTCGTTCATAAATGGGTTTGTCCTGGAGATCAATCCCATCGAAGATGATTTTCCCCTCAGTCACCTGATAATTGGGATATCCAAGGATGGTCATGATCAGAGTAGTCTTCCCAGAAGCATTCGGTCCCATGAGGACATGAACTTCTCCCTCTTCCACTGTGAAGTTCACATCGGTCAATATCTCTTTACCAGAAACGGTAACGGTTAAATCTTTTACCTCCAGTAAGCTCACCTTTTTCTCTCCTTTCCTTGATATATCCAGTTTCCCATTATCAATCTGAGGCTTTATGAATCGTGTCTGAATAATGAAAAATTTAAAGTGAAAAATTTAAAATTACAATGCAAAATTAAAAAAGATTCCCGTTCACACAAAAGATTGTAAATCCTTGGGACCGAACATTTGCTAGGACCTAGAACTTTACCTCTTATAATAGATATGGTTCCTCAATTTTGAATTTTTCTTTTGATCGCCCTTTGAGGTTCTCTGAATCTCACCCGAACCCTATTATATATTAACACGAATAGCTGGTCATAATTTTAGAATTACGGAGAGGATCAAACCATCCAAGATATCACATTCACTGACGATTACCCCGCTTAGACCAATGCCTTTGAGAATCCCCAGAAGGATGAGGGCTCCAGCGATGATGACATCGGCTCGGGCTGGTTCCAAACCCTTGATTTCTTTTCGCCGTTCCAAGGGAAGACTCTTCAACCTTCCCAATATTTCTTCCACTCGATTAACGGGTAACTTCGATCCATGGATTTTATCCGAGTCGTAAACCTCCATATTCTGATCTATCGCCGAAAGGGTGGTGATGGTGCCGGCCACTCCCACGGCCACCAATTCTTTTTCGGCCCTCATTTTCACCAGGGCTTCTCGCGAGATTTCCATGACAAATCTTTGAAGGGCTTCGACCTCCCGATCCAATGGTGGATCGCTCCTTAAAAACATCTCAGTCAATCTAACGCAGCCGATATCCAAGCTAAAAATCTCGGAAATTTTTGGGGTTTTTTCGAGTCTTCCCAGGATAAGTTCGGTACTTCCTCCTCCGATGTCGATGACCACGATCGGTCGATGATCAAAAGTCACCCAGACAGGCGCTCGTATGGGCGGTTGACGAAGGATGTGGGTGGCGCCGAGAAAGGTGAGTTCCGCCTCATGTCTGCCCGTGAGGATATCCACATCGAAACCGATTTTTCTCCTAATTTGCATCAAAAAATCCCTTGCATTTCGGGCATCCCTCACTGCACTAGTTGCTGCGACCTTAACCCGGCTGGTACTATATTTTTTCAAGAGTTCCTTATAGCCGAAAAGTACTTTAAGGGTGCGATCCATTGCAGCTTGATTGATGAAGCCATTTTGATCAACACCCTCGCCCAGACGCGTGATTACCGCCTTCCTAAGCAGGGGTCTCAAACGACCGAGGGAACCAAGTTCGGCGATAAGAAGGCGGATGGAATTAGTGCCAATATCGATGGAAGCAAAATTCACTCCGACTCACACTCATTCTGACAGGAACTTATCTCGCCAATCTTCTTGCGAATCAACTCCCCAATGGGATTGATTCCAGTAGCCAAAAAGTGTGCGTAATGGGCATGGAGGCACTTTATCTTCCTGAAATCGCGTACTCCACCCACGCCGGTTTCTAAGAGGACCTTTCCCTTTATCGATGAGAGGGACATTCTGCTCGCCGGGGAAAGGAGTTGTTTGCGAAAGAGACGATAACTCTCATGGGCCTGAACAAATTTTTGATATAGTTCTTCGTCCTTATCCAGCAAAGCTTGGAAGCGATCGATCCACCCCCCGCTCTCAAGCTTTGCGACCTCTTTAACTAAAACCGGACACGTGAGCCAAAAAACGGTGGGAAAAGGCGTTTTATCCTCTAAAATTGGATTGGTGAGGATAACTAAGGGACGTCCTTTAAAGCAATGTTTTGCCACCCCCAGCAGCCCTTGAGGTGGTCGTCTAAGTTGGCTGGTTATAATTTCTTTCTCCTTAGACAAATTTCCCTTCATCTCCAAGTGAAAGTTTAAAATGAAAGTTTAAAAAGTACCCTGCTCGGATACTTTTTATCCCACTATTTATTATACCCAGCTGATGCTTTAAGCTCGGTTTACAGCCATTGTACCTGGTTAAAGGAGGGGATGTCAAGAAGGAAAAGATTTGGAGGAAAAATTTTCCAAAAAATCTTTATTCTTTCCCAAAAACTGGGTGAATTTTTCTTTCTCTTATTTGGTTTGACGGATTCCGTTCGAGCCTCATCCTCCTTTGGGGGAACAACCAAATAAGCGCTCTCGCCCGGCTTAATGAGTCCTAAATCCTTTCGAGCGAGTTGCTCTATATAGTCATCGGTTTTGAGGCGGGCGATTTCCTCCTTTAATGCCTTATTCTTCGCCCTAAGTTCGGCTATATTTTCCCGTAACTTCTCCAACTCTCGCTTTTGCTCCAACCTCTCTTTCAAGGGATAAAGAGCCCATAGAAACATGAGAACAATAATGGTAACCAGAATGATGTGGAATCTTATAACGCTAAACCTCGTTCTGGGCTTTAATCTCCGGATCTTTGAACCCTTCCGTGATGATTTGGCTCCTTTTCTTGCCCTCGTTTTCCGGTATCGCATATTTTTTACTCCACCCGATGGACTTCTATCAAATTTGTGGTTCCAGGAACGTTCACCAGAACACCAGCGGTTATGATCACCGTATCTCCTCTCTTAACCAATTTGGCTTTTACCGCTGCATCCACAGCCAAACTCAACATATCATCAATATTCTCACTCGGTCTCACCTTCAATGGAACCACACCCCAGGAAAGCAAAAGCCGCCGGGTGACCTCAGGGTTGGGACTTACGGCGATGATTGGTGCCTCCGGACGATATTTGGAGACCTGTCGCGCGGTGTACCCAGATTGAGTTGAGGTGATAATTGCCTTGGCCGTGAGGATACTGGCCAGGTGGCAGGCGGCGAAGGCGATCGCATCAGCGGTGGTGGCGTGCACCCAGCGACTCTTGGTCTCAAGTAATCCCGCATAATCGAGGACCGATTCCGTCCTCTCAATCAATTTGGCCATGATTCGCACGCTCTCGATGGGATAGCTCCCCACAGCCGTCTCCCCCGAGAGCATAACGCCATCTGTCCCATCGAAAATGGCATTGGCTACGTCACTTGCCTCAGCGCGCGTGGGACGGGGGGATCTCACCATCGAATCCAACATCTGCGTCGCGGTGATCACCGGTTTCCCGGCTTTAATGACTCCATTTATTATTCTCTTCTGAACGATGGGGACTTCCTCGGTGGATATCTCCACCCCCAGATCTCCCCTTGCCACCATGATCCCATCCGAGACCTCTATTATTTCATCGATGTTTTTCACCGCTTCATGCTTTTCTATCTTTGCCATAACCGGTATGGAAGTATCCCTCTCCTCAATGAGTTTCTTCAAGGCCAAGACATCCTCCGCCTTCCTCACAAAAGAAAGAGCCACCCAATCCACACCTTGGTCTAGACCAAAAAATAGATCTTCCTTATCCTTCCCAGTTATGGAGGGTACACTCACCGTCGCATCGGGAAGATTAACACCCTTGCGGGGAGAAAGCTCACCTCCGGTGATCACCTCACATTTAACATCGCTTTCTGTCCTTTCCTTGACCACGAGTTGAATGAGTCCATCATCTATGAAAATTGCATTCCCAGGTGAAATATCCTTAAGGATTTGAGGGAAATTGATGGAAACCCTTTCCTGATCACCTGGAACTTGCCGAGCGGTGAGGGTGAATTGTGAGCCCGCTTTGAGATGAACTTTCCCGGCGTGAATTTCACCGATTCGAATCTTCGGTCCCTGTAAGTCGATCAAAATGGCTATGGGAATACCGAGTTCCCTTGCTTTCCGGCGTAGGTTGGAGATATTTCTCGAATGGTACTCCTTGGAACCATAGGAGAGATTAAGGCGGGCAACGTTCATTCCGGCTAGCATGAGTTCTTTTAAAATTTCTGGACTTTGGCTGGCTGGACCTATGGTGCAAACAATCTTGGTGCGACGCATTGTATCACCTGATATTATAGAAGGCATTCATGCCCGGATATTCCGCCGCATCTCCCAGCCTCTCCTCAATGCGAAGCAACTGATTATATTTACAAACCCTATCGGTGCGGGAGGGAGCACCCGTCTTTATTTGCCCGGCGTTTGTAGCCACCGCAATATCGGCGATCGAAGTATCCTCAGTTTCGCCAGAGCGGTGAGAGATAACCGTCGTAAATTTGAACCTTTGAGCAAGATTTATGGTCTCGATGGTCTCCGTTAAGGTGCCAATCTGATTGAGCTTAATGAGTATGGAGTTGGCAACTCCCTTTTTTATCCCTCTTTGCAACCGTTTTACATTTGTTACAAAAAGGTCATCGCCGACTATTTGGATTCTATCGCCCAATTTATCCGTGAGCAATTTCCAGCCATCCCAGTCCTCTTCGGCCATCCCGTCCTCGATGGAGATGATGGGATACTTTTTTACCAAATCTAGATAGTAGTCCACCATTTCACTTGTGGAGAACCGTTTATCTTCTCCGGTGAGAATATATTCTCCCCCTCGGTAGAATTCGGAGGCGGCGGAGTCTAAAGCCAGGTAGATTTCCTTGCCCGGAGTATAACCCGCCCCATCGATGGACTCCAGGATGACTTTGATTGCCTCCTCATTAGACTGAAGGTTTGGTGCAAATCCTCCCTCATCCCCCACCGATGTGCTCAAGTTTTTGCCCTTTAAGACCCTTTTGAGATGGTGAAAGATTTCCACTCCCATTCGAAGAGCCTCTCTAAAACAATCAGCACCCACGGGTATTACCATGAATTCCTGAATATCAACATTATTGTCGGCATGTCTTCCTCCATTTAAGATATTCATCATGGGAATGGGCAAAATGTGGGCATTTGGTCCTCCGATGTATTCATAGAGGGGAATATCCAAAGCATTGGCTGTTGCCTTTGCAACAGCTATAGATACGCCCAAAATCGCATTTGCACCCAATTTACCCTTGTTCTCAGTGCCGTCCAAATGTATGAGTTTAAGATCTATTTCTCGCTGAGCCAGAGCATCCATTCCCGCTATGGCCGGGGCGATTATCTCATTTACGTTGCGTACCGCCTTGAGTACTCCTTCCCCCAAATATCTATCGCTGTCATCGTCTCGAAGCTCTAAAGCCTCAAAGGTCCCCGTGGAGGCCCCAGAGGGAACGGCGAACCTCCCCCATGAGTCATCTTCTAAAAAAACTTCCACCTCAACGGTGGGGTTTCCTCGCGAATCTAGGATCTCCCTGGCAAAAACTCCAGTTATTGCTACCACTTCAATCGCCCCTTTTGCTCACTTTTCCAACCTTTTCTTCGCCTCTTCCCAGAGCTTATCCTGCTCCTTAAGGGAGAAATCCTTCAAATTTTTATCCTTGCTCCGAACCTCTTTCTCCATGTATTCAAAGCGGCGACAAAATTTATTGGCCACCCTTCTCAAGGCACTTTCTGGATCGATGTCCAAATGGCGTGCCACATTGACCACGGTGAACAAAAGGTCCCCCATTTCTTCCTCCAAGTCCCCTTTCCCAGCCAGAGCCACCTTTAGTTCCCTAACTTCCTCTTCCAACTTATCTATGATATCTTCTTTCCTAGTCCAATCGAAGCCAACCAATGCAGCTTTTCCCTGAAGCTTGAGGGCATAAAGAAGCGCCGGTAATGACCTTGGGATATCCGCCAGGAGGGATTCTTTCTCACTTTCTTTTTCCTTGATCTCTTCCCAATGAGCGATAACTTCCCGCGAAGATGTCACCTTAACATCAGCAAAGATATGAGGATGACGTCTTATGAGTTTCGAGATGATATCCTCCAAAACATCCTCAATGGTGAATTTCTCCTCTTCTGTGGCAATTTGGGCATGGAAAACTATCTGTAGGAGTAGATCACCAAGTTCCTCTTTGAGATGGGTAAAATCGCCCCGATCTATGGCTTCTATGGTCTCGTGGGCTTCTTCGATGAGATGGCGTTTT
>DDKQ01000076.1 GCA_002339355.1 Candidatus Subteraquimicrobium carltonvillense | reverse complement strand
AAAGTGGTTAATTTAGATGTGGTGGTGGCCCTCGAGGAGCCAAAAATTGCTCCCTTTCGCGATGAGATGAAGGGAAAGATCGCTCATACTTTGGATATAGAGAGGGATCAGGTAAATGTCAAAGCCACCACCACCGAAGGTTTAGGCTTTACCGGGCGCAGGGAAGGAATCGCCGCTTATGCCGTGGCCCTGGTGGAACAAATTTAAACACGGGGTGTACAATGTTTGGTACTTTAAAGGGGGATATTCAGGCGGCTCTCGATAGAGATCCCGCCGCCACAAGCGTCCTTGAGGTCATCCTGGCTTATCCGGGGTTTCATGCCATTTGTTTTCACCGCATAGCCCATTGGTTACATAGAAGGAGACTAAGATTACTCGCTCGCCTGCTCTCCCACGTGGGTCGGTTTTTAACGAGTATTGAAATTCACCCCGGGGCGCAAATTGGGCGAGGATTTTTCATAGACCATGGGATGGGCGTGGTCATAGGAGAAACCACCGAGATTGGAGATAATGTCACACTTTATCAAGGTGTAACTTTGGGGGGAACCGGAAAGGAAAGAGAGAAGCGCCACCCCACCATAGGCGATAATGTGGTCATCGCCGCTGGTGCAACCGTTCTGGGTGCCGTAACCGTGGGAGATAATTCAATTGTGGGAGCGGGAGCCGTGGTCATCCATCCAGTTCCTCCAAACTGCACCGTGGTGGGCGTTCCCGGTCGCATAGTTGTTCGGGAAGGGAAGAAAGTTCCCACCATCGATCTACACCATGAAAGGCTCCCAGACCCCGTGGCGGAGATGTTTAATGCCATTCACCGTCGTCTGGATAGGCTGGAACACAAAGTCGAAGAGGTAAGAGAGAATAAAGTTGAAGGTGGCAAGGAAGGATGAGCCTGAGGGTTTATAATACCTTGACCGGTAAAAAGGAAGAGCTTGTTCCCCGCGAAGAGGGCAAAATTGGGATGTACGTCTGCGGACCCACGGTTTACAACTACATCCACATCGGAAATGCGCGCTGTTATGTATCCTTCGATGTGATAAGAAGGTATTTAAGGTATAAGGGATACAAGGTCATCTACATCCAGAATATCACCGATATTGATGATAAAATCATCAACAGGGCCCGTGAGGAGAATACCACCGCCGAGGAGATCTCAAGGAAGTGTACACGGGCTTATCTCGAGGACATGGAGAGTCTGGGTGTGGAGCCGATAGATGTTCAACCCAAAGCCACCGGGCATATACCGGAGATGCTGGGGATGATCGAAAAACTCATACAAAAGGGATATGCCTATGTCGTTGATGGAGATGTCTTCTTTGAAGTCACCAAATTTGAAGATTACGGGAAGCTTTCTCATCGCACTCTGGAGGAGATGAGAGCTGGGGAGCGGGTTGAAATCGATCCACGCAAACGTCATCCCATGGACTTCGCTCTCTGGAAAAAGGCTAAGCCCTGTGAACCCTCCTGGCCCAGTCCATGGGGAGATGGGAGACCCGGTTGGCACATCGAGTGCTCAGCCATGTCCCTCAAATATCTGGGCATGGGCTTCGATATCCACGCGGGAGGTCAGGATCTCATCTTCCCTCACCACGAGAATGAAATCGCTCAATCCGAAGCCTATGCGGGCGCAAAACCCTTTGTGAGATATTGGTTGCATAATGGATTTTTAAGCATCGAAAAGGAGAAGATGGCCAAGTCCTTGGGCAATGTGATATTGGTAAGGGAAATTTTGGAAAGGAAATACAATCCCAATGCACTACGTCTGCTTTTTCTTGAGCACCATTATAGGAGCCCAATCGATTTTACCTTGGATCGGCTTTCCGAGTCCACCGAGGCCTTTGAGAGGTTAGAGAATCTCCTCGGAGATATCGACGATGCCCTTGAGGTCTGTTCGGTCTCATCGACATCGCAAATAGAGACTGGCGAAGATGTATCTCGAATTGTTTCTGAAACCAGGGCAAAATTCAAGGAGGCAATGGACGACGATTTTAACACCGCCGCGGCGTTGGCTGTCTTATTCGAACTGGCAAAAGAAGCCCATATCTTGCTGCAGAATTTCAAAGCCAATCCCACCGCGGAAGCAAGGGATTTGCTGATCGAAATCGGAAAAATCTTCTTCGAGCTCGGAAAGGTATTGGGATTGGAATTTGGTTTATCCATCATCCAGGAATCGAAGATTAAACTTCCCAGGACTCAAGAGTTGCTGAAGTTGCTCCCGGAGAAGATGGTAAGCGACCTCTTTGATCTCTACTTCGAACTATCCCAAGGGCCTGATACGAAAGAAACCAGGGCAAGATTGAAGGAGGATTTCACCAAAATCCTCAACACAATTTTGGATGTGCGAAAGCGAGCTCGAGAGAGAAAAGATTGGAAGACCGCGGATAACATTCGAGAGAGGTTAAATGGAATGGGCATAGAGGTACGGGATGTGGACACGCCCAGGGGATATAAATGGAAGTTCAGCTTTCAGAGAGTGATCGATATATATGAGCGAAGTCGTTGAGGGAAGAAATCCCGTTTTGGAAGCCCTTCGCGGGAAAAGAATGGTGGAAAAGATTCTCCTCGCCGAGAATCTAAAGGATTCCAAGGTCCTCATGCAGATCAGGGAAATCGCAAGGAGACGGGGAATACCATTAATTTCAGTGAACCGCAAGGAACTCGATTCTATTGCCTCTCTTAAGGCTCATCAGGGTGTGGTCGCTTTCATCGAACCCTTTTCCTATACTCCTCTCGAAGTTTTCCTTTCCACATTAGACAGGGCTCCTAAACCTCCCATCATTCTTCTCTTAGATGGAATAGAGGATCCTCATAATTTGGGTTCCCTATTGCGCTCCGCGGATGCTGCGGGAGTTAGTGGAATAATCATTACCAAGAGGCGTTGTGTGGGGGTCACAACGGGGGTGTGTAAAGCATCTGCGGGAGCGGTGGAATACGTTCCCGTGGTACAAGTGAGTAATCTCTCTTACATCATTGATAAACTTAAAGAAAGAGGATTTTGGATTGTTGGAGGGACCGCTGAGGCTGAAAAGAGATACTTTGAAGTCGATTTGACGGGGAAGGTGGGTTTGGTTCTGGGAAGCGAAGGGAGAGGGATTTCCCGGCTAGTCATTAAGAAGTGCGATTTTTTGGTGAGTATTCCAATGTATGGAAAAATTTCTTCTCTCAATGTTGCCATAGCCGGGGCTCTTTTGATGTACGAGGCCAGAAGACAAAGAATGAGCCATAAATGATAAATGACATCTTTGTGAAGCAATTGGGTATATAAATTAGTAGACTAGTAGACGCGTCAACTCTCCAGGAATCTATTTGAGAGTGGCTAGTTGGCGGAAGACCAGGTTTCCTTGACGCTGTTAAGCACCTAATATATAATCGGTTTAGACTCTGCCTTTTGCAAAGTCATAGAAAGGAGGTCCTCCCCAAGTTTATCCTTCGTGGAGGCGATGTAATTGCAAGCCTATCCGGGACATCATAAGCGTGATTCTTCGGTTTTTCAGGGCTTAGATGATCATGAACTCGTTATATCTGCTAGAGAGGGAAATGATTCGGCACTCGAATTTCTACTCGATAAATACAAAAACTTCGTTCGGATAAAGGCAAGGTCCTATTTCCTCATAGGCGCAGACAAAGAAGATTTAATTCAAGAAGGCATGATTGGATTATACAAAGCCATAAGAGATTTCCGTCCCGATAAGCAGTCCTCCTTTAGAGCCTTCGCTGAACTTTGTATCACCCGCCAAATGATTACGGCCATTAAAACGGCCACAAGACAGAAGCACATCCCATTGAATTCATACATCTCTCTAAATAAGCCCATGTATTACGAGAATGAATCGGATCGAACTTTGGTGGAAACCCTCTCCGGCTCGGAAGTAACCGACCCCGTGGAATTGGTGATCAGTGGCGAGGAACTCAAAAGCATCCGTTCTAGCTTCGGTGAGATATTAAGTGGCCTCGAAGCGGAAGTCTTGAGATTATACATCGATGGGAAATCCTATCAGGAAATCGCCGAGGAACTCGATAGACACGTAAAATCCATCGATAATGCCCTACAGCGTGTGAAGCGGAAAGTAGAACTACATTTAAGACGCAAAATAATGTAAATTAAAAAATTCCTCGTTTTCTCCCCTTTTTAAAATTGTTTTGAGACCCACCTATCCAATTTCTGTAATTTTCCTGAAGACCTCACCACTTGC
>DDKQ01000093.1:11794-12247 GCA_002339355.1 Candidatus Subteraquimicrobium carltonvillense | reverse complement strand
AAGAGCTACAGGTGTTATATCCTTTTTACAGAAGTTTAAGGGCACGGCAGATCTTCTCTCGCAATGGATATTTTACAGAAATTCGGTAAAATATTTTATTGGATTTTACATTATTTCATGAAGAACTTTCCACACTGGTTTAAAGGAATTCGATGATGATAAGTTTTCTCTGCCTTGTTCTCGGATATATCATTGGCTCAACTTCTCCCTCTTATTTTCTGGGAAAATTTTTGGCGGGAATTGACATAAGAAAAGTTCATCTTAGAGATGCTGGTGTCTCCAATACCTATTACGTTCTCGGCGTTTGGCCCGCAGTTGTAGTGGCTCTTTTTGATTTATCAAAAGGAATTCTTTCAATACTACTAGCCTATGGGTTAGGGGCAAATTTTCTCTTTGCTAATTTAGCGGGTTTTTGCGCCATCTTAGGACATCTCTTCCCTTTCTATCTCAACT
>DDKQ01000093.1:10761-11472 GCA_002339355.1 Candidatus Subteraquimicrobium carltonvillense | reverse complement strand
TGGGGAGTTCTCGCTGAATTAAGGGAGGATGGGGGCTATCCACCTCCGTTGGGTCCTATTCATGTACCTTTTCATTTTAGTTAGTTATATTTCCCTCTCCCCATATCCCCTCATAATTTTGGGGCTCATGGTCCTCGCCCTGGTGTGTATGGGTGCCAAGGGAGAAATGATAGGGCTTTCAGCCCTGCCTCTGTTGGTTTTAATTATTCTCTCGGAAGCTCCGCTGAACCCATTCTCCGTATTCGCCATTTTGCTCATTTCTTACATTTTTTGGGTCAATACCACCGTTAAATACGACCGAATTTTGGAGATAAAAAAGAAATTTGAGGATATAAAAATCTGGCGAATATTATTGCGTCCCGGGGCTCTGCTTTTCCTACTCTTTTACGATCTTTTTGGGAAGATGCTTGGACTCACACTCGTGGGTGGCCTCGTAATAGTCTTCTTAACTGTGGATATTTTGAGATTGGGGATCAAGAGGATTAACCTATTTTTATTCAAAAATCTCTTTTTTGCCTTTAAAGAGAAGGAAAGAGGCCAGTTCTCCTCGATGACGCTCTTTTTAATTGGAGCTTTTCTTACTTTTCTCCTTTTTCAAAGGGACATCGCCTTTGCGGCTTTGGTCTTTTTGATCTTCGGCGATATTTTCGCTAAAATCTTTGGGATTTTATACGGGAAACACCGGATTTTTGAGGGAAAGAATGTCGAAGG
>DDKQ01000093.1:3350-10423 GCA_002339355.1 Candidatus Subteraquimicrobium carltonvillense | reverse complement strand
GTTCCCTTAATTAGTGCTGCCTCCATGCTGGTCACGAAGATATTTTGAACCGCGAGTTACCTCAGCTGGAGATTAACTCCGGGTGTGATTCATTGTACATGGGTCATAAATCACTGCATATTTTTCTAAAGTGGGTGGGCTAAGGAGGCGACTGTGCAGCCGACCGTTAAGCGAGCGAGGTTCGAAGAGCTGCGGCAAATTGCGTGGCCCCCGAAGGGGGCGCGGATAGCAATTTCGCACTCTGAGAACCGAGGGAGTAGGCCCGTATGGGCAGTCCACCTATCTTTGGATCGTGCCTTAAACAGCAAATTCTGAAATTATGACCACTATAATTCATCGTATGTTTTCATTTTCTTCAAAATGGGATAGGGATTTATCCAATAGTTACTCTCCTTGATTCCAAAATGGAGGTGAGGAGGTGTCCCCCTCGCATTACCCGTGTTTCCGACATACCCGATGATTTTTCCTAACCTAACTTTATTTCCTTCTTTGATGCCAATGACCCAAGTTTCCAAGTGTGCATAGTAGTAATATCTTTTGTCTCTTCCCCGGATTCCGATAAAGTTGCCGCTGATGGGCTCTGTACCGATTTTCTCCACTTTGCCTTCCACACAGGCATAAATAGGGGTCCCTCTTGGGGCGAAGATATCCGTACCTTCATGTAAGTGATAGTAAGGGATATATCTCGGTGCATGCCAGTCATTAGAGTAACTGCAGTTACCAGCCACTGGGAAGCAATATTCAATCTTATATGCACTTTTACGAGTAGGTGCCCTGATTTGTATCAGCTCAGGAAAAGCTACCACCGATACAAAAAGCAAGGATACGAGAAGATTTGCCAAAATGGTTAGAACTATGGCAACCGTTAAAATCCGATCAAAAAATCTATTCTTTAATATAGTCATGGTACGGGTGGTCATCGTCGTAAATTCCTAAGGGCTCCATTCCTGAAATCTAATTAAATTGTTCCTTCGCTTTAGTCTTATGAACTCCTTCCAAATTTTAAATTTCCATTTGGAGGATTCTCTAAAGGGAGTTTTTAATTTGCGGAGTATCTATATGTAAGTCAATCAATTTTTCTACCTTTCTACCAATCACACCTACGGTGAGGTACTTCAGTTGAAGGTGCTCATCATCAATAACTATCTCGATTCAAAAGAGATCAATGAGCTCATAGATGCGGTCAAAATGTTCAGTGACATTGAGGTTATATCTCACGACCAGATCAGCACCGGATATGAACTCAATGGGGATATAAGAGCGGTAATCCTTAGCGGTTCGGAGGCAAGGATCGTTAGAGCTCAGCATGTGGCGAAGTTTAATCATGTGGCTAACTTGACAAGGCGCATTGAAATCCCCCTCTTGGGTATATGCTTCGGTCACCAGCTTATGTGTTTGGCATTGGGAGCTGAGGTGGGTGCATTGGGAAAACCTGTTGTGGATAAGTTTGAATTCGTTCGAATCATCGAGAGGAATGATCTCTTTAAGGGATTTAAAGCTGGGCAAAGCATCTCCTTAGCGGAATGGCACCACGACTACGTAAAAAAGAATAGCCTTCCCAAGGCGAACTTAAGATTGCTGGCGGATTCACCATCCTGCGAGGTTGAGGCGGTAAAACACGAAGTTAAACCGCTTTATGGCATTCAATTTCATGCCGAGAGATTCCACATTAGAGGAGAGGAACACACGGAGGGTATCCAAGTTATAGAAAATTTTTGCTCAATGGTTAGATGAGTGCGTTTGACCATTTCATCTTGGTCTCAGTTTTTTGAGTCTTTCGACAAGCGATATTCCCTTAAGCTTTTAAGTAGGATTAACCTCATTCTCAGCTATCTCATCGATGGCAAAAGTGGTATCCCCACCAACTGCCTGACCAAGAGACGCTCTGGAAGTAATTTTCCCCAATGTGGCTTTACTGCCATCTGGATCCTTCGAGTTAACTTATATACCAAATCCCTGATATCCATAGTTGGTACTATCCAAACTTCTTAGGATCCACTCTGCTAACCTCTCTGATTTGGTCAAAGTGCTTATCTGTGCTAATGATTTCCCTGATATCATTGTTTATCATCACTGCAACGTGAATATGGTCACGAGGAGGTAGGTCAGGATATTTCTTTAGTAGTTCAAAGGTTGTTTCCACTTCCCTTTTAGTTACAGACAAAATGTCTGAAACAATAACCAAAAAATCCCTTACTGTCTCTAACCCATCTTTCCCTTTACCTATCATAAAATATCGATATAAGATCTCCTGGAATACTTCAGTATCAGTAACAGCTGTGATTTTTTCATCGCCTATATTTCTTAAGATAGCAATGCAGGATTGCTTGAACTCATGCTCTCTACCAACTGCATACATCACTATATTTGCGTCAATGAAATATATACTCATAGGATGGCTCCCTTCATTATCTCTTCTTCCATTTTGTCCCAATCATCTACCGGTAATTCACGCAAAAGCATTCGTTCAACTGCTTTTTTCTTCTCTAACTTGGTGCGTTCATGTAGCAACTTTTCTATTGCTTCTCGAATAATGGAAGCCACTGATTTCTTGCGCTTTTTGGCATACAATTCAAGTTTCCTATACTGCTCTGGGGATAATAATATTTGCAATCGTTTAGTGAGCTCAGACATTCCAATTCCTCCCAAAAAATGTGTATGTACATATTATACATACTTTTGAAATAAATCAAATTCTGCAAACAATTAAATATACCAGAAAATCGATTAATCTAAAAAGATTTCGCCCACGAAATTCTACTTATTACCAGGAGTTTTTAAAAAAATTAGGTTACTTAGCAGGATTTTACTAAATTTTAATGAATAAAACAGATATAATTAGTAAAAATGAAGGAGGGGATGGAGGGGCAACTTAAATAGTAATTATTTCTAGTTTATTCGAGACAATTTTCAAAGAAATTTTCTTCTCTTTTAACTCTTTTAGAAACCTTTCTAAATCATCTTCAGAATTAAAAACACTAAATTTTCCCCTAAAATAAAAGCAATTACCGTATGCGAAGTTGAATAAATTGAATTAAGTCTTGCGCTCTTCCTTAGGATAAAAATTTCACGTGGAGGTGGGAAAATGAAGGATAGAAAATTTGCTTTTCTTATTCACCCTAGAAATCCACAAGATATGTTTAAGGTTTCTGAAGTCTTTCAACAGATGACCCTGGATGAAATTGAAGAAACTATAAAGTGCATCCCTCCAGTTGCTGGAGGCGAGATAATGGACCCTAAAGGGAAGCATATTGGTTGGACAATAGTAATTCCCTTAACTGCTCGGCAGATGTTAGAGCGGGAAAATTTACATCTTGCAAAAATGCGAATTATCCAAGCTATTGAAAAGGCGAGGGAACTGGGATGTCAATTAATTGGTCTAGGGATGTTTACCTCAAGCTTAACAGGCGGGGGGGGAAAACTTATAGGTAAAATTGCAGGAATGGGAGTTACAAATGGTAACTCACTCACAGCTGCGGTTACTGTTCTAGGTGTAGAAAAACTTGTTACTTTACTGGATAAGGAGTTGGATAATATTGCCATTGTAGGAGTTGGCTCGGTGGGATTTGCTGTGGCACAGATCCTTGCAGAACGCAAACTTCCACTGTTGCTGATAGGAAGAAGTGGAAAAAAGCTTCGAAAACAGCTAGATTTTCTCCTGCGGTTTTCGAGAGCTGAGATTCAAATCTCAACGAATATAAAAGATATCCTCACACGGGATATCATTATTGCAACTACCTCAGCTAATGGTACCATTATTCGTCCAGAATACCTTGCACCTGGTGCAATTGTATATGATGTTACACAGCCTAAAAATACATCTTCCCTCGTAATTGAAGCGAGACCTGATGTGTTAGTGGTTGATGGAGCATTGGTATCTACTCCCAATTTTGATTGGGGCATGGATATTGGTCTTAAACCTGGTATTGCTTATGCATGTTTGGCTGAAACTCTCCTTCTTTATCTGGAGGGCCGATATGAAAATTATTCGATTGGTGAGGTGACAGCTTTACAAGCTAGCGAAATGCATGACCTTATGGAGAAGCATGGTTTCGAACTCGCTCCATTTCAAAGTTTTGGACGATTACTCGATAACAACATGTTAGACAAATATCTTAGTGTTATTGTCGGCGAAAAGAAGTTAATTGATGAAAGAGGCGATTCGCGATATTGTTCGCGATATAATTTCTAAAAGCAAACTTTTTATAAAGTTCTCTCCTTGATTTGACGATAACAAAGCAAAAGAAAGGTTTCTTTCAGAATTAATCAAGGAGAGAGGAATTGTATTTACTTTTTCCGCTATTCGGTGCAATTTTTGTAGCTATATTAGGGCTCTTTGTTTATTTAAGAAATAGGAGATCGAGCTTATATATTACATTCGCACTATTTTGCCTTACCATTACAATTTGGCTTGCAGCAACTTTTGGAATGTTCTTAAGCAAGAGTAATAATGCAGCAATTTTTTGGGATAGGATTGTATATCTTGGGGTTGTTTTTATCCCAACTTTTATGTATCAATTTAGTATCATTTTTTCAAGAGCCAAAAGGCAAGAAAAATTTCTTTTCTTGAGTTACGCTCTTTCCGTTATCTTCTTTATTTTAAGCCGCACAGATTATTTTGTTTCAGGTTTATTCAAATATAAGTGGGGAGTTCACACCAAAGCGCAAATCTTTCATCACATTTTCCTTATATTCTTTTTCTCTTATATAACTTTATTCTTTGTCAATGTATATAAATTTTACCGCAGAACAAAAGGCGTCGAAAAAGAGCAAGCAAAATATTTGTTACTTGCTTTTGTTATCCTTGCTTCAATTGGACCTCTTGCTTATCTTCCTGCATATGGCATAGAAATTTACCCCTTTGCTTATTTGTCACCTGTTATCTTCACAGCTATTTTAGCTTATGCGATTGTTAAGCATCGGCTTATGGATATTAGGTTGGTTGTGGCGAGGAGTGTGGTTTACTCACTGCTTGTGCTCATCATTGCAAGCATTTACATCTCCATTATTTTCTTCATAAAACAAGGTTATCAAGGCATTCTGCACATAAATCCTGATCTTTTATTCATCATTGCGGGATTTGCAGTTGCCTTTGGGTTCCAACCTCTGCGGAGGTTCTTGCAGAAGCACACCGATAGGATTTTCTTCAAAGAGATGTATGATCCTCAGGAGCTTTTGGGAAACTTAAGTAAAATAATGAGCTCCACATTGAGGCTCGATGACCTGCTAAATTCGATGTTGAGAGTAATTGTAACTGAGATAAAGATCAACAAAGCAGCTTTTGTCTTAACGAGTAACGGAGATATCACCCATGTAAATACGATTGGGTATGGAAGGATATCGAATTCCTCCTGGAGGAAAGTAGCCAGTTTGATTAAAGACGAAGAGATAATTGTGGCTGATGAATTATCGGAAGAGTCTAAGGAAAAGGATATCTTGAGGGAATTAGAAATAGCCGTTTTGGTCCCCTTACAAGCAGAAGATAACCCCATCGGGTTATTGGCACTGGGTGGAAAGCGATCAGGGGATATGTTCACCATTCAGGATTTGAGATTCTTGGGGGTTTTAGCTCCGGAGACTGCGATTGCCATCCAGAATACCAAGCTATTTGAAGAGAAAGAAAAGAGAATCTTGGAGCTTGGTGCCCTCAACAAGATAGCCTTGTCTCTGAGCGCGAAATTGGACGTTAACCCCATTTTAAATCAAGCTATTGATCAAGCACTTCTCGTAACCAAAGCGGATTCAGGTTCAATAATGCTTCTAGACGAAGAGACACAAACACTTACCATTGAAGCAGCTCGAGGCATTGAGCCCGAATTCCAGAGAAAAACAAGATTAAAGGTTGGTCAAGGGATCGCGGGTTGGGTAGCAAAGGTAAGTAAGCCTTTGATCATAGCGGATACGGAAAGTGGGCGCTTTAAAGAGCTCCTGCGACGCGGTGAGATTGTATCCGCTCTCTCCGTTCCCCTTAAGACCAAAGAAAAAGTCATCGGGGTCTTAAGTGTTAATCGTAAAACTTCTAAAGAACCCTTCACCAAGGAAAATCTGAATCTGATTTCTTCATTCGCTGCCCAAGTGGCTATAGCCATCGAAAATGCAAGGTTATACAAGGATTTAGAGGCGACATTCTTGGGAGCTATCTCTGCCCTAGCTGCTGCAGTGGAGGCAAAAGATCATTATACCTTCGGACACTCTCAGATAGTAACAAAGTACGCTGTGGCCATTGCTAAGGAGCTTTCCCTAACCGAGAGCGAGATCGAAAGCATTCAGATTGCAAGTATGCTCCATGATATAGGCAAGATAGGGTTGGACGGAACCATACTGAATAAACCGGGTAAATTAACTTCTGAGGAAAGAGCTGAGATCAATTTACATCCTCTCATAGGCGTCAACATCCTCAAATCTCTGAAGTTCTTGAAGGGCGCGATACCCCTTATTCTCTACCACCATGAACACTTCGATGGCAAGGGTTATCCCCAGGGGCTATCTGGAGAGGCAATTCCTCTGGGAGCACGGATCATTGCTGTAGCCGATGCCTTCAATGCGATGATTTCAGAGCGTCCCTATCGCCCAGCGATGACCATTGGGGAAGCAACAGAGGAACTTAGAAATTACTCAGGCACCCAATTTGATTCCACTATAGTCGAGGCATTTTTGAGGATACTGTGGAGGGAATCACGCAAACCACTCAAAGTTCAGCAATCATAACCACTCCCGAACTCGTTTGAAACAATCTTTCAAAATCAAATCTTCTTTCAAACTAATTTTTCCTACAGTGTGGAAATTAAAAGTAATCTAAAGTGCGCTTGGCGGGATTTGAACCCCCTGGCGCTTACGCGCCTTCCTACCCCGACACGTCGGGGTGAGGACGCTCACTTCGTTCGCTGTCACCCCCTGGATATCGAATAAAAATATTATCAAAAACCAAGGGGCGATTTCCCTTAGCGTTTTTAAATTAGGAATATTAGGGCATTGATCTTATCCATACAGATAATATTAGTGCGCTTGGCCCGATTCGAACGGGCGACCTTGGGATCCGGAGTCCCACGCTCTATCCCCTGAGCTACAAGCGC
>DDKQ01000093.1:0-2940 GCA_002339355.1 Candidatus Subteraquimicrobium carltonvillense | reverse complement strand
AACTAGTAATATCTTATATAAAAGGAGTCAAATTCGCCAGTGTAATCTTCCCACCGAACATCAACATTTCTGACATGAGCTTCGGGTGGACCTATATGACACCAGTCCACTATCCTGCGAACTTTATCCTCCTCCCCTTCAAAAACAGCCTCCACTCGACCATTAGGGCAATTCCGCACCCAACCCGCTACATCGAGCTTTTCAGCCTGGTGACAAGTATAAGAGCGAAAGAAAACACCTTGAACTCTGCCTTCTATCAGAACATGGGCGCGAACTTTTGCCATTTTCTTATCATAAGACTATCCTCAATGGACGCGTTTCAAGAAGGGTTCTATGTATCTACGCTGCACGGGGTCGACTGATTGCTCCAATAGGACCAAGACAATGTATCGAGGTTCAAAGGGAGTGGCCTTGGGATACATTTTGGCTTCGTATGGAAGCCTATTTCCCTTCAAATAATTGCAAGCTGAGCAAGCAGTGGTTACATTATCCCAGGTATCTGTACCACCTTTGCAGAGGGGTTTTACGTGCTCTCGAGTTAAATACTCTCCCTTTCTGAATTCACTTTTATGACGCCCGCAATACTGGCAGGCGTAGTGATCCCGGGCAAAAAGTATGGAATTAGTAACTATTCCGCGAAGCCTGCGGGGAATTTCCACATATTTAATTAATCTAATCACCAGTGGGTATGGATACTCGCGTTTTTCAGAGCGAATACGCTTTTCCACATGTTCCTCTATAACCTCTGCTTTTTCTTTGAGCACCAGAATTATTGCCCGTCTAACTGGTACAAAAGTGAGGGGCTCCGCACTGGCGTTTAAAATTAAAGTTTTCCCCACAATCACCTTTAAGCTCCTTTTTATTTTTCTCTATAATACGCATCCCAAAACTTGTCAAGTTCTCCAGTCATCTCTTCCCCATCCTCTAGATGGGATGATATTAAGACTGGATCTAAGACTGGGTCTTTTCCTTGAGCTCCTTTATTCTATTGAGTAAATCTTCTTTAAAATATATATGACCCAGTCCCGTTATCCTTCTCTTGGCTATTTGGGATTGGGATACTATTACATATCGCCAGTTCCCAGTGGTGGAAGAATATATTGTAGCCACCACTTTATCGCCCCTGAGTTCTGTGAGCATTTTCTGTAAACATTCAACATCCTCTGTTTTATGAACCGGTTTGCCATCCCTGGGTTTGAAATATTTTTTCATCAGCTATCACTTATTTAACTTTATCATTAACTAACCAAATACCTCAAGACATCCCACGGCGATATTAAAGCTCTTTTTCCCCAATGCCGAGTAAATGTTTGAAATGAGGAACTATTTGGGAGGGATGGGAAATGGATGCATCAAAAAACAATGAAGGCTATGAAGTTTTGGAACTCTTTGGTATTAAATTAAAGGTCAAAAATCCGCGAATTGCGAAAATTCTGACCATGGATGCCAAAGAGGTGCTAACCGAGGACATTCGAGTGCTTGGGAAAAAATTAGCTGAATCAGATCGAGAAGAATCGTGAGTAGAGGAGATACCATCGATTTCGGAGATAGAGTCTCACAGCGTTTACCGAAGGGTCATCAACACCATAGGCAAAAGGTTGGAATTCAATGTGAATTTGGGTGATCTATGGAGATCAACTACCGGGATAACCATCATCGTGAAGGCAATAAAGGACGGTCTCAATTTCAATCAGGCCCGTAAGTATGTAAGTGAGCTTGCTACTCAGCAAAGCAGAATAAGAAATGAGAATGCCGGGTTGTTCATAGTCGGCGATAATATCAGTTGCGATATCTTAAAAGCGGCTATCCGCAGTCAGAACTTATATCATTTGATGCGAGTGATTTCCTATGAAAATTTCAACCAAATTTTGCAGCTAAAGGAAGGAGGGTACCTCAATCATAAAGGTGTAGTAACATTGATGGTACCGTTGGATAATATAGATGTGGGAGAATTAATAAATGTGATAAAAGCGGCTGCTGCACCAGCAAAATTGGAAAAATATTTCGCCAAAAGAAAGTGATTTAATGAGCCAGAGCTTTTGCCAATGCTTCCCCAAATTGCTCAGCGGCTTCCGGACCATCTGCTGTGATGATTTTCCCATCGACTTCGACCTTGCTCGTTGTATAGTAGACACCTTTCGCCGTCAATTTACCAGCTTCTGATGGCCAAACCGTCGCCTTTTTGCTGGTTAAAACTCCAGCATTAGCCAAGGTTACTGGGGCAATGCATATTGCCCCCAGCACTTTGTCAGCCTTTACTATTGTTTGTGCAATTTCATGGGCTTGGGGATCGTGCCAGAATTCAGAAGCACCTGAACCTCCAACGAAGATCACAGCGTCAAAATCCTTTATATCTGCTTCATCGAGAAGAATATCGGGTTCCACCCGCAAGCCAAACATGCCCATTGCTGGGGAACGCTCTGAAGAAGCCACTGAGATCTGGGCCCCACTTTTTTCGAGAATAGTCCTGGGCTTTTGATATTCCTCATCTCTAAAATCCCTGTTAGCTATCACCATCAATATCCGTTTTCCAGTCAAATCCGGCATTGTCTTTGAACCCCTTCCTTATCTAATATCGGTTATATCAGCTGTCTTAACCTGCTCTTTCCTCTGCGCACTTACAAGCCTCTGGTATATCTCACGAAATGCTATAAATATTAATATCGATATGAGTAACCCAAGTGCGGGATCTAGGAAAACATTGAAAACACTTAATCTGGGAGCATAGCTAACCAAAAAATTCATCAGCCTTCGCAAAAACTGGACGAAGATCGCCAAGATCACAAAATCTAGAGCTTTGAATTCCGGGGGAATAAGCTTTCTTGAGAGATAGGCATAATAAAGAGCCACAAATTGAATTACCAAGGAAACAAACTGCACTGTTTCAATGTAAGATTTCATATTGCTCCTCCCACCTTAAATTTTAATTAAATAAATTTT
>DDKQ01000112.1 GCA_002339355.1 Candidatus Subteraquimicrobium carltonvillense | reverse complement strand
AATTCTCAAAACTTACAGGTAAAACCTAGCATTTTTCAGATATTAGCAACAATCTATTAAACGGCGTCAAAAATCCTACAAAATGAGTCAAAATAAGTACGGGGAATACCAGCGGACAGCGGTATAAAGTGGGAAATTCAAAAGAGCCAAAAATTAAAGACGGCAAGCTCCAATGTAATCGGAGCGAGAGCTTAGAGTCTGGACTTTAACCGCATCCCCATTCGTTGAAGCATGAATAAAATTTCCATTACCAATGTAAATGCCCACATGGGAGATGCCATCCCTACCAAAGAATACGAGATCTCCTGGCTTCAAGTTGTCATAACTTACGGGTTTGCCGCGATGGTATTGCGCTGCCGATGAATGGGGAAGGGTCACTCCCACCTGCTTGTATACGTACATGGTGAACCCAGAACAGTCAAAGCAGATTGAATGTTCTCCCGTTGGGCAACCCCCAGGGCCCTCCCCCGCCCAATGATATGGTGCACCTATATACTTCATGGCAATGGAAACAACCTCTCTTCCCCTACTGGGATTAGCGGGAGGATCACTGCCTTTAGATTCTTCTGGCTTCTTTGGCTTCTCTCCTTCTGAATTTCCCGATGATCGCCCTTCCGAGGATTCTCTCGCCCTTCGTTCAGCAGCCTGTCGAGCCTCCTCCTGAGCCCGACGCAGGGCTTCTGCCCTGAGCCTGGCTTGTCTCTCTTCCTCTTCTCTAATTAACCGGGCAATTTCTTCCTCAACGCTTGAAAGGAATGTCCTTCTTTCTCGTATCTGCCCCTCAATCTGCCACCTCTTTGCTTCAAGCTCCTCTCTTAATGCTAATCGTCGTCTTTTCTCTTCCTCCAGCTTCGATTCAATCTCCTCTATCTGTCTCTTAACCCTTTGAATCCGACGCAAGACTTCGAGGTCTTGCTTCCCTATGCGGACCAGCCAATCCAAACGAACCAAAAAATTATCGAAGCTTTTAGTAGCAAGTAGAACGGAGATGAAATTTACCTTCCCGTGTTTGTAAATCCCAGCGATGCGTTCATTGAGCACCCTCTGGTTTTGCGCCAGCTCCTCTTTAGCCTTCTCGAGCTTTAACCTATTCTCCTCAATTGCCTTTTGGGTTTCCTCAAGCTTAACTGCAGCGGAGTTATACTGTTCTACCGCTTCCTCTAAAGCTCTGTTCATTTCCTCGATCTGGGCTTTTACGCGATCGGCTTCCGCCTTCTTTTGCTCTATAGCTGCAGGGGTAGCAAAAGTTGGAATTGCCATGAAGATTATCAGGGAGAAGATCAAAATGCAGAAGAGAACTCCTAAGAAGGAACGACTCTTTTCAATCACTATAATCCCTCCAGCGATCACTACTTCAAAAATTGCTGAGTAATTTTCTCATGACACTATCGTCTTTTTTATCGTCCAGGAGGTCTCTATCCTTAAGTTCTGTACTGAAAGCAAATCTCCTTCTTTCAAAAAAGTTTGTATAAAATTTTAACTCCTTTGACCGATAAGAATAGAGATGAGGCAAAGGAGGAAGCGATGAATCTCGGAAGATCCTCCAAGATAATATGCTTGCTCTTAATCTTCGTTTTCTTTCCCTCCCTGACCCCCGCCGGTGCCAGCAAATCACTGCGCGAGAAAAAATCCCAAGTTGACGAAGTATCAAAAGAGATAAGGGAACTTCAAGCTGAGATTGATTTCGCTCAGGAAATCTACTTAGCCATCAACTCCGAACTTGAAGTCACCGGAAGAAAGATGCTTAAAACATACTCCAAATTAGATTCACTGGAAGAGGACTTAGGAATCAAAAGAAACATTCTAAACACTCGGCTGAGAGAGATTTATAAAAATGGAAATGTTCAATTTCTCGAAATTCTCCTTGGAGCTGGCGATTTTAAGGACTTTTTGACGAAAATTGCCATTTTGTCCCGAATCATCGAATGTGACCTTAAACTCATCGATGATATTCAAAGAAAAAAATCCAATGTTGAACAAATGAGGGAAAAGCTAGCAAAGGAAAAATTGGAGCAATTAATATTGCGCCGAAGAAAAAAGGCTGAATTGGGTCTTTTGAAGACAAAGTTGGCGAAAAAGCAAAGATTTCTGATCAATATGGATCGAGAATTTCGGAATTTGCTGAAACAAGAGGAAGAAAGGAAACAATCAGAGAGGTTGAAAAGGGCAAAAAATAGTCTCCCCCTTTGTGCAGAAGTGAGGGCCGTCCCCTGTTATGTTCAACCATATGTTATGGATCATTATATCACCGGGGAAACCATACCCAAAAATTATAGAGCAACTGGGTTAAAATTCTATGGGGTAGCCAGCTGGTACGGCAATGAATTTAATGGGCGTTCGACATCGAGTGGAGAGATATTTAATGAAAATGACTTCACTTGTGCCTCACTCTTTTTGCCCTTTGGAACTTACTTGGGAATAACATATGGAGATAAACACATAGTCGTTCGAGTCAACGATAGGGGACCCTTCATTGATGGGAGAATGTTCGACTTATCTAAAGCAGCAGCTCAAGCGCTAGGATTGGGGCTAGGCTTTGTCCAGGCTGAGGTATTAGAACCTGTATTTTAAACCACATTCCCTTCCGATTCTTATTCCGGTTTCAAATAAAAAAAATTTGCTTTTTTACTTGGGAAACTTCAAAGAATTTAAAAAATTCCAAAATTTTATATTGACTTTTTCTTACTTATTGGTTTTAAATAAGTTTCGGAGCCCCAAGAAGTTCTCACAAAGAACAACTTGAAGAGTGGAAGGCACCCGGAATATATCATCATAAGGTAAAGCTCTTTGAAAAGGAAGATGCTGAGGATTACTTGGGGCTCTTTCTATTTTTCTCTTAATCCAGGATTTCTTTACCTTTTACTCGCCGTAAACCTCAGGCTTTAAAATACCAATGAAAGGAAGGTTGCGATATTTCTGCTCATAATCTAGCCCATATCCAACTACAAACACATCGGGTACATCAAAGCCTTTATAATCTATGGGGATGTCGACTATCCGGCGAACGGATTTGTCCAGTAAAGCACAGACTTTAAGACTGGCTGGATGCCTTGATTGTAAATTGCGGAGTAAATAATTGAGTGTCAACCCCGTGTCGATGATATCTTCCACAACTAATACATGTTTTTTATCAATGCTCTCTTCAAGGTCTTTAAGCAACTTTACAACACCAAGCGATTCCGTCGTAGAACCGTAGCTGGATATGGCCATGAAATCAACGGAAACGGGGATCGAAATATGACGTATTAGATCGGCTAAAAAAACCACTCCTCCCCTAAGTACACTTATCAATAGGAGATCTTTGCCTTTATAGTCCTTAGATATTTTTCCACCCAATTCTCTGACTTTCTTTTTGATGTCTTCCTCGGAAAATAAAACTTTTTCTATATCCTCAAACACGTTCTGTTTTCACCCCCATCGATACCCTACTTTTTCTCTTTGTCCTTCGTCTGCTCTTCGGGGAAATGCTTTTTATGTAACCCATACTTTAAAAGAAGATTGCGAAAATCTTTCTGATAGAAGATTTTAATGTTTATGTTCGGGTATAACTCGCGCAGTCTCCTTACCTTTCTATTCTTTTTAGTTACCAACTTTTGACTCATGGTGGTTAACTCGATGTAAAGATCGAAATCTGGGAGGTAGAAGTCGGGGGTAAAACTCTGTATCACGTTTCCCTTCTTGTCCCATTCTATTGGAAAGGTCCTGGGCTCATAAAGCCATTTTATGCCATAAAAATCCAAAATCTTGGCACACTGTTTCTCGCTGGGATGCGCGAATTTTATCTCTTCTCTTTCCTTGTCTTCACCCCACCCATTCCCTTTTGGGACCTTTTCTTCCTTTGAAACTTCCATCGTTGCTCTTTTTGACTCCCGGATATAAACTACATTTATAATAATACCCATTTAGGGGTAATTATAGCAAAAAACTCATCACTCATCGATGATGGAGGAAGAAAAAAATGGTTTGGAAGATTTGTCTTACCCATGCCATGTTGGGGGTATCGGGTTACGTTTGCTTCGGAATCGCCGCCCTAAGTGGCGGTATATATCTTGGCCTTCAAAGATTGGGTGATCGAGGAAGAATGCAACAAAATGGGCTTACCCTTGAGAAAATCCGCTCCGTACTCACCTGTATTTACCTTACTTTTGGCTTTCTTCTTCTAACCGCGGCGATTATTTCGGGATCCTTTAAAGCGAGGGCCCTCTGGGGAAGCAACTGGTTCTTAGATGCGAAAGCCATGGGCTCCCTAGCCCTGTGGATTTACTACCTGATCACGAGCCTCGTCGCAATAATCTCAACGTTAAAGGAAAATAAGCGAGGAATTCTGTTGTCATCGGCTCTTTGCATGATTGGTATCGTTCCTCTCTCACTAAACTTTCTGATTAACTACACAATTCACAGCCAGCATTACTATCTATAACCTTCACTTAAGCAGAGTGCGAATTCTCTTTCTAACATGTTGCCAATGGGTTCCCCTCCAGTAATACCTGCCACAAACGGGGCATGCTACAAACTGATCTTGGGTTCTATATACATAGCTGGGTACCTGTCCCCTGGCCCTCTCCCTGGGCACTTCCTCCAAAGGAGAATTACACTCTACACAAAGCGGAGGGGAAAGCCTCTCGGTATCTAGGTTTAATTCTCTTATGAGCTGTCTCAACTGATTGTCCAATAAATCATCTTCTATGAATATCGCTCTCACCCGACTCTTCACTATCCTTCTCCTCATAAGACCCGTATCCCTCGTCAATAAAATTCTCCCCTGTTTCCTGGCAATTCGGATGAGTTCGATGTCATCAATGGATTTGAAATAAAGGGTATCATAGCCCATCAAGCGGAGCCATTTAGAAAGGCGGCCCAGCATTTGGTCGGCAATAAATTTATGCCTTTCGCCTTGAGGATGGAGATAATGACACAATAGCGTTCCCTACAAATAATATTTGAGTGAGGCTAAAGTTCTGGGAAATAGCAGCGAAGAGTTTTTTGAAGCACCAATCTTTTGAATTCCTCAGATAATTTTACAAGCTCGGATAGCCTTTCGATAGTTCTTTCCCGACCCTCGGGACTTTTCTGCTTTAAGGTGGGCAGAAGAATCTGCTGAAAAAAGGATGCTTCTCGCTCGGCAAAATTTTCATACATGCGAAGGTGGCGAGGTTCGATACCATATCTGGAGAGACTTCGAGCAATCCGCATGATATTCACATCAAGAGAGCTGAAAATTCTCCCCTCCTCTGTCTGCTTTGGTTTCACAATTCCAAAACTTTCCAGATCCTTTATCTCATCGGTGGATAAACCAGCTAGCTGGGACACATCTTCGAGAGAAACTTGCGTTTCTTCGGGAAAAGGATAACACTCGGTCAGCGGGACTTCCTCAAATTCAGGCAAGGATTCTCCCTTATCCAATAATCTTAGTCTCTCCCTGATGACATCCAGAGGCAAGAATTTTTCCTTTTGCAACCTGAGTATAGTCTCTAAGCGTTTGATATTCTCCTCCGAAAATTTACGATATCCCCCCTTGGTGCGCTCGGGTTTAATCAACCCCTCCTCTTCGAGATAGCGAACTTTACTGATAGAAAGGCCTAGAAACTTATCTTTAAGTCTGGATACGACTTCGCCTATGGTCATATAATTCCTCTCTCTTTGCCATCGTTTCTCTCCCCCGCTCAATTATAAAGTTCCCCCCGTTAAAAAAATTAACTTAAACTTTCCAATCTGTAGCTCGTCACCGTGTTTAAGAAAGGCGCTTTCCACTCTCTTTCCATTGACATAGGTTCCATTAAGGCTCCCGGCATCCGTGATAATGATGCCATCGGGAGTTGTGGCGATTTTGGCATGTTTGCGAGAGACAGTGATGTCATTCAAAAAAATATCGCTTTGAGGATCTCTACCCAAGGTAATTTCCTTTGACTCTATGGGAAACCTTTGCCCCACAATGGGTCCTTTCTTAACCACCAAAACGATTCTTTCGCCGGGCAATGGTTCCTCTTCTACTACAGCTTCCTCTTCCTCGGCTTCCTCAATAGGCGTAAAGGATATAGTGCTATCGGCTTCCCGAGACTCCAATTCTGCACCACATCTTACACAAAATTTGGCCCTATTCTCATTTTCCTGCCCACATTTACTGCAAAGCATATATAACTCCAAACGATTAACCCTTTAATAATTTCTATCTGGGAGTAAACTTCCCTCCCTTTTGCCCAAATTTCCCTCACAAATTGTTGGCAGAGGAAGATTAGTAGACATCTTTAGTATGCTTGAACCCTCTGGCCAAAATTTCTGCAAGGCGTTGAATATCACTTCCAGAGATGACACTTTTACCGGCCTCGCACCTCTTCTTCAACCGCTCAACCAATTCGGCTCTTAATATATCTATCTTTCCATGTAAGATTCTACGCCGATAGGATAACCTTTCCTCCTCCTTATATAACTCGTCCAAAATTTGTTGGATTTCCTCATCACTCTTTTTAGAAAGATTAACCAAAGCATCTTCACCGAGTAAAGCCTTCTTCGATTTGCCTTCTTCCATCAAAATAGCTCCTCCTCTGTTCCTCGGCTCTTTGGGCTTTTCTAAACAAAGTTTAACATATTAATCATTTTCTACGCCAGGCTTTCCTCATAAGAGACCTTATGTATATAAAAAACTTTTCGATAAAGGTTGGTTCAAGAATGGTTCTTTCGGCGGCAAGGTCTGCTCTACCCAACTCATATCCATCTTGAATTATCCTTATCTCACCGATTTTTTGCCCCTTGGTGATGGGAAGTAAGACAGGTCGATCCACCCTGACCTCTGTCTTTAAACTTCGCGGTTGCTGCTTTACCAAAAAGGTCAAATCCCTTGTAGCGATTAAATTGAGTTTTCGATTCCCCCATGTCGGCAGGGGTATCTGGGCATAGACCTTGCCTTTCCTCACCACCTTCTCCCGCTTAAAGGAGTTGAATCCATACCCCAACAATTGCTGGCTATCATTGTAACAAGCCTCGCTGTTGAGAGCCCCCAATGCCACGCAAATGAGACCAATATTATCTTTGGTAGCTGAGGAAATAAGGCAGTGACCAGCTTGTTTAGTGTAACCCGTTTTTATTCCATCGGCGTGAGGATACCTCCAAAGTAATTTATTGTGATTCTTCAATCGCCGAGGATATTGATTGCCAGGCCAGGGAATGGTGTAGTCCTTTGTGGAAACGATCTTGGCAAATTTGGCATCGAGTAGACCATATCTGGCAATCAAGGATAAATCATAGGCGGTTGAGTAATGATCATCGGAGTGGAGACCATGAGGATTGGCAAAATGAGTATTGCGAGCTCCAATGATTCTCGCCTTGCGATTCATGAGTTGCACAAAATTCTCGACGGTACCTCCCAGGTACTCTGCCAAAGCCACCGTAGCATCGTTCGCCGACTCCAACATCATGCCATAAAGCAACTCTTCAATGGTTCTTCGCTCCCCTGCCGTAAGATAAATCTCGGATTCCCCAACATTTGAGGCCCGCTGAGTACTGGTCACCACATCCGCTAACCTCCCATATTCTAGGATCAATATCGCGGTCATTATTTTGGTTGTGCTTGCCATGGGGCATCTTTGGTGAGCATTTCGCTGCCATAGAATCTGTCCACTTTTCGCATCCACCAATATCGCAGAAGCAGCACCGATAGAGGGCTCAATCTGAGCTGCAACGGGGGATACTGAAAAAAGAAAAAAGATTATGGTCAGTAAAAGGATTAACGTTTTTCGCATTGTAATTAGAAAATTAAATCTACTTGGCAACAATCAATCTTTCAAGGATGGATCTTTCCGGGGCTAAAAACTTTATCTCTGCTTCCTTCTCTATTTTTTTGTGTTTTTTTATTATCCTATTAATTTCGTCGTGGGCCGTGATCGTTTCCTTGTTATAGGATATTACCCATATCCTAAAATGTCCAGCTCTTGAAAGAAAGGAATCTATGGCTTCCAAATATGTATCCTCGTCTTTAAAGGATTGACCCAAAACTCTTCCTTCATCTCCACCAATGAGGTCCCTCAAATGGAACTCGGGGTTTTCGCGAATCCATCTTTCCCAGAGGAGAAATCGTAGATCTGAGTCATCATATCCACTCGGAGTGGGAGGATAAAAGAACATTACATCGGCATTGATTAGGGGTGTGAGTGAAAGAGCATTTTGATTATGGACTTCATTTTTAAGATGATTATCAAATACCCAGCTATTCGTCTGATTAACATAAAATTGAAAGATCTCCTGAGGAGAGAAAGACTTCCTTTTGAGGTCAAACAATCGGAAGGATAGCCAATAATTTATAGTCTTAAAAACGGTTATGAAAGCTAGAGCCCGCTTGAAGAGGGTCTCTTGTGATTCCCCGGTAAACCGCGATATATTCTTTCTCCATTCCTTGAGCCAGTGGATTTCCTTAGGGGTGAAGTACTTCCCTCGCCAATCCTCATATACATCAACACTTTCTTTGGGCAGCTTGCAGAGCATTTGAATATCGGAGGGCATCAAAAGTACACCATTATTTTCTACGACTCCTTTATTCCACCAGTAAAAGGAGAGGGCCAAATCATTGGCTATTACCTTATATCCCTTGCGTTTGAAAAAGCTACAAACAGCCCCGGCTCGACTGAAGGGGTCATAGACGGACTCAAAGGAAAAATCCCTTAAGTGCTGGGCCACCCAACTCGGGAGAATGGATCTCTGTTTAGAAAAAATTTTCATCTTGTCCTACCTTAAAACTTGAGACCATATTTCTCGTGAACCAGGTTCAAAAGCACCTTCACCACTTCAGGGTCGAATTGATCCCCTGCATGTCTTTCAACCTCTCCCAAAGCCTGTTCCCAGGTTAAAGCCCTTCGATAAGGCCGATCCGATGTCATGGCATCAAAAGCATCAGCAACAGCGAGAATTCTCGATGCAAGGGGAATGTCTGAGCCGCTCAGGCCCCTGGGATATCCCAAACCGTCATAGCGCTCGTGGTGGTAAGCAACGATTTCGGCCACTTTCTCCAAACCAGGGATTCTTCTGATAACCTCCTCGGAACGGAGAGGATGGGCGTGAATGAGCTTAAATTCCTTCTTGGAAAGATAATAGGGCTTATCCAAGATCAGACCGGAAATGGCTACCTTCCCTACGTCGTGGAGAAGAGCGGCTACTCTGATTTCCTCAATTTCTTTGGAGGGTAATTTCATGGCTTCACCTATTTCCTGACCGATATTTGCTACTCGCCATGAATGCGTTTGAGTATATGCATGTCTAGCATCGATGACCCGAGCAAAGACTCTCAGTGTTACCATGATATAATCCTCAGAAAAACTTGCGAGTTCTTTCTCCGTGGGCAAGAGCTCACCCAGCAGAGCATTGAACTCTCGCTCCAGTCTCGAAAGCAGTTTCTCAAATCCGGGTTGAAGTGAGAGAAACTCCTCAGCCAATTCGGGGTTAAATTGCACCCCGGAAAATGTTTTGATTTCCTTCAAAGTATCCTCGTTGGAGAACGCCTTTCTATAGGGACGATCATTGAGAAGAGCGTCATAGGTATCACAAATGTTAATGATTTGAGATCCTAAGGGAATTTGATCCCAGACCAGTTGATCTGGGTAACCACTACCATCCCACCACTCATGAGACCACCTGATTAAAAAAGCTGAGCCATCAAGCGAGGGTACCTGCCTCGCGATTTCCTCACCTATTATGGTATGCTCCCATATATCCAAGATTTGTCTCTGGGTTAGAGAACGCTTGTGATAAATGAGGGAGGGCAACTTTTTAGCAATTTCTGCTCCCCATACCGGATGCTCCCAAACATTAATCAATTGCATCTTTGAGAGGACTTTGGAATTATAAAGGATATTATCGGCAATGGCTATTTCCCCGATATCATGGAGGAGAGCAGCATAGAAGATATCCCAGAGATACTTCGAGTCCAAACCCAGCTTCTTCCCCAGATGTACAGATAAGATACCGAGTTTATGGGAATGATGGGAACTATATCCCTCGATCATATCGAGCATTCGAGCTAAGCTGCTAATGATCTCAGCAAATAAGATCTGAGGATGCACTTTCGCTTTAGAAACAAATTTTACCATAAAGTAGCTCCTTACCTTCTATTTTTTTATTGGTCTATCCTTTTTATCGGTCAAAAAAGTGGGGAACTAAAGAGGTGAGACCATCATAGTTACGAACTTCGTTTTTCTTCTTCTGAAAGCTTCTCGATGAAGCTTGAAATCTCTCTTGAACGTTTTAGAGTGGCCCCTTTGTCTATCCTTAAATCAATGGATATTATGTCTCCCTCCCGACATCCTCTTGGGAGAGCTTTAAGGGGCCATAAAATGGACTTTTTCTCTAAAAGCAAGATGGCCATCTCGCCTTCGATGCGATCTACTACAGCTTTTATTTTCAATTTTATATTCTCCTTTGCGCCCTAAACATAATTCCATAAAGTAAGGCTTTAAAAATCCTAAATTCGAAAATCTAAATCCTAAACAAATCCAAATTTTCGAAATTCACTAATATTCTTCTAGATTTTGGTTTTTGTTTTGGTCATTTTAATTTTGGTAATCTAGGTAGGTCATAAATTCCTGATTTTTCTAAAGTGGGTGGGCTAAGGAGGCGACTGTGCAGCCGACCGTTAAGCGAGCAAGGTTCGAAGAGCTGCGGCACCCGTACGGGTCGCACTCTGAGAACCGAGAGAGTAGGCCCGTATGGGCAGTCCACCCATCTTTGGATAATCCTGCGTTAAACAGTAAATTTTGAAATTATGACCCATGCACATTCTCCTTTATAAAGTGAGGGTGAGATGCCTCAATTGATTCAAGACATATTCCCTAATTCTCCCCGCCTCTGGAATGTCCCCTACAATTCGACCCTCTCTTATTAGCGATTTTAAAAGGATATCCATCTTTCCGCCGCACGTGCAGCGTTCGACCTCACGTCCCACTGGAATCACCCTTGTGATGAAGCAATCTCTGCAACGCAAAACATTTTTAGAACCCGACATCTTACCGCGCTTGGCAATGGCTTCACCCTCGATTTCAACGATATCGAAGGAAAAATCGACGACGGGGGCGTTGCTGATGGCTGTCCCCACGCCATAAGCATCCGCATAAGGATTGAATTCCGCTATTTTATGTTCATCTATGCCCCCGCTCACGAATAGCTTGACATATTCGTATCCCCTGAGGTCCAACTCCCAACGAACCTCTTGAAGGATTTTTAAGAAATCCCCCCGACGAGAACGGGGGGTATCTAAGCGGACCGCGAATAAATCCTTTCCCAGGACCTGGGCAGCTTTTACGGCGGCGAATTTCTCGTCATTGAAAGTGTCGATGAGGGCCACCCTTTTCACTTGAGGATCGATGACCTCGTGAAAGGCTCGAAAAGTTTCTTCTTCACCGCCGATGGTTAAAATGAGCGAATGTGACATGGTTCCAATGGGCTTCTCCCCTATTAATTTGGCACTTTCGGGGACGGCTACACCATCGCATCCACCGATATAAGCATTTCTCTCAACCATTGGCGTTATGGATGGATGCATTCGCCTGGCTCCAAAGCTATAGACCTTCCTATCCCCAGCTGCCATTTTACATCGAGCCGCTTTCGTGGCTACCCCTGACGCCTGGCACAGCAATCCCAAAAGTGAGGTTTCATACACCGCAAAGTCAAGATATTTCCCCTCGACGATCATCACCGGCTCTTCGGGATGAAATAGAGTACCTTCGGGCATTGCCTCAACATTGACTTTTAATCCCGAAAGAAGATGAATGGCTTCCTCAAGCCCAGCGAAAACGGCCCAATCCCAATCCTCTGGAAAGTCAGTAGCACGAACTTCCCCTTTGACCCATTTGTTGATATTTTTTGCTTTCAGAATTTGAACTCCACGCTCAAAGTAAACATCAGTTATCTTCCCAGCTTTGATGATCTCCTCAGAAGCGATGTGAAATATTTTAAATCCCTCCTTTGATGGAAATCAGACGCTCTTTAAAAGTTCCCTTGCTTCCTCGAGGGATATGATCTTCACTCCCATACTTTGCAACCTTTCATCCATGGCCTTCTTTGTGGAAACTCCCTTTGAGATCGTATCCACAGCTTTGGTTGCTTCGAAAACTAAATATACCTCAAAACCCGCCTTGGTTCCATCGCAAGCTGTACTACCAACGCAAAAGTCATAAGCGAGCCCAGTGACCACTAACCTTTCTACCTTTCGATCCTCGAGTAATCTTGTTAAATGGCTTTCCCCTTTAAATTCTGGAGCGAAGGCCGAATACTCAAAACTTCCCTTGTGAATGAGTATCTCGCCTCGATCAAAGTCTGGAAGAAGTTCCTCAACTATTTCCGCCCCTGGTGTGCCGGCTACGCAATGTAACGGCCAAATTTCAAATTCGGGGTCGGGATTGAAATGAGAATCAACTGAATACACGACCGGGAGATCATTCCTTCGGGCAATTTCCAATAACTCTTTTATGATGGGAATGGTACTTTCCCCATTCCTAACATATAGCTTTCCACCTGGTTTGGCAAAATCACATTGCATATCAATGATCAGTAAAGCGGTCTTACCCATCATAACCTCCTTATATAAGGATAAAGTTGAGCTGGACTATTAACGAGTTTGGGTTTACATACATTTAAGGGAGGGGCAAGTG
>DDKQ01000109.1:2667-3439 GCA_002339355.1 Candidatus Subteraquimicrobium carltonvillense | reverse complement strand
CTCAAAGATCAGTGGCGTTGTTTTAAGAGATGGAAAAAATGTGGATTGTGACTCGGTCATCGTGACCATCGGCGTCATTCCCAATTTAGAGCTAGTTGAAAGAACGACAATTGAGGCTAATAGGGGTATCTTAGTTGATGATCGGATGCAGACGAGTGTTCCCAGCATTTATGCGGCGGGGGATGTGACGGAAGCACCCACCATGCTCACTGGTGACCGTCAGGTCATTCCCACTTGGCCCGATGCCTATGAACAGGGAAAAATTGCCGGAAGTAATATGGCGGGTCAAGAAAGAAAATACCCCGGAGGTTTACCCATGAATTCCATAGAGTTCTTTGGTCTTCCAACGATATCGGTGGGCTTATCCAATCCGAAGGAAGATGGCTATCAGGCTCTTAAGAAATACGATGCTAAACGGGGAACTTACAGGAAGATTGTCCTAAAGAACAATTTGATAGTGGGTGCTATCTTCGTTGGTGCCATCGATAGAGCGGGTATCATAACCGGATTAATTAAGGACAAGATCAACGTGAAGAATTTCAAGAAAGAACTATTGGAAGAGAATTTTGGCTATATCTCTTTCCCAAAAGAACTTAGAGAGGAGAAATTGCAGGTATAGAGGTGGAGGATTATGGACCGTCCATATCGGATAGATGCAAAGGGAGTATACTATAAAGACTTAAACGATAAAATCCATGAGGCCATCGCCAAGGGGGCAAAGGAGATTACCCTGGTCAACGTCAATGGGCAACGGTATATCGGTGGTGGGATA
>DDKQ01000109.1:0-2321 GCA_002339355.1 Candidatus Subteraquimicrobium carltonvillense | reverse complement strand
GGTGCACATCAACATAGAGGGCGTACCGGGAAATGATTTAGCTGCCTTCATGGATGGCCCAATCATAACGGTGAAGTCCAATGCTCAGGATGCCGTTTGCAACACCATGAATAGCGGCAAGGTTATAGTTTGGGGAGATGCGGGCGACGTTTTGGGCTATGGAATGCGTGGTGGCAAGCTACTCATCAAAGGAGACGTCGGTTATCGAGTGGGTATTCACATGAAGGCTTACAAGGATCAGGTGCCTGTGCTCATTGCAGGAGGTGTAGCCCGTGATTTTTTAGCGGAATACATGGCCGGTGGAGTGATCATACTTTTGGGGTTGAACAATAAGACTCAATCTATTGTTGGCAACTACACTGGCACCGGTATGCACGGAGGTGTAGTGTATATCCAGGGGAAAATAGAGCCCCATCAACTTGGAGCGGAAGTGAATGTTTTAGAGCCCACAAAAGAAGATATGAAGGAATTAAAGAATTATTTAGCTGAGTATTGTCAAGAATTCAAACTCGATTTGAGGGAAATATTGAGGAAAAAGTTCATCAAATTGACTCCCCACTCCTCCAGACCCTACGGAGAACTTTACTGCTATTAAAATTTCTATATTTTGCATTTCCCTTTTCATCTCGACCCTATGGAGGAATTTATGCTTATTGAAGGCAATGTTATTGTCTCGTGAATGTCGATGATTTAAACTTATACCGAAAACGAGTTCCATTTTATGCTTTATAAAATCCAATCAATAAATGAGGAGGAGATATGGAAAAAGCCGTCAGAGATCAAAAGGATATCCTCGAGATCGTGGAAGAAAATGACATTAAGTTCATGGAACTATGGTTCACGGATATCATCGGGTTCCTCAAGAGTTTCACCATCACAAAGGAGGAATTGGGGAAAGCCTTCGATGAAGGAATGGGTTTCGATGGCTCCTCGGTGGAAGGATTCGCGAGAATCGAGGAAAGTGATACCCTCGCCGTACCCGATCACACAACCTTCGCCATTCTACCCTGGCAACCTGGAGATAAAAAAGTTGCCCGCATGTTTTGTGATATTTATCGTCCCGATGGTCGTCCATTCGAAGGTGATCCTCGCTATGTCTTGAAAAAGAACCTGGCAAAAGCCAAGGAGATGGGATTCACCTTCTATTTGGGACCAGAACTCGAATATTTTTATTTTAAATCCCCAAACCAGCCCGAAGTACTCGATAGTGGAGGCTACTTCGACCTAATCCCCCGCGATGAAGCCATAGGACTGCGTCAGCAAACAGTCCTTGCACTTGAAGCGATGGGCATTGGAGTGGAATTCGCCCATCACGAAGTCGCTCCATCCCAACACGAAATCGACCTTCGATACGATGAAGCCTTGAGGATGGCGGATAAGGTGATGACCTACCGATTCGTGGTCAAGGAAATAGCCTGCCGAAATGGGTGTTATGCCACCTTCATGCCCAAACCCATCTATGGAGAGAATGGTTCCGGAATGCATACTCACATGTCCCTGTTCAAAGATGGTCGCAATGCCTTCTTCGATCCAAAGGATAAATATCATCTCTCGGATACCGCCAAGAGTTTCATCGCCGGATTGATGAAGCATTCTCCGGCATACACAGCGGTCACCAATCAATGGGTGAATTCCTACAAGCGATTGGTTCCCGGCTACGAAGCTCCAGTCTATATAACCTGGGCTTACCTTAATAGATCGGATATGATAAGGGTTCCCATGTACAAACCGGGAAAGGAAGAGGCAATGCGGATTGAACTGCGAAGTCCAGATCCGGCTTGCAACCCTTATCTCGCCTTTTCCGTAATGCTCGTCGCCGGTTTGGAGGGTATCCAAAAGGGATACAAGCCCCCCGATCCCGTCGAGGAAAATGTTTATTTGATGACCGAGGAAGGGCGAAAGAAAAGGAATATAGGAATGCTTCCCGGAAGTCTCATAGAGGCAATAACTTTGGCGGAAAAAAGTGAGGTGGTTCGGAAAGCCCTCGGTGAACACGTCTTTGCCCATTTTATCGAAAACAAAAAGATCGAATGGGATAGGTACCGAAGGAGAATCTCCTCTTATGAAATCGAAAAATATCTTTCAGTTTTGTAAAAGATATTTTGCTCCCTTCGACTATCTCGGATCTCCTTGTCATGAGCGGGCTTGACCTTAAACTACCAGCTAACATATAATAAACTTGCCGTACAGGCGTGCCGAGGTGGCGGAATTGGCTTACGCGCACGACTCAAAATCGTGTGTCTTCGGACATGCGGGTTCGACTCCCGCCCTCGGCACTTTTTTATGCCCATCTTCCCCGGTCATTGATAAGATGAAAAGGC
>DDKQ01000039.1 GCA_002339355.1 Candidatus Subteraquimicrobium carltonvillense | reverse complement strand
TAGAATTAAAATAAATTCAAATTATAGCAAAAAGGTGAAAAATATTGAAAAACTTAACTTTAAGGTTAGAAGATGAGCTTTTCGCCGATTTCAGCAGGCTATGTAGAGAAAAGGGATATAGCAAAAGCGGGGTTATCAAAGCCATGCTCAGGGAATTTTTGCGTCGCGAGAAAATTCGATCCCTGCCCGAAGAGGAATTGACCAAAGAGGAGATGCTCGAAGTAGGTCGTGGTCTTAAGGAAATAACCAGGGGTGAGGTTGTGGGTTTAAGGGAGTTCAGGTTTATGAGATTGTGAACTCTCCAAACAGGCCGCTCGATATCTCCAGAAGATGAATCCCGGGGTGAGAAACCAAATTTTTGGTTCTCTTAAGGAAATGGAGAAAGACCCGTTGTTGGGAGATGTCGCTAAAATAAGTGGTGTTAAGGGTCTTTTTAGAAAGAGAGTAGGAAAATATCGCATTATATATTCGATCAGCTTTTCCCAAAAGCGAGTTTCGGTGGTAAGCATTCTTCTGCGAGGCATTCTTACAAGAAATAATTCTTCTTTTTTTGATTTAGCCCCTTTTTAATCCATCATTTTTCTTCCACTTTCGTGTAAAACTTTGCTAAATTTGAAATTTGTCAAATTTGTCAAGCCTGACCCCTATGTTATATGTTAAAGCTTTTTTGCGCTGTGACGATAAATAGGGTGTGCACGTTATTGGACTTAAGAAGGGGCGCAATTTCGATGCGAGCCGCCAAAGCACATTCCAAAAAATCTGAAGTAGATTTAGATGAGCTATTTTCGGAATTTAAGACCACAGGGAATCCAGAAGTCATGGAAGAAATCATTCGGAGATATCTAAATTTGGTCCCCTTCATCACCCGCAAGTTTGCTACTGGGAGAGAGTCTCTCGATGATCTCATTCAGGTAGGATACATTGGTTTGATAAACGCGGTGAATGATTTCGATCCCAAGCGTGGGGTCAAATTCTCCACTTATGCCACCCACAAGATTTCCGGTGAGATAAGGCATTATCTCAGGGATAAATCGTCACTGATGCGCGAACCCCGCTGGGCTCAAAGCTTAAACTGGCAAATAAATCAGGCTATTGAAGTCCTTTCCCAACGTCTCCGCCGCCTTCCCATGGTAAGTGAGATTGCCGGGGAAGTGGGCATAACCGAGGAAAAACTCTTGGCTGTCCTTAAAACCAGGCATTTTCGCCAGCCGATGGAACTTCCACCCATCTTTGACTCCAAGGATAGTGAATTTCTCATAGATCAGATAAGATCCCGTCTCCATATGGATCGGGATTTCCCCATCGAGGATAAGATAGTCCTCTTCGATGCCCTGATGCAATTGAGTGAGCTCAAGCGAAAGATCATCTACCTCTTCTTCTTCGAGGACTTAACCCAAAGTCAGATCGCCAAAAGGATTGGAATTTCCCAACGCCACGTCTCACGCCTGCTTCAAAGTTCCCTCTCGAAACTCAAGTCGGTGGTCGAAAGTCGATAGTTATAGGAGGTTAGCAAGGACTCGAAGAGAAAATTGAGCAAGTTTTTGATTCTTTGAGGCTAAACCGATGCCCAGGTTCATGAGAGGGGGTTTGCTTATCCACTTCACAAAGATGGTGCCCATACGGAAGTAAAAACCGTATCTGCGGCGAATTAGATCTTTATATTTAAACAAAGCTGTTGCGTCACCTGAGCTCAGAGCTTCATCGATTACGTCTGCGGCTAGCTTTCCGCTCTCAAGGGCATATGTTACTCCCTCTCCTGTGAAAGGATTCACTAGACTTGCTGCATCTCCTACCAACAAGGCTCCATTGGTAACGACCTCGGAGGCCTCCCATCCCAGGCGAAGAACATCGCCCTTGGGCGAATCTAGGGGTACTGCCTTGGTCAATTTCTTTCGTGCGTGAGTACTATTATGGATAAAGTTGGAGAGAACTTGAGAGAGATTTAATTGGTGTTTCTTTACATCGTCGATAAGAGTACCGACGCCAACATTGGCTATCCCGTTGCCTGCAGGGAATATCCAACCGAAGGCGGGCAGGATGCAATCCTCGCCATAGATTTCCATGAAATCATCATCTTCCATGCCTTGATAATATGCTCTTATGGCCACACCGATGCTTCGGCGTTTTCTTTTCAGAAGTCTTAAGATTCTCCCCACCCTTGAATGTGCACCGTCGGCGGCGATGACGAATGAGGAATAAATCTTTAAGTGCTGTCCATTGCGTTTTGCTCTAACCCCCGTGACTTTACCATTTTCAAGTAACGGTTCGATGACTAGACAATTATCCCAAAATTCGGCTCCGGCGCGGATGGCATGCCTGCGTAAGATATCATCCAATTCCATTCTGGGAATGATGAAGCCATAGTGGGGGTATTTTTTCACAGGAGGCCAATTTGCTTCCATGCAACCACCTTTGGTGGCGAATATCCTTACACCCCTAGTTCTTTTGAATTTCCCCTCGATTTCGGGGAGCAATCCCATATCTTTTAGAATCCCCACCGCTCGGGGAGAGATACCATCACCACAAGCCTTATCCCGAGGGAATCGGCGTTTATCCACGAATAAAACCTTGTGACCGAATTTGGAGAGGTAATATGCAGCAGCTGAACCTCCAGGACCTGCACCCACAATGGTAACATCAAAATCCACGATTTATCCTCCCGAAGCGAGCTAAAATTGCTTATCCTATCTTCGAATGTTAACAGACCTCAAGGTCTGTTTCTACAGAATTGTGGAATTGTACATAAATGTCAGGAGCTAAAGGATGTTCGAGTTTTATATCGAATTAAAGGGTGAAATGATAAGAATTTTGGCTGATTTAGAGAGGGACATAAGGGTGGTAAGAAGGGAATTTGAGAGGGAGGTCAGTCTGCCCGACAGCTTAGTTAGGACTTCCGCGGGTCATAACGCTTTCAAAGGGCAGGGCAGATCCAACCGGCGATTCATTTTAACTCCCTTATTACTGATCTCCGCAAAATTCGGGCGGTATAATTTTCGAAAGCTTAAACCCGTTGCTGTTGCTCTGGAGCTATTGGATTTAGCCGTCAGAAGGCACTATGCGGGTACCAATATAGACCAGCGACGAGCTCAACCCGAAACCCTAAACCCGAAACCCGAAGATAATTTGGCTCTAATATGCGGCGACTACTACTATGCTAAAGCCTTGACTTTGGTCTCCGCACTGGGTGATAGCCGAGTTATAAGAATTTTAGCTGAGGCCATCGCCAACATCGCTGAGGGGGAAGCACTTCCTGGTTGGCCCATTGGACGAGGTGAGGGTCTGAGGGGAGTCGGGACCTCAGAGAAATTTTATGAAAAGCTCAGGGAAAGGGCTTCCCTTTATGTCGCCTCTTGTCGCTTGGGGGCATTGCTCGCCGAATGTAATGAAGAAATAATAGTGGCTTTTTCCCACTTTGGTCAAAATGCTGGGTTAATTTGTGAACTTGTTAAAGAGATGTATCGAGTTCCCGGGGGCGAAGGCTTGAAGCTCATGGAGGAGGCGAGATCCTTTTGTGAGCAAGCTAAGGAATTCTTAAGGGTTCTCCCCGATAATCCATATCGTGACTTTCTCCATCACGTGATCGATAATTCCTTGTTTGAAATGCAATTTTAAAGTAGACTATCTATTGAAAAAATATTGAAAAGAGCATTTGGGACGCTTAACTGCTCGGGGATGGAAAGTTGCAGTGCGTTGTGTGTGGCGTGGATAATCCAAAGAATAGGCGGTACTGTTTTGTCTGTGGTAATCAGCTTTCACCGGAAGTAACCATACTACATGAGGATACAGAAGGGTATCAAAAATCCGAAGTGGTAAAAGGGCAAGGTGAATCTAGGGAGAAACCTCCAGAAGTAAAGAAAAAATCCAATAATCGGGTGGTTCGGCCCAAGGGATATATGCTTCGGTGGTTTTTCTTCTGTTTCCTTTTAGGTCTTTTGGTCGTTCTCTTTCTCGTTCTTCTCTGGTTGCTCTTTCAATTTTAATTTATCTGTCTGTGGAATGAGCTGGGGAAAGTTCTTTTTACCCGGGTGTTGTGTCCCGACTCCATTTGTCTCTCTTTTAAAGGTAAATTATTTGTATTAAAATCTAAAGCTAGTGATTGTTTTCACTTGATTTTGAAGGGATAAAATCTATGGCAAAACCGGATTTAATTTTACTCCATGCACCTAGTGTCTATGATTTTCGGAAAATATCCATCATGTATGGACCAGTAAGTGATGTAGTGCCCTCGGGTCCGATTTTTGAAATGTACCCCATTGGCTTCGCTACTATTGCTGAATATTTGGAAAGACATGGTTTATCGGTTCGAATAATAAACATAGCGGTAAGGATGATGAAGAGTTCTCGTTTTGACGTCGAGAAATTGATAAGATCTCTCAATACTCACGCTTTCGGAATTGATCTTCACTGGCTCCCTCATGCCCATGGGAGTTTGGAGATAGCAAAGATCGTTAAGAAGCACCATCCACATATTCCCATCATTTTCGGAGGTTTTTCCGCCACCTACTTTCACGAGGAACTCATCCGTTATCCTGAAGTTGATTTTGTCGTTAAAGGCGATTCCACGGAGGAACCCTTACGCTTGCTCATTGAATGCATTAAGAAGGGGGGAAATCCTGAAGCCATTCCCAATCTAACATGGAAGGATGGAGGAGAAGAAGTAAGGTCGAATCCCATCACTTATGTTCCAGATGATATCAATCACATAAACTTAGATTATAGTCATGCGATGCGGTCGGTAGTAAAGTACCAGGATTTAGTGGGTCATGTGCCCTTTGAAAATTGGCTGAAGTATCCCATAACGGCTGCACTTACTTGTAGGGGTTGCACCAGAAACTGTGTAACATGTGGGGGCTCCGCAACCACTTTCCGGAAAATTTTCAAACGAAATCGGACAGCTTTTAGAGATCCAGAACTCCTAGCTCGAGATATTGAAACTGTTCAAAGGCACCTGAAGGGACCCATTTTTGTTGTGGGGGACGTACGGCAGGCAGGTGACGATTATGCCCACAAGTTTCTATCTGAGCTGAAAAAGCACAGGATAACAAATCAAGTTGCCTTTGAGTTTTTCACTCCACCCCCAGAGGATTTCTTGGCAAGCCTAAAAGAGGCTTTGCCTCACTATAGCATTGAGATTTCTATGGAGTCCCATGATGAAGAGGTGCGGAGAACCATTGGAAAAATCTACTCCAATGAGGCTGTGGAGGCAAGTATTAAATATGCTTTAAATAATGGCTGTGAAAGATTCGATCTTTATTTTATGACTGGCTTACCAAAGCAGACTACTCAATCCGTTTTGGACACGGTCGAATACTGCAATCAGCTTTATGGGAAAATCGATGGTGATAAGAGATTACTTCCGTTCATCTCCCCCATGGCTCCCTTTCTTGATCCAGGAAGTCAAATCTTTGAAAATCCAGATTCTTATGGATACAGTCTCTCCTGTAAAACGCTAGAGGAGCACAGACAAGCTCTAACCCGCCCAAGTTGGAAATATATTCTCAATTATGAAACCAAGTGGATGACCCGGAATGAGCAGGTTGAAAGGACCTATCAAGCCGCTTTAGGGTTAAATAGATTAAAGGCGAAATACGGAGCCGTGGATTTTAGAACCGCACAGGAGACCGAGGTCAGGATTTTAAGAGCACAAGAGGTTATGAAGAAAATAGATGATATCGTGTCCATTGAAGATGAAGTGGTCAGAGAGAGAAGGTTACGAGAATTAAAGAGGGAATTAGATAAACTCAGTGTTTCGACCGTGTGTGAGAAGAGGGAATTGGAGTGGCCCACCCAGGTATTCAACTTCCGCGTACTAAATATAATTAGAACCCTCTTGGCGCCGAAGTTTGCGAGAGCCAATTCTTCCCATGCGAAGAATAAATAAAATGGAGGCGAGTGAAGTCAAGAGCCATAATATTAATATATCCCCAAATATTAAAAACGACCTTAAAAGGGTGGAGGAGAAACTGACCCAAATAGTTTCCTCTGGAGATGGGCGGTTGGCTCAATCTTCGCTCGTTATCCTGGAGGCTGGGGGAAAGAGACTTCGACCAGCCTTGGTACTCATTTCGGGTGCGATGAAACACTACGATCTCGAAAAACTCATGTCAGCAGCCATTGCTGTGGAACTCATTCACATGGCTTCCCTTGTCCACGATGACATTGTGGATGGTGCTGAGATGAGGAGAGGCGTGCCCACCATAAATTTTACCTGGGGATCTCATATGGCCACGGCTACGGGGGATTTTTTGTTCGCCACTGCCTTCGTTCTCCTCTCAAAACTCGATAATTCTCGGGCGATGGATATCATGTCTCAAACCGCTTTGGATCTGAGCTTGGGGGAGTTACAGCAGATGGAGACGGCCCACAGTCTCGCCCAAACCATCGATGATTATTTGACGGTGATAAGGAATAAGACCGCTACCCTCTTTTCAGCCTCTTGCCAATTGGGGGGGTTAATTTCGGGAGCGAGTGAAGAGGATATCGAGGCTTTAAAAATCTATGGGGAGAACCTCGGAATGGCTTTTCAGATTTTTGATGATTTGCTCGATTTATCAGGTGAGAAGCGATCCTTGGGAAAGCCCATTGGAGTGGACTTACGAGATGGGACGATCACCATGCCCATCCTTTTTGCTTTGGAGGAAACGGAACTCAACTCACATTTGTGCCGGGTTATTATTAAGGGCGGGAATTCAACTGAGGATGAAATGGAGAAAGCCATTCAGATTATCCATGGCACAAAGGCTTTGCTTCGCACCAGAGAAGAAGCCAACAAGTACGTCGAGAAGGCCATAGATACTCTCTCTTCAATATCCAGCGAAGAGACACGAAGGAATCTACTATCCATTGGATACTTTGTGGTTGATAGGTACTGTTGATTTCTTAGATAAGGAGATCAGCAATTTCAGTCACTGCAATATTGTTGAGGCTTTCAAAAGGAAAGATGATAAGGATTATGGGCGTTTTCTAAATATCGGAAAGTTCACTGGAAGAAACGAAATATTACAAAAAGCTTAATTCTTAAATCCTTACAGCTTACAGCTATTTTTTGATACAATTGAAATAAGCTGCGAACGGTGAACTGTGAACTAATTAAGGGTGAATGAGATGTTATTGGCAGCAAAGTGGGTTTTACCTATCACCAGCGATCCCATCGAAAATGGAGCCATTTTGATATCCAAGGACAAAATAAAGGCTGTCGGTGGTAAAAGGGATTTGATAAAGACTCATCCAAAGGAGACCGTTATCGATTTCGGTAAAGCTATACTTTTACCTGGCTTTGTCGATACCCATACGCACTTGGAGTACAGCGTCTTTCGGGGCATGTGTGACGATTTACCCTTTGCTCTTTGGAAGATACAGGTCACCAAGAAGAGCAAAAAACTTTCGGATTCGGATTGGATATCATCGGCCCAGTTGGGAACTTTGGAGGCCATTCAATCCGGGATCACTTGCATCGCGGATATATCATCCACGGGGGCAAGCCTTTCCACCGCGTTACTAGCTGGGCTTCGAGGTACCATCTTCTGCGAGGTTTCCGGGATGGATCATTCCAAGATCGATGAGGTAGTATCCTGTGCCCGACGAAATGTCCATTCATGGCTGGAGCAATCCCAAAACAGTCATCTTAAGATAGGTGTTTCTCCCTTTGGGGTGTATACCGTTGCTCCTCCACTTTTCAAGGCGGTAAGTGATTGGGCGAGGAAAGAAGATATCCCCCTTTGCCTGCACCTTGCAGGATCTCCCGATGAATATTCCTTTATAATGTATGGTTCAAGTTTGCTGGCTACGACGTATAGGGATTTGATGGGATGGAGCGATCTTTTATGGCAACCCATGGGGGTAAGTCCGGTTAAATATGTAGAACAGTGGGATGTCTTTGAGGGAGAGGTCATCGCCGTCCACTGCATTCAAGTGGGTGAGAGGGATATCGATATTTTGAGGAAGTACGATGTGGCCATCGCTCATTGTCCAAAGTGTAGTGCAAAGCTGGGGATGGGAATCGCTCCCTTAAGGGATTTCATACGTTGTGGTTTGAGAGTGGGCATAGGCACGGATAGCCCTGCCAGCAATAATACTATGGATATATTCGATGAAATGAGAACGGGTTTGCTCTTGCAAAGAGGGGCATCCGAATCCGTGGAGGGCTTTTCAGCGGAACAATTCGTTAGGATGGCCACCCTGGGTGGAGCCGAGGTTCTGAAGATGGAGGGAGAAATCGGTTCCCTGGAGGAGGGCAAGCAAGCGGATATAATCGCTGTGGACATCTCCCACAGCCACCAAATTCCGGTAAATGATCCCTATTCAGCCCTGGTGTATACGACAAATCAGGAGAATGTAATTTTTACCATGGTCGGGGGCAAAGTTTTATACGAGAAGAATGGATATTCCATACTAGACCAAGAGGAGATTTTGGCGTGTACCGAGCCGATACGAAAGAAACTCAAGGGACGCTCCTTGAGACACCAGGGGGTATGGCAAGCATGCAGGAAGTGGGCACGGTAGTAGAGGTAAAAGATGATCTGGCCATCGTTGAGGTTGAGCGCTCGCCAGCATGTGAAAGATGTGGTGTTTGTTACCAGATGTTGGGCACAAACAAAATGGTTGCCCAAGCAAGAAATAATGCTGGAGCGAAAGTAGGAGAAAAAGTAAATCTGGAAATCGAATCCAAAATCTTCCTCACCGTGGCTTTCGTTCTTTATATCATCCCCGTGGTCTTTCTCATAATAGGATACTTTATCGGGAGTACCTTGGTCACCTTTCTTCAAAAGCCCACCTATTCGCAGGAGGTTGGTATACTTTCTGGCTTCATCTTTTTGGGCTTTTCCTATTTGATCATCCGGATGATTGATAGACGAGCGGCATTGAGCAAGCAAATCCAACCAGTGGTTACAGAGATAGTTAAAAGTTAAGGGTCGAAGGTCGAGGGACGAAGATGGGGTTTTGGGAGCAATTTGTGCGTGGTGTTCTGATGCAATAAACGGTGAACTGTGAACCGTGAACCATAAACCGGTGAACGGTGGACTGTGAACAACAATTGGAGGCAGCGATCAATGCTATTAAATAAGAGACAAGCCTCTTTTGTGATAAAGTTGATTGCGCTCATCGTTGCCTTAGCCTTTATATTCTCCGTCATCGCCTGGATGCTGCCCTATCTTCAAAATCCTTGAGACCTGTAAAGAGTTTTAAACTACGGTCGATTTTTAAATTAGTGAAATAGGACCTTCTTCTCACTGCGTAGGTGATAAGTGCGGTACTCGAGGATTAATATATCAATCATTTAGGTGCTATAATTTTCTTGAGACGAAGTGCTTGAGTTCTGGGAAGGTGATAAAGATGTCCTACGGATCTGGGGGACGTGCGATTTGGAAGGGTGCCATAAGTTTTGGACTCGTGACCATCCCAGTGAAGTTGTATAAGGCGACAGCGAGAAAAAGTCTGAAATTTAATTATCTCCACAGACAATGCAAGACCCCGCTAGAGTATATTCGAAGATGTCCCAGATGCGGAGTGGATGTACCCTGGGGGGATACCATGCGAGGTTACGAGTATGAGAAGGGCAAATATGTTGTTTTGTACGATGAAGATTTTGCGGCCATTCCCTTGGAACTCACCAAAACCGTGGAAATTGTGGACTTTATACACTTGGAAGAAATAGATCCCATTTACTTCGACAAATCCTATTATCTCATTCCGGAGGAGACGAGTTTAAGGGCGTATAATCTCCTTCGGGAAGCTATGGAGAGAAAGAGGATGGTTGCCGTGGCCAGGGTGGTTGTTCGGGATAAACAACATCTGGCGACGGTTAGAGCTAAGAACAGGGTGTTGGTCCTTGAAACCATGTTTTATCCCGATGAGATAAGATCGGAGATCTTCCCCGAGCTCCAAAAAGAAGTTAAGTCCCATGAGAAGGAGCTTCAAATGGCGGAAAGCCTGATCACCAACTTAGCTGCGGAGTTCGATCCCAATAAATATACCGATGAGTATAGGAAAGCACTCCTCGATATAGTGAGGCAAAAGATCGAAGGAAAAGAGGTGGCAATTCCCGTCGTCCCTGAGGAGGAAAAAGTAATAAGTTTGATGGAAGCCCTCAAGGAGAGTGTCGAGAGAACCCGCCTGCAGCGCAAGGCAACAAGCGGGCAGGCCGAGGGGAAGAGGAAAAAAGCGAGTGGCGTCAATACTGAAAGCGCTTAAACTCTCCATTCAGAATTTACCATTATGCGTGCTTATCTAAAGATGGGGCAAATATTAGTGATTTATGCCCTAGATATAATTCCAGAAAGGTGGTTCAAATCCTAAATTCGAAATCTAAATCTTATTTCATTTTGTTTTGAACTTTGGATTCCTTCGACTTTGCTCAGGACATGTTTGGTCATTTAATATTGTTTAGAATTTGGTGCTTTGTGCTTAGAATTTAAAACATTCCTTTGCTTAAGAACTGTTTGGCAAAAGGAGCTTCATCTGCCGTA
>DDKQ01000036.1 GCA_002339355.1 Candidatus Subteraquimicrobium carltonvillense | reverse complement strand
TACATCTTAGACATTCGAGGGAGGGGTAAGTGCTTAAGAAAACCTGCCCGTACGGGGCGGCGGCCCGAGTATAACTTTGTTAAACTGAAACCAGGCCGACCGCGTGGGCTCACGAGCACTTCACCCCGACCATAGAGTTAACCCATCTTGTTAATAATACACATTATTCCCTACACTTTGCGTTTATAGTGTAGGTGGGTCATATTTTCCGCAGCTGTTCCCCGACGAGTCGGGCGACGCCGTCGCTCACATTCGCTTTTGCGAGACCCTTTATATAAGAGTTAGATTTACGACTCACCTTAGGTTATAGTATCATCGAATTGACATAGACATCCTATGCCATAGACATAAATAGAGTGATCTCTTATCAAATTATTAAGCGTGAATTATGTCTAGGCTATAAACATCCTATAAAGATCAGGATGTCTGATAAGAGCTGTGTAATCATTATACCAGGAAGGAATGGGTGAAAAATTGGATCATTGGGCTGACCAAATCGCCGATGAGGTAATGAAAAGTCGAGGCAAGCGACATCTCATTGCCACGGGTATTACCCCCTCAGGACCAATTCATTTGGGTAATATTAGGGAGGTAGTCACCGCTTACGCCATCCATCGAGCATTGCAGGATCGGGGAGCGATATCAAAGTTAATTTACATCGCTGATACTTCAGATCCCCTACGGAAGGTTTATCCGTTCTTACCCAAAACCTATGTCGAATACGTAGGTATGCCCCTGTATAGAATTCCTGACCCCGAGGGTTGTTGTGAAAATTACGCAGAACACTATCTCAAACCCTTTCTGGAAGCCCTGTGTACATTGGGGATACGGCTCACAGTATATAGAGTGCGCGAGCTTTACGCGAAGGGGATTTATAGTCAGGTAATTGAAGAAGCTTTGATTAATAGGAGTAAGATCGCTAGTATCATTGAGGAGAAGACGGGGCGCGATTTGCCATCCGACTGGATGCCCTTCAATGTGGAGTGTGAAAATTGTGGAAGCATTACGAAGACCAAAGTCACCGGCATTATCCATCACCAAGTGGAGTATTCCTGCGGTTGTGGATATTCCGGGGCTATCCGATATTCTCGAGGTGGGGGTAAGTTATTGTGGCGGGTTGACTGGCCAGCTCGCTGGAAAGCTCTGGGTGTGACCATCGAACCCTTTGGAAAGGATCACGCCACTGCGGGGGGATCCTACGATACAGGAAGTGAGATATCGCAAAAGGTTTTTGGATATCAACCTCCCTACCCCATTGTTTATGAATGGATTTATTTGAAGGGAAAGGGAGCTATGGCCAGTTCCACTGGGGTAGCCATATCCATCAAAGAAATGTTGCAAATCGTACCCCCGGAAATCGTGCATTTTTTGATCTTGAGGACAAAACCTGAGAAGCACATAGAGTTCGATCCAGTTAGGGGACTATTGCAGTTAATCGAGGAATATCAAGATGTTGAACGATCATATTTCAGCGGGGAGGGAAAGGATGCTCATTTAAGGAGACTGTACGAGCTTTGCCAAACTGCGGGCATTCCAGAGAAGATTCCTCCGTATATCCCCTTCATGCACATGGTGATAGCCACTCAAATTGCAGGAGCGGATGTCAAACATGCTTCTCAGGTTCTAAAACGTAGTGGGTATTCCATTGATCCAAATCGATTGGCTAAATATCTTAAATATGCCAGGAATTGGCTAGATAGCTTCGCCCCCGATGATTTCAAATTCACTGTCCGAGAGGAGTTACCTTCTGAAGTTGCTAAACTCTCCCATGATCAGAAACGACTCCTAGCTCGCTTGGCCGATAATTTAAAGAATCAAAGGTGGGAGGCTGAGGGAATACACAATAACATTCATGAAGTGACGAAAGAATTGAGAATAACTCCTTCCCAGGCTTTTCAAGCCATCTATCTCTGTTTATTGGGCAAAAGGTCTGGTCCAAGAGCCGGGTGGTTTATAAGTTCTTTAAGTCGGGATTTTGTGATCAATCGTTTCCTCGATGCCTCTAAATCTTAGTCGCAATGTTCACGCACATTGGTAACGCTTATATTGTTTGGGGCATCCCTCCGAGTGCTAGCTGCTGCCCCGACTTGTCGGGGCTTAACGGTTCTCTTAAGATGCACTCTCCAGGATACCCCGTCCCATAAAATATGAGCTTAATCTCGATATGATTACTCTAAACCGTGAACGGTGAACCAACTTGCTTCAAGAAAAAGTTAAATCTTTAAGTTTCTGTTGACAGAATGATTCGGTGCTGGGAATAATAAAATAAAAGGATGGTTTTTTTTACTCCGGAGGATAAGGTGTTTGAACGATTTACTGAAAGGGCACGGCGGGTTGTAGTTTTTGCTCAAGAGGAAGCCCGTATGCTCAACCAGAGTTATATCGGTACGGAGCATTTACTTCTGGGGCTCATCAGAGAGGAAGAAAGCGTCGCAGTTAGAGCCCTCAAGGCTTTGGGTATAAATCTCGAGGATATCAGAACTCAGGTTGAGGAACTCACTGGCGAAGGCAGCTCTGTCCCCAGGGGTCACATCCCCTTTACCCCCCGGGCGAAAAAGGCTTTGGAACTCGCTCTTCGAGAAGCTCTTCAGATGGGACACAATTACATTGGTACTGAGCATATCCTTATGGGACTCATTCGAGAAGGTGAGGGTATAGCCGCGAGGGTTCTCTTCAATTTGGGAGCTGATCTCGAAAGGGTTCGAAATGAGATTATTCAGCTTTTAAGCGGATATTACGCTTCTAAATCACCTGGGAGCAGATCAAGACATTATGGCTCATCGCTATTGGACGAATTCGGAAGAAACCTCACCAAGTTGGCCAAGGAGGAGAAGCTCGATCCCGTTATTGGTCGGGAGAAGGAAATCGAAAGAGTGATGCAAATCTTAAGTCGTCGTACCAAAAATAACCCCGTACTCATCGGTGAGCCAGGTGTGGGCAAGACCGCTATAGTTGAGGGTTTGGCACAGTACATCGCGGTGGGCGACGTCCCTCAAACCCTGAAGGGCAAACAGATTTATACCCTCGACTTGGGTGCCCTCGTCGCTGGATCAAAATACCGTGGAGAATTCGAGGAGAGATTGAAGAAGGTGATGAAGGAGATTCGGGAACGCGGGGATATCATCCTTTTTGTGGATGAGATGCACAACCTAGTTGGAGCTGGAGCTGCGGAGGGAGCCATCGATGCTGCCAGTATTTTAAAGCCCGCTCTGGCGAGGGGTGAACTCCAAACGATTGGAGCCACCACCCTCAATGAGTATCGAAAGCATGTGGAGAAAGATGCAGCTTTGGAGAGGAGATTTCAGCCCATTCTGGTTAGTGAGTCCACAGTCCCCGAGACCATCGAAATTCTCAAAGGTTTAAGGGATCGATATGAAGCCCATCATCAGGTACACATTACCGACGACGCGCTGGTAGCTGCGGCGAATTTAGCCCACAGGTACATTTCTGATAGATATCTCCCGGATAAAGCCATAGATTTGATCGATGAAGCTGCATCTAGGGTGAGAATCAAGAGCATGACGACCCCTGATTTTAACGAGCTTGAGGAAGAACTCATGCGAATCCAACGGGAGAAGGAAGTAGCTGTAGGAGCTAAGCAATTGGAAAAGGCAGCCAGCTTGCGTGATAAGGAAAAGGCATTGATCACGGAGAAGAGGACCAAAGTGGGGAGATGGATTCCCAAGACCAAAATCAAAGTAACCGAGGAAGAGATAGCACAGATCGTGTCGGCTTGGACCGGTATACCCGTGTTTAGACTCACCGAGGAAGAAAGCACCAAATTACTTCGAATGGAGGAGGCTCTCCATAAAAGAGTGGTGAGCCAAGATGAAGCGATAGAATCCGTCTCACGGGCGATACGAAGGACCCGCGCTGGCCTAAAGGATCCTAAACGGCCCACGGGTTCATTCATCTTTCTGGGACCCTCAGGAGTGGGGAAAACTGAACTTGCTCGGACTCTTGCTGAATATCTCTTTGGAGACGAGGATGCACTGGTTCAGCTCGATATGTCGGAGTATATGGAAAAGCACACCGTTTCCCGATTGGTGGGCTCTCCTCCGGGTTATGTGGGTTACGAGGAAGGGGGCCAGCTCACCGAAGTTGTGAGGAGGAGACCGTACTCCGTGATCTTGTTCGACGAGGTAGAAAAGGCACATCCAGATGTATTCAATGTTCTCCTTCAAATACTCGAGGACGGGCACCTAACCGATGCTCAGGGCCGTACAGTGGATTTCAAGAATTCAATAATAATCATGACCTCAAACATCGGAGCTAGGTATATCCAGAAGGCCACTCCAGTTGGTTTCTCTAAACCAACCGAGGAGACTCTCTCATACGAGGATATGAAGGAGAAAATAATTAGCGAACTCAAGCGAACATTCCGTCCGGAGTTTCTCAATCGGGTCGATGATATCATCGTCTTCCGTGGGCTCACTAAAGAGGATATAAAAAAGATCGTGGATATAATGCTTGATCGATTAAGAACCCAACTTCGAAGTCAGGATATAAAGATAGAGGTCACAGATGTGGCTAAAGAGGTACTGGTCAAAGAGGGTTATGATCCAGCTCTCGGCGCCCGACCTTTGAGGCGAGCCATTCAACGCTTGGTCGAAGACCCCCTTTCCGAAGCGATTTTGGGCAGTGAGTTTAAGAGCTCGCAGGTGGTTGTGGTCGACTCCGCGGACGGAAAGATTTATTTCCGCGCTCGAGAAGGTGAGAAAGTAACCAGTACGAGTGAGAGTGAGGCATGACCAAGGCAAGATATGTAGTCAGGTGTCAGCAGTGCGGTTACCTTTCTCCCAAGTGGATGGGAAGATGTCCCGATTGCGGGGGTTGGAACACGATGGTGGAGGAGCCATTAGATGACTCCTCCACCGTTTTTAAATGGAAATCCTCTCCACAAACTCCTCAACAAATCACAACGATCCCAACCTTAGGCGAAGAACGATATACCACGGGCATTCCAGAATTCGATCGGGTTTTGGGTGGAGGGATAGTCCCCGGTTCTCTAATCTTAATTGGTGGAGAACCGGGTGTGGGTAAGTCAACCCTCCTCCTCCAATCATCTAGCAACGTGGCGCAGACAGTTGGTCTGGTCTTACTCGTCTCCGGGGAAGAATCCTCACGCCAGATCCGAATGAGGGCGGAGAGGCTGGGAACGCTCTCCGAAAACCTTTATATCCTCCCCGAAACCGATATGGAACGCATCCGAGGGGAGATCGAAGCTTTAAACCCCGTCCTTTTGGTGATCGACTCCATACAGACGATGTTTCATCCCGATGTCCCCTCCGCTCCCGGTAGCGTCAGTCAAGTTCGGGAATGCACTACCTATCTACTTCAGATTGCGAAGAGTAAGGGGTTACCCGCTTTTCTCGTGGGACATGTAACAAAGGAGGGATCAATCGCTGGACCTCGTGTGCTTGAGCATATTGTGGATACAGTCCTTTATTTTGAGGGTGAAACTCAACAATCTTATCGAATCATCCGGGCGGTAAAGAATAGATACGGCTCGACCAATGAAATCGGTGTTTTTGAGATGACCAACTCTGGGTTGAGAGAGATCACCGATCCTTCTGCCCTATTTCTTACCCAGAGGACTGCGGATGTTTCTGGTTCCGTGGTGGTGGCTACAATGGAAGGAACCCGCCCCCTTTTAGTCGAATTACAAGCTTTGGTGACTCCTTCGTATTTAACCATCCCTCGCCGTCTATCGACGGGTTTGGATTTCAATAGACTTACTTTGAGCTTGGCGGTGTTGGAGAGAAGAGTCGGGTTGCGATTGGAGAATCAAGACGTCTATGTGAACGTCGCTGGTGGTGTGAGAATCACGGAGCCTGGTGTAGATTTGGGGATGATATTGGCCGTGGCATCGGCGCGAAAAAATGTGACTATTCCTTCGGATGTGGTGGTCTTCGGTGAGGTGGGACTCACCGGGGAAGTCAGATTCGTGAGCCATGTCGAACGGAGACTAAAGGAATCTACTAAACTTGGATTTAAGAGAGCTATCTTACCCCATTCGGTCCCAAAGGATTCCACTCCAGGCGGACCTCGGGAAAGCGAAGGGGTTCATGGTGATATGGAAATCTTTCCAGTGGAAACCGTGAAGCAAGCTCTCGCGATATTGGAGTGAAGCGTAAATTCGGGGAAGAGGTGAACATGGCAAGAAGAAAATTGAAGAAAGAACAACTCTTAATGGAAGCCGTCAAAAAGGTTGCTCCCGGAACCGAGTTGAGAGAGGCTTTGGAGCATATAATCGATGCCAAGACGGGTGCATTGATCGTCATCGGTGATATGGAAGATGTTCTAAAGCTCTGCGATGGTGGTTTCGAGTTGGATTGTAAGTTCACTTCTCTGAAGCTCTTTGAGCTGGCGAAGATGGATGGCGCAATAATCTTGGATTCGGAGGTTAAGCGCATCTTAAGAGCAAATGTTCATCTGGTTCCGGATTCTTCCCTACCCACCAGTGAGACGGGAATGCGACATCGAACGGCTGAACGTGTGGCTAAGCAAACTAAAGCCTTAGTGATCTCTATTTCCCAGAAGCGAGACGTGGTCTCCCTATACGTCAATGATATGAAATATGTCCTATTGGATTTGCGGGTAATTTTATCCAAAGCCAATCAGGCTCTTCAGACTTTAGAGAGATATAAAACCCGGTTGGATCAGGTACTCTCCAATCTCAGTGCTTTGGAATTTGAAGATTTGGTTACCCTCTCGGACGTCTCAACCGTACTTCAGAGAGCGGAGATGGTGGAAAGAGTCTCTCGAGAAATCGAACGGTACATAACCGAGCTTGGTGTGGAGGGCAGATTAATCAAGATGCAGCTGGATGAACTCATGGCCAATGTAGAGGAGGAAAGACTGCTTGTCATCAAGGATTATTGCCGAGATAGCCAGCGGGCCCAGCGCATGAGGCAAGAGCTCTTAAAGCTTTCACCGGAGCAACTTTTGGATATGATGGAATTCTGTCAGGTTCTGGGCTATGAGGGTCCAGTGAACATCCTAGATTCGGCGGTTCACCCTCGTGGATATAGGTGCTTAAGAAAAATTCCGCGTCTCCCCATGTCCGTGGTCAATAAGATCGTGGATAAGTTCAAGAGCTTACAGGCTGTTCTCAACGCAGGCATCAAAGATCTAGACGATGTAGATGGAGTCGGAGAAGTGCGAGCAAAAGCCATCCAAGAGGGTCTTAGGAAATTGAAGGAATATCATCTGCTCGAAAGATATATTTAACCCCGCATTTATAAAAAGTGAAAAGTGAAGAATACTCCCACTAGTTGCCGGTCACTAAAAAATATTTTAAATATAGCACTTATCATAGGAGCGGGTTTACTACTCTATAGTGTATTGGTTTTTATTACACCTTCGGTCCAAGATTTTTTTATCCCCTTTATCGTTGGTCTCTTCGTGGGGTTGTTCGTTAAAGATTTGGGGAAGGGAACACTTTTAGGGTTCACAACTGCTTTTATTGGATGTTTTTTGTTTAAATATACACCTACCTTATTCTACCTCTTATTCATTCCTAAAATCGGTCTCTCTCTCATTCAGGGCTTGATTGCCATATTAGGTTCTGCATTCTCCGTAAAACTTTGTATGGCTGGAAGGCGAAAATTCGTTCTTTATTCATTATTGATTTTCATTCTTTTGTCCTTCGTTGTGAATGCTACCATCCTTAATACCTTTGTTCTCAAGAGGGTCTCCTTTGAGCCTACCCCTGAAGGATACGCCTTCGATGGATTCCTTTACCTCAAGACCTTTTACCTTATGAAAAGAGGGCATGGCTATTATCCAGCCTTTGGGATGGCTTTCGATCAAGACCGAAGGTTAACTGGTAATCCTCCAGCCATTTTTGGTTGGCGATTACCGACAATTTTTTGGATTTGGTCAACTCTTTTGCCCGCCAATGGTACCTATCTCAATTATGCCTTTACCTTTTTTTTCTTTGCTCTGTATCTGTTCTGCATTCATTTTTGCGAGGAAATTCATCCATGATGAATGGGCTTTGTTGGCATCATTTTTACTGGCTCCATATCTGCTTTATGCCGCCATGAGCTTTTGGTTCTCCTTTGCAGAGTACTGGGGTTTTTTCTTCGCTCTCTTCTCTCTGACCTTTTTTGTTATCATAAGCAGTTCGAGAGCGCCCTTTTTGCTCTTCTAGCCGTTTTGACCAGGGAGCTGATGATATTTGTTCCCGTAGCTGGTTTATTGGCTAGTGTCTCATCGAGGGACAGGAAGAGGATAATTATCTGGATTTTACCTTTGGTATGCTTCTCAATTTTCTTCATGATCCATTATTTTGCGGTGAAACCTAAGCTTGTTCACACGCCCTTCAATTTATCTGCCTGGTTGCATGGAGGCTTAGGATTCGTCAAATCCACTCTTGGTTTCGGTTTGAACTTTTTTGCAAAAGGGGAAATGCTCAAATTCCTTCTTCTTTTCTTGGCTCTATTCGGTGTCTTAATGCTTCCAAGGAGAGTCGAGAAGATCTTCATGGCTTGCCTACTTGTTGCCTCATGTAAAA
>DDKQ01000038.1:4458-22194 GCA_002339355.1 Candidatus Subteraquimicrobium carltonvillense | reverse complement strand
TAACTTCCTTATGCCCTATCCCTCTTGTAAATAGCTCCTGCATCAAGCCTTTTTCCAACCGCTCAGTTTTCGCAATCGCTTGCTCGGTCTTCTCAATCCCCTCATCAACTGTCGACAGAACCTCCGCAATTTTCTTTTGCTCAGCTAGAGGTGGAAGTGGAATTCGTATTCTCTCTAATCTGGCACGACTTATCCGGTTTCTTGTTGCTCCGGCTGCACGCTTTTCAACTTCTTTTAGGACTTTAGAGGAATTCAAAACATTAACAACATAACGTAGGTTAACTTTGCTTTTGTCGGGCTTGAGAATCGTCACATCGACCGCAACAATGTATGGGTAAGACAAATTAGGAGCGATACAAGCCCTACCTATCGGGTCAGGCATCCTTGATATCAGAATATCTTCCTCAGGATTAACAAAAGTGCATTTCAGTTCTCTGGCACGTTCGAGACTAATGAATCTCTTGGATTTGTCCAAGAATTTGCCAACACCTATGTCGGCAACCTGCAATAACCTAACACCGTCATCTCTATAATTCTCCTTCAATATCCAATCTCCATCGATTAAAAAGCCAATTTCTGCCAAGCTCGGCGCTTCCCACTCTTCTGGCAAAAGTCCAATTTCAGTTTGTTTATAACGGGGTTTTAATTCATCGTTCATTGGTTCACCAAACCCTTAATTTTTTCCGAGCTAAACTTTAACTCTAAATCTTTTACTACTTCTAACCTTTCCTTAAGCCTAGATTTTGCTTCTTCATCTTGGCTAATCCAATCGCTTAAAATGTTTAATTCGATGACTATTCCTATATCCATGACTTTATGCAAAATCCCGATAAATTTATTTAGTTTCTCAGGCATGATATCCACTTCAAAAAGCTCCTTCTGGGAGAAAAGCCTTCTCCCAATATCAGTTTTATCTGGAATTACATGAACATCAGCCGATAATATTTTGTATATGTTGTAAAGAGTTTCAAAGTTATTAACTGGTTCAAGTATTCCCCACTTAGAGAGTTGCTTGATTACAGTCATCATATTAGGACGGAATTCTGGCTGCTCAGCAAATACCTTGCCATCAACTTCTGCCATCAGCATGTCATGGATAATCGCAGATGTTTCCTCTATCTCAGCTCTGCCCCCTATAACACTGTTTATCGTGTCCTTTAAATTTTTCCCTTTCTTGTCTTTATCTAAAACCTCCGACTTGTCACGAAATTCCTTATGCGCTAAGCACTCAAAGAATGCTCCCTTAATTATTAACTCGAGCGTCAATCTAAGAAGAGTAAACGCGGAATTGTAATAACCAGCAAGAGCCTCTAAGAGAGACCTATGTGCTGAATGAAAAGCCTCCCAGTGATAAGTAAGAAAAGCAGACTTTTGATGCCAGCTTACTTTAGCTGTAGACGGTAGACAAAGAGGAGCTAAATAAATGAACTCATGAATAGAGTCATGAGCTTTCCTTACTCTCTCAAAATTGCTTTCTACAGAGACTATCATGTTTGGTAACTCTATCTCCTCCAAGAGATGTGAAAGTGCTTTTTTGGGTAAAAGCCCAGTTTCAGTTTGTTTGTAAGTAGAGTCTGGATTATTGTCCATTTCCTTCCTCACTTGCCAATGGAACGTTAAAAACCATTACAGTAAGGATAAGTTCTCTATTAACATCTTCGGGTTGATGAAAAACGTAGCGGAATATTGTCTCGTCATTCTGACCTAGATTGCGCTTAAAACAAGTATGCTTTTTGACTGCGGAAGGTATCGCGTCTAAGACAGAACTGAAATCTTTATTGCGATTGAAAATCAAAAGTGCCGTTTTGGTGTCTCTCCAACTGGCATAACCCAATAATTGGTCAACGGCTTTTAATAGCTCCTTCTCACCTCTCCAAAATTTACACTCCGCTATAAACACGTTTTTGCCTTCTGCTCGAATTAAAATATCAGTCTTTCCTTCATAGTTAAACGTTTCCCCTGTAGCTTGTCCCTCATAGTGACCATTGAGTTGAACTAGAAAATGTTGCCGAAGATCTTCTTCTTTCATATGCACGAATGCTCGCGGACTCCTTTCCATCACCATTACCATGTTTTGGATGATGTTCAGGATATGTTCATACTCCTCAGGAGCAAGAGCCGGCTCAGGCATGAAAAGTTCATTCTCCACTTTTGGACGTTCAATCTTAGGTTTTCTCCGGATTGTCGGTAGAGTATAAGTTTTCGGGAGGTCATCGGACCTTTTTATTGGGATGCCTAGAGAAGCAACCAGCCCCAAGTCATTAAGTAATTTTTGCTTTCTCCGTGTTACAATTTTTCTCGCAAGGAATTCAAGAGATTCATTAAAATTTTTGACATCATTTGCTACCCACGTCAGATATTGTCTAATTGCATCGATGTCCCTCATATATGTTTGTTTCAGTTCTTTATCGTTATGATCGGCTCTTTGATATGTCAAATGGACTTCCTGCCCCACCACTTCCCCTTTTGGTGGATTGAATGTAGAAGTCGAGGGTTGATAATAAAACAGCTCGGCATCGCCATCAAAGGGTACGGCGATGGTTATCGAAATACCTTTTACGTAAAAAGGGTGCCTTCTATTAATGATAGCCCTGCTTATATCATGGCTCACGTCCACATCAACCTCAGATTGGTCATAAACATATATTTCATCTTTCCTAAGACAAGGTGGGTCGAGCAGATATTTATCCACCAAGTGCCGGCATAAGTCATCTTCGCTCACGTTGAGAATGTAATTTGTCTCTAATTTTTCTATTTCCCTCTTCAAATCAAGTCTTCTTTGCTCTAGGTAACTTCGAAGATCGCCTTGACTATAAAACAGGAACTCAGCTGCCATTTTATCCTTCACTCCTCTTGAGAAATATTCCAGAAATATTCTTATTAGCGCCAAGCATAATGACCACTTCGTTTATTATACTTAGAGCCGCAAAAGTATAATAATAACCTTGAAATCCCAGCTTATTTCCTTAATTTATTATGACAACTTTTTGACAACTTTTTTGACAACCAGATCAAACCAGGATATAATGTGCGCCTTTTCGCTCACCTTTTAGATGGATGACACCAAGCTCGACCAACTTATTGAGCTCTTTTAACGCCGCTTGTCTGGATATCTCAAACATCTCAGCAACGTCGCTTGCAGTAATCCTGTTCCTCTCTATCAACTTTTCCACAATCCGCATTTGCCTATCAGTCAACTCAATCTGACCTTTTTCTTTAAGAACTTTGATGTCTTTGCTCAAACCGATAACTTTGTCTTTAACTGATTTTATGCTCACTGCCACTCCATCGGTGAAATATTCCAGCCACTCAGTGAGATCAAGGGCACTTTGGTCAACACTCTTCAAGGCGGCATAGTAACTGCGCCTGTCCTGATCGTAATAGTCGTCCAGAGCAAAGAACCTCTTTATATCAAACCCTCGCTTGTAAAGAACCAAAGAAGCCATGACCCTTGCAGTCCTGCCATTGCCATCAACAAATGGATGGATTCTTGCGATTTCATAGTGAGTTATGCCGGCCATAATCACAGGGTCGATTTCGTTTGGCTTATCGGAGTTAAACCACGCAAGGAACTCATCAACCAGTTGGGGAACATGGCGTGTGGCAGGTGGTCTAAATATGACCTCGCCGGTTGCCCTATTACCAACAACTACTTGGCGATTGCGGAAAGCCCCTTCGTCAGCGAGATTTTCCAGTGTTTCTTTCGTGACAATCCTGTGAATCTCGAGCAGGTCATCCGAAGAAAATGGAGTTCGCCTTGCAAATTCAGGGATTTTATTCAGAGCTTCAAGGTAGTTTAAGACTTCTTGCTTATCCTTTCTCCTCGCCATAATGTCTCTGCCTTGAGCAAGAGCGCTGACTTCCTCCAAGGATAGCGGATTGCCTTCAATTGCAGTTGAAGAGTGGGCACTCCTTAAGAGTGCATCTCGCCGCAGAGAAACTTCCCATTTTGGAACTAGAGGCGCGTTTAGGATTACCGCTCGGGCTTCAGCAACAAGGGTGAGGTTTCTAACAATTCTATCTGTATATTTGAAATTTGGCTCAAACATCAGTTGCTCCTCCCAGCTCTTCCAGGTATCCCTCAATCTTTCTTTCGACCTCCGCAAGCTCATCTTCGATCTTTCGGAGAGCTTCCCATTCCTGAGCAGTGTCAATTACCTCAGTCTCCTCTTCAGGAAAAACATAGAGAGTGACGTTTAGGTTGTAATCATTCTCTTTTATCTCTTCGAGGCTTACCGCTCTCGAAAAGCCATCTCTGTCTGTGAATTCCTTGTAAGCCTGGACAATCTTTTTGATGTGCTCATCTCCCAATCGATTGAGCTTTCTGACCTCAGGATGCTGTTCGAACTCTTGGCTTGCGTTTATAAAGAGAGCTTTGTCCTTACGCTCAGCGGGCTTATTCTTGTTAAGGATAATGATAGCTCCAGGTGCTCCTGTATTGTAGAAAAGCTTTTCCGGCAGGAGAATAACAGCCTCAATTACATCTGCATTGAGGATTCCCGTCCTTACTGCCCTTTCTTTCCCTCCCCTAAAGAGACATCCATTATCTATGACAACGCCGACCCTACCCGTACCGTCCCCAGCCGATGCCACCATGTGTTGTATCCACGCCCAGTCCGCCGATTGTTTTGGATTAAAACCGAACCTATACCTCTCATGCCAGAACTCTCCTTTTTTCAAAGTCTCTTCTGGATAGCCATCCTGATTCCACGGAGGATTAGCAATAACTATGTCAAACTTTTTACTGCCTTCACCCTTCTTAAATTTTGGGTAAAGGAGGGTATCCCCAAGGGCAAGCTGAGCGTTCCTGATATCGTGTATGTAGAGGTTCATCTTGGCAAGGGTAAGAGTCTTGTGATTTGCTTCCTGACCGAAAAGAAATAACTTATCAGCCTCAGTTTCTCCGTGCTCGTTCTCAACGTGCTGGAAAGAACTGATAAGCATACCGCCTGAACCACAGGCGGGGTCATAAGCGCTTTCTCCAGGTTTGGGATCAAGTGCTTCCACAATGAGCTTTATAACTTCTCTGGGCGTATAAACCTCCCCCTCCTTTGCTTTTTGAGGAGCGAAATATCGGATGATCCACTCGTAAGCATCCCCGAGGATATCAGGGGATACATGATGAAGTGGTCGGGCACTGAAGAGCTCAACGAGCTGCCTGAGTATCTCTGCATTTTCCCTGCTGGCAGTGAACTGAATAAAGTCCACGTTTTCGAAAACATCCTTCAGCTCCGGATTTCTTTCAGCCAAAACCTTCATAGCTTTGGAAAAGTTTTCTGGTAGTCTCGCGGGTTCTTTTCTTATGTTCTCCCAGAGGAATTCATCGGGAATATCAAAATCGTGGTAGATTGAGTTTTTAGCCTCTTCTTTTGCTTCTTCCTCGCTTAAGCCGTCCGCTAGGGCTTCCCGATAGGCTTCCTCAAACTCTATTTCCCACTTATCACTTATACGCTTATAAAAAAGGAGAACGAGGATAAAAGTGTAATCAACCCTCGTTCTGATGAGGTCAGCCGCTTTCTTCAGTAAGATTTCGAGATCACCTCTTGTCAGCTGATTTTTCTCAAGCGAAAGAGTCTCTGATATAACCTCACCTATGCTTTTTAGCTTGTAAACCCTTTTCCTGGCATCAGCAGGGTCAAAACTCACGCTGAGCCATCCACTTTTTCTCAGTTCTGAAAGAACAAAATTTACCTGATCACCCTCATCTTTGTGTTTCTCTCTTAATATATTTGCAGCTTCTTCAAATCGGAAAGGACTATCCCCAAGCTCATCTCGGAGGCTCTTATATCTACTCTCTAACCATTTTGGCATTATGCTGTATCTCCTTTCTCTTTCTGCTATTAGATAGACTTTTTAATTTTTACCTATCTAATTTTAGGTTCACCAACTTTCTTTGTCAGGTTTTTTCATAATTTTTCTAAAAGATAATGCAAAGGCTTAAACCAGCATGTCGAGATAAGATTGCAGAGAGTTCTGCACCCACGCTCTACCGCCCTTAGTGCTTTTAGCTTCGCGATGTAGTCTTTGGGTAAATTAAGGAGTTCTGCGCCTTGAATGATTGTTTGAAGAAGGGGTTATTCTCCCCAGCGCAGGTAAAGATCATGCTCAATGCCCAAAATATCCAGGACCCTGCCCACGATAAAGTTCACAAGGTCCGCTACATGGCGGGGTCGATGATAGAAACCGGGCATCGCTGGGACGATATGAGCTCCCGCCCGACAAAGGGTGAGCATATTCTGGAGGTGTATTTCATTCAAGGGGGTCTCCCTGGGAACGAGGATCAGGGGTCGCCTCTCTTTAAGACAAACATCAGCCGCTCGCTGGATGAGATTTGAGGAAATCCCCTGAGCCACCCCAGCCACCGTTGACATACTACAGGGAATGATTATCATTCCATCCGTCTTGCAAGATCCACTACAGATGGGTGCACTGAAGTTGAGGTAATCCACGTACTCCAAACCACGGTCATCGGGTTTTAATCCCAACCAGTCCTTAAGCCGTCTTCCTCTCTCCCTCTCATCCCCCTCCAATTGAAAATTGAGCTCGTGAGCGAGGACTTTCTCGCCGGGTTTGGAGATTAAAAATTTTATCTGATGTCCTCGGGAGAGAAGCACTTCAAGAAGACGCTTTCCGTATATCGTTCCGCTCGCTCCCGTGACAGCCAGGATGTAGCTGGACATCTTGCTCTCCTATTTAGAAACAGAGACTTAAAACCGTGAAAACGAACATGAGGATACTGATAAAACCATTGGTGGTGAAGAAAGCCTCATTCACCCTGGATAGATCATCCGGGGATACGAGGCGATTCTCATAAGCGAGCAAGAAAGCCACCATTATGACGCCCAGATAATAAAATATCCCTGCACTTATCGATAAACCCACACCAATGAGGAAAATTACGGTTAATACATGCAGGAGAGCCGTCACTTGAAGTCCTTTTTTAATCCCAAAACGGGCGGGAATGGAATAAAGCCCCTGTTCTTTGTCTATCTTAAGATCCTGGCATGAATAAATGATGTCAAATCCCGCCACCCAGAAGCACACGGCTAATCCGAGCAAGATTGGCACCAGGCTAAGACCATTCCTTATGGCCACCCAAGCACCCAAGGGAGCCAGTCCCAAGCAAAGACCCAATAAAAAATGGTTAGTCCAGGTAAATCTCTTTGTGTAAGGATAGACGACGAAGGGAATGACCACCAGGGGCCAGAGATATTGGCAAAGGGGAGCCAACTCGTAAACCGCCATCATGAAAAAGAAAAAGGAAATCAAGGAGAAAAGTACCACTTCTCTTGTGGAAAGCAATCCCTGTGGGAGAGCGCGCTTAGAAGTCCTGGGGTTTCGAGCATCTATCTCTCTATCTATCAAACGATTCAAGGACATGGCCAAGGTGCGAGCGCCTACCATGGCCACGGTAATCCAGAAAAAATCCCTAAAAGGAGGGATACCTTCCACAGCTAAGAATGCACTCATATAAGCGAAGGGAAGGGCAAAGATCGTGTGCTCGAACTTTATCGTTTGGAAAAATATGCTAATTTTATTCAAGCCCATACTCATGCCACTTCTCATCGACCAGCCTCCTTATCTCCCCATCCATCCTTATATCATCGGGCCACTCACGGGTATAGCCTTCCTCCCTCCATTTCTTGGTGGCATCGATTCCCATCTTGGAACCATAATTAGCTGTGTTAGAAGCGTGATCCAACACATCCAGAGGTCCTTTGGTGAATATGATATCCCTCTCCGGGTCCACATTGTTAAAGACCTTCCAGGCTACCTCGGAAGGATTTTGAACATCGACATCTTCATCGACGACCACTATCATCTTGGTGAACATCATCTGTCCCAATCCCCAGAGGGCATTGATTACCTTGAAAGCGTGCAAAGGATAGCTCTTCTTTATGGAGATTAGGGCACAGTTATGAAAAACGCCTTCCATCGGTAGATTAATGTCCACGATTTCGGGTAACTGGGCTTTAATGAGAGAAAGAAAGATCCTCTCGGTGGCCTTGGCCATATAGCAATCCTCCATGGGTGGTCTTCCCACAACGGTTGCGGGATAAATTGGGTCACTTCGATGAGTAATGCACTTGATGTGAAACACGGGATATTCGTCAGGTAAAGAATAATAACCGGTGTGATCACCGAAGGGTCCTTCCAGACGACGTTCGAATGGATCGACGTAGCCCTCCAAGATAATCTCCGCGTGAGCTGGAACCTTAAGATCTACCGTCTTGCAAGCGATCACCTCAACGGGCTCCCCCCTTAAAAACCCAGCAAATAAGAGTTCATCGAAACCACGAGGAAGGGGTGCGGTTGCGGAATAGATCGTGGCCGGGTCTCCTCCCAAAGCTACCGCCACCTCGAGGGATTCACCTCGCTTAACGCTTTCCCGGTAAATCTGAGCTCCATCGTGATGCATGTGCCAATGCATTCCACAAGTCCTCTCATCAAAGACCTGCATGCGATACATCCCTATATTCTGCCGACCGGTGGGAGGATCTTTGGTGATCACTAAAGGAAGGGTGATGAATCTAGAGGCATCCTTGGGCCAGCATTTTAAAATGGGGAAAATTTCCAAGCTGAAATCTCGATTTAATACAACCTCTTGACATGGAGCCTTTTTAATGAGCTTGGGTCGAAGACGAGTGACTTCCTTGAGTTTCAACAGGGTACTAATTTTCTGGCGAAAAGTCGAGGGAGGCTCCGATGGGAAAAGGGATTGTAGTCTTTCCGCAACTTGGTCGAGGTTCTCAGCATCCAAAGCCCAGCTCATTCGCTTAAATGAGCCAAAAGTATTTATGAGGAGGGGCATTTGCGATCCCTTAACATTTTCAAAGAGAACGGCAGGACCCTGGCTTTTGCTCACCCGATCTATGATCTCGGTTATCTCCAAGACCGGGTCCACGAGCGTGCTCACTCGGCGCAATTCTCCTCTTACCTCAAGAAATTCAATAAATTCTCGAAGGTCTTTAAAAGCCAATTTCTACCTCCGTGATCAAGATTTTATTCCCAAATGTATGGCCACTATCCCCCCGGTCAAATTGCAATATCGAGCCTCGCCAAAGCCAGCCTTCTCCATGATGATTTTCAACTCATCCTGACTGGGAAACTCTCTGATCGAATTAGGTAGATAAAAATAGGCATCGGACTTCCTGGAGATGAACCCCCCAATTCTGGGGAGAATCTTAAAAGAATAAAAATCATAAAGTGTCCTAAAAATGGGGGATGTGGGATGGCTGAACTCCAGACAAATTGCCTTTCCATTGGGTTTTAACACTCGGTGTATTTCTCTGAATACCTTATCGATATGGGCGACATTTCTCATGCCAAAGCCCACGGTCACTGCGTTGAAGGATTCCGCTGGAAACTTCAGCTCTTCGGCATTCCCGTAGACAAAGTTACAGTTGATAATTCCCGCCGCTTTGATTTTCTCCTGAGCCAGCTTCAACATCTCTTGACAAAAATCAAGGGCAACGACCTTCCCCCTCGATCCAACCTTCTTGGAAAGAAGAATTGCCAAATCTCCGGTACCTGAGCATATATCCAGAGCGGTGTCTCCAGGAGATAGGTTGGCTAATTTTACCGCAAATTTTTTCCAATGGTGGTGTAAGCCAAAGCTTAAAAGCGTGTTTAAAACATCGTAACGTTTAGCTATGGTGGAAAATATTGATTTAACGTATCTCTCTTTTTCCTCAGCCGAAGCCAGATTGTTTACTCTATCTCCCCTTTTAACGTCAGTTTCCTCCATCTCCCCAGCTCCTGAACTTATATACCCCTTCCAGCGCTTACTAATTGTATATCAAAAGCTCCGTTTTTCAAACAATTTTTCAGAGAAACGTCTTCAAAGAATCTCAAAAAGAAGGTATACTACTACAAGTTCAACCCTCCCATTTTAAGGAGTTCTCGATGTCGGAGAAATCCTCGAGTGTATATCAAGAGAGGACAGTGCAAAATTTCCTTAAAGACGGAAATTTATCCGATATCTTCGAAAAAATCCTAGTGGGGGAACGGCTTTCGAGGGAAGATGGGATCAGACTCTACCAATCAGATGATCTGCTTCAAATTGGCTGCCTCGCCGACCTGGTAAAACAGAGAAAAACTGGTAACTACGTTTATTTCATCAACAATAGGCACATCAATCCAACCAACATATGTATTAACAGGTGCAAATTCTGCGCCTTTAGTCGAGACAAAAAAGATCTTGATGCCTACACCATGAGTCTGGATGAGATTATGGAGGCCGCTTTGGAATCCGCACCAAGTGGTATCACCGAGCTCCATATCGTGGGCGGTCTTCACCCCGACCTTCCTTTTACCTTTTACCTGGAGATGGTCAAAGGACTTAGAAAGGCTCTTCCCCACGTGCATATCCAAGCCTTCACAGCGGTGGAGATAGATTACTTCTCTAGAATCTCAGGGCTTTCCACCGAAGGAGTATTGAGACAACTTAAGGATGTGGGATTGGGATCCCTCCCCGGAGGAGGAGCGGAGATTTTCAGCGAGCGGGCCCGTAAAAAGGCCTGGAAGAAAAAGATAAGCGGGAGTCGCTGGTTGGAGATAATGCGCACGGCTCATAAACTCGGCGTAAAGTCGAACGCGACGATGCTTTACGGTCATATCGAAACCATCGAGGAACGAGTGGACCATCTCATCAGACTACGATCCCTCCAGGACGAAACCGGAGGATTTCAAGCCTTTATCCCCCTAGCCTTTCACCCCAAAAACACTGAGTTATCTCGGCTCAGCTTCACTACCGGGCGCGATGACCTAAAAACGCTGGCTATAGCCAGGTTAATGTTGGACAACTTCGATCACATTAAAGCCTTCTGGATAATGATAGGAATAAAACTCGCTCAAATATCGCTTGCCTTTGGCGTCGATGATATAGACGGGACCATAGTGGAGGAGAAAATCACCCATGCCGCCGGAGCTGAAACCCCAGAAGCCATATCCAAATCGGCACTGATCAAGTCGATCAAAGACGCCGGTCGAACTCCTGTGGAAAGAGACACCGTCTATAACATCCTGAAGACATATAACTAGGAGATGTCAATGCGACCCCGGCTCGGTCACATTCAATTCCTAAACTGCCTTCCTCTTTACTATGGATTGGTTAAAAATGATGTCTTGCTCAACGTGGAACTAATTAAGGGATCACCCAGAGAGCTGACCACAGGGTTGCTCTCCGGCAAGCTAGACATCGCTCCCATCCCCGCCATAGACTACTGCCGTTACCACAAATCGCTTCTCCTTCTACCGAACCTTTCAGTCAGCTCCGATGGAGAGGTAAAGAGCATCCTCTTGGTTAGTAATGTACCTCTTGATGAATTAAATGGTAAAACAGTTGCCTTAACCAATACTTCGGTCACCTCCCAGGCCCTAGTCAAAATACTCCTTCACTATAAGTATCAAGTGACTCCCATCTACATCGAATATCCACCAGATCTTCCTCAAATGATGCGAGAAGCCGATGCCGCCCTGCTCATAGGGGATGATGCCCTTCGAGCACTGTATCAACCAAGTCCGCTTCTGAAGTACGATCTCGGCTCGGAATGGCTTGACTTCTGTGGGAGGAAGATGGTTTACGCCGTCTGGGCTGTGCATAGAGAATTCGTCAAAACCAAGCCGGGATTGGTGAAGGAAGTGCATCAAGCACTTTACAAATCCCTGGAATATTCCAAAGAGAATCTTGATCAGATCGCCGAATATGCCGCTCGCTGGGAGATATTCCCAGTGGGTTTTCTGAAAAGTTACTTCGCTGCTCTCCACTTCGATTTCTCCCTTCCGTATCAAGAAGGACTTCTATTCTTCCTTCAAAAATCCCAGGAGCTGGGTTTGGTAGATGAGGTGGCTCCGCTAAATTTCACAGGTGATGCGCTGTGAAGGACGCGGATCACGCGCTAGAAAAGACAATTCGAGGAGGTAGATTATCCGTCGATGAGTGTCTCACGCTTTTCAAAGAGGAAAATTTGATCCCACTGGGATTGGCAGCCGATAGTGTGAGAAAGAAATACCATCCCGACAGTATCGTCACCTTCGTCATCGGCCGGAATATCAATTACACGAATATTTGCATAACCAAATGTAGGTTCTGTGCTTTCTACCGCGAAAAGGGTCACCCTGAAGCTTACTTATTGACTAAAGATGAGATGTTTAAAAAGATTAAAGAAACTCTAGAGTTGGATGGGACAGAGATTTTGCTTCAGGGAGGACTTCACCCCGATTTAACCATCGATTATTACACAGATCTGCTCCTAAGCATAAAAGCAAATTTTGATATCCACATTCACTCCTTCTCCCCTCCCGAGATCGTTCATATCTCCAGGATTTCAGGACTTACCATCGAGGAGACCCTCCAAGAGTTCAAAAAGGCGGGATTAGATTCCCTTCCCGGGGGAGGAGCAGAGATACTAGCCGATGATATCCGTGAACATATCAGCCCAAATAAGATTGGCACGCAAGACTGGCTGAAAGTCATGGAAGTGGCTCATAACTTGAAGATGCCCACCACGGCGACGATGATGTTCGGCAGTGTGGAAACCTTCGAGCATAGATTGAAGCATCTGGAGCAAATCAGAAATCTCCAAGATAAAAAGGGTGGCTTCACCGCCTTTATCCCCTGGACATATCAACCAGGTCATACAGCCCTGGGAGGCGAGACTACCGGTGCCTTTGACTATTTAAAAACACTGGCCATATCACGTCTATTCCTGGACAACATTCCCAACATTCAAGCCTCCTGGGTCACCCAGGGAGCAAAAATCGGGCAGGTGGCTTTGGCATTTGGCGCCAATGATTTGGGAAGTACTATGATCGAGGAAAACGTGGTCAAAGCAACGGGAGTTTCTCACAGGATGCCCAAGGGGGAAATGATCAGGGTGATCAAAGATGCGCGCATGATTCCCGCCCAACGCAACACCCTTTATGGCATTTTAAAGATATTTTAAATAACTGAAACATGTTTCCGTTCGAGACAAAATTCTTAAAAATCTAAAAAGGAAAAACACAGTTTGTTCGAGTGAACACTTTGGATTTTTAGGGGAATATCCTTGGACTCGGAAATTAAAACTGACTAAACTTTTAATTTGGGAGTAGGTCATGAAGAAGATACCAGAGGCGAGTTTTGCCATCATCGGAGGTTCAAGTACATTTTCTATCGATTTCCCCGAAGAAGTCGGTGTTAGTGGAATAGAGATAATCAACTCTAACCTCGCCTTTGAAACCCCCTTCGGGGAGAGTCCTCGCTTCAAGCTCTTCACCATCTTAGATAATCAAAATGGGAAAAAACGGGTTCTGACCTGTAAAATGCATGGTTGGAGACCCAAGATGGATAGAGGTGAGGCCTCCAGTGGAGTATTTTGGGTACTTAAAGAAGCTGGGGTAAAGAAAATCATCGCCGAGGGTGGGGTGGGAAGCATAAACCACCTCCTTAACCCCAGAGATATCATTATCCCCACAGATTTCATCGATTTTACCGGTCGGAAGGGATTAACCGTAGTGGGAGAATACCTCTTAATCATGCGCCAGCCCATATGTCCTCAGGTACACGCCGCACTGCTCTCCTCCGTCCAAAAATATCACCTAGGAAGGGTCTTCGAGGGGGGGATTTATCTAGTCACCGAAGGTCCTAGATTCGAGAGCCGCGCGGAAGTCTCCATGATGAGGCAATTCGGTGCGGATATCGTCGGTCAAAGCCTTTCTCCAGAAGTCTATCTGGCAAGAGATATCGGAGCTTGCTACGCTGGAGTTTATATGGTGGTAAACTACGCTGAAGGAATAGTGAAAGATTGGGAGCATGATGAGCTTAAAGATATCTTCCACAAAGAATCAAAGAAAATTGGTCAGATAGTTCTGGAAGCCCTAATAAATATAACGGACTCTCAAGAAAAATGCGGATGCATGGAATTTCGAAAACCCACCCTGTTAAAAGATTAGCTTTCGGCTTTCAACCAGATGGGATATGATGCTGCTTACCGCTAAATGGGTTCTGCCGATCACCAGAGAACTCATCGATGATGGAGCGGTCTTGATCTCAAAAGATGTGATTAAGGCCGTGGGCTCCAAGGAAGAACTGAAAAAAGTTCACCCAAAAGAACCCCTGATTGATTTCGGACGAGCCATCATCATGCCGGGCCTCGTCAACACTCATACTCATCTTGAATACAGCGCCTTCAGGGGGATTCTCAAGAATTTGTCCTTCTTCCCCTGGATCGTAGAGCTGGTTAAGAAGAGCAGAAAGCTTTCCTTGAGTGATTGGAAGGTCTCAGCCCTACTCGGAGCTTTGGAGTGCATTAAATCCGGAGTTACCTGCGTGGCCAATATAATAAGCTTTGGACCAGGATTTGAAATCCTACTCCAATCGGAGCTTCGGGGTCTTGCATTTCACGAAGTCATAGAAATTGACGATGCAAAAGCTGATCAGAAAATCTCAGAGTCAGAAAAAATCATCCAATATTGGAAAGAAAAATGCGGGAATGGTCTCCTCAACATGGGGATATCTCCCCACGCTACTTATACCGTTGCCCCTCGGGTATTTCAATCTTTAAGCGAATGGGCGCGGCATAATGGATTACTCCTTTCAACACATTTGGCGGAATCCAGGGAAGAGTATAGGTTTTTGAAGATGGCTGGTTTAAAACTTTCCTGGCAATCGAAGGGAGTGAGTCCAGTTCGATACCTAGAGCAACTGGGTGTCTTGGATGATAATGTCATAGCAGTTCACTGCGTTCATGTTGACAAGGAGGACATCGGTATCTTAAAGGAAAAAGATGTGGGCATCGCTTGCTGTCCCAGGAGCAACACACGTCTTAAGGTGGGAACCGCTCCTCTATCCAACTTCTTTGAAAGTGATCTCAGAGTGGGCTTTGGCACCGATAGCCTTGCGAGCAATGACGATCTGAACATACTCAGCGAGCTTAAAACAGCTCTCCTCCAACATAAGATTCCCCCACAGCAGTTAGTAAAAATGGCAACCTTGGGAGGAGCTCAGGTTCTTAGGATGGAAAATCAGATTGGTTCCCTAGAGGAAGGCAAGCAAGCGGACATAATCGTAGTTGAGTTACCCTTCGATCATGATGACATTTACTTAAGCTTGGTTGACGCGGAAAAAGCAAAGGTCATTTTCACCATGGTCGCCGGGAGGGTGTTGTATGAAAGGGATAAGTGCCAAACGCTGGATGAGAAATCGATTTCAGCCCAAATCCAAAAAGTGCAATCGAAATTAAGATGATTTCAGTATCTGATATTTCCTTCTGCCTTCTTCGTAGAGATCGCCGCCGTAAATGTCATTCACCACAATTACAGGGAAATCTTCAACTTCAAATTCATGAATGGCTTCCGTTCCCAGATCCTCATAGGCCACCACTTTGCATTTTTTGATGGTTTTACTGATGAGAACGGGGGCTGCAGCACCTCCCAGTGGTGCAAAGTAAATGGCTTTATACTTCTTTAATGCCTCTTTTACCTCCTGGGATCTTTTGCCCTTGCCGATCATCCCCTTCAAACCAAGGGCAAGTAACTTTGGAGCGTATGGGTCCATTCGAGAGCTGGTAGTGGGTCCAGCAGTACCAATGATCTGACCTGGTCTTGCGGGAGTAGGGCCAACATAGTAAATGACTTGTCCCTCAAGATCGATGGGAAGCTCCCTCCCCTCCCGCAATGAGGAGATTAAACGCCCATGGGCAGCGTCTCTTGCCGTATATATCGCTCCCGTGATTAGGGCCTTGTCACCGATTCTTAAATTTTCAATATCCTCGTCTGAAAGCGGTGGACTAAGCCTTATAGGCTGACACATTTTCCTCCTTCTCCCTCTAGACTTCTCCCTTATCCCTCAGAGAATGGCTTCTTTTCTGCGAGCTGCATAGCAATTAAGATTCACAGCCACTGGAAGACTTGCCATGTGCGTGGGGAAAGTCTCCACGTGAACCGCCAAAGCAGTGGTTCTTCCCCCAAAACCCTGAGGTCCAATGCCCAAATGATTTATCCTTTTGAGCAGCTCCCTCTCAAGATTCGCCACTTCAATGGAGGGATTTTCCTCTTTAACCTTTCTCAACAAAGCCTTTTTGGCAAGGTAGGCTGCCATCTCAGAGGATCCACCTATTCCCACACCCACGATCAAGGGGGGACAGGAATTGGGTCCCGCGATCTCAACGGTCTCCACCACGAAATCGATAATTCCCTCCACGCCCTCCGCGGGTTTTAGCATGGAAAGGCGGCTCATGTTTTCGCTCCCGCTTCCCTTGGGCATGACTATAATCTTCAATGCATCCCCGGGCACGATTTCCATATGCACAATGGCAGGAGTATTGTCACCTGTATTCTCCCTTGAAAAACAGGGGTCCTTGACCATTGACTTTCGAAGATAACCCTGCTCATAACCCCGGCGAACTCCTTCATCTATGACCCTATAAATATCACCTTTGATTATGACCTCCTGCCCTAACTCCAAAAATACAATCACGGATCCGGTATCTTGACATAAGGGAATCTTCTCCTGTTCTGCTACTTGCGCATTCTCCAAGATCAAGGAGAGCACTTCCTTGCCCATTGGAGACTCCTCTTTAAGTTTAGCGGTCTCGATGGCGGAGAGAACATCATCCGGTAGGCTAAAATTGGCTTCCTTGCAAAGATGCGATATCACACCGGTTATTTTACTCCCTTCGATTTCTCTCATGAATATTCTCCTTCACACACCAGGAGCATCATTTCTATCCCTCTTCAAAAATCCCAATCTCTCTTAGCCTTTTATAACGCCGTTCGAGCAGCTTATCAGGGGGATACGATCTTAGCTCTCCGAGGGAGGCAACCAAAATGCTCTTTAGCTCTTTGGCGACAAAGCTTGGGTCATGATGGGCACCTCCCAGTGGTTCCTTCACTATTCCATCGATTATACCCAGCTCTAAGAGGGCATCCGCCGTCAGCTTTAGGGCCTGCGCAGCTTCAGGAGCTTTGGATTCGTCTCGCCACAGTATACTCGCGCAACCCTCAGGAGAAATCACCGAATAATACGCATTCTCCAGCATGAAGATTTTGTCACCCACACCTAAGGCAAGAGCTCCACCACTTCCCCCTTCCCCGATGTTCACCACAATTATGGGTGTAGAAAGCAAGCTTATTTCCATCAAATTATTGGCGATGGCAATGGCTTGCCCCCTCTCCTCCGCCCCAATACCTGGGTAGGCACCAGGTGTGTCGATGAAACACAAAATGGGGATGTTAAATTTCTTCGCTAGTTTCATCAATCTCAAAACCTTCCTATAACCTTCCGGATGAGGCATACCAAAATTTCGTAACAAATTTTCCTTGGTATCCTTGCCCTTCTGATGACCTATGATCATCACCCTCTGGTGACCTAAAAAGGCGGGTCCACCTATAATTGCGGGGTCATCCCGAAAAAGTCTATCTCCATGGAGTTCAAGGAAATCGGTGAAGATTAAATGGATGTAATCCGATGTTCGGGGGCGATCTGGATGTCTGGCAATTTGTACCTTTTCCCAGGGACTTAATTCAGAATAAACTTTCTTCTTTAACTTCTCGACTTGAGCTTCTAGGTATTCGATTTCCCCCGCTATTTCAGGCTGGGAAGAGAGGGGCGATTGCTTTAACTCCTCTAACCTATTCTCCAATTCCACTATGGGTCTCTCGAAATCGAGCATGAATCTTCGTCTTGGCATCTCAGTACCTTACGTCTTAAATTTAAATGGACCATTAACGAGTTTGGTTTACACTTTAGACATT
>DDKQ01000038.1:0-4127 GCA_002339355.1 Candidatus Subteraquimicrobium carltonvillense | reverse complement strand
ACATTTTTGGTATCTCATTTTTGATCTTTGATTTTTACATTTTGCATTCATTTGACAAACAAATGGCGAATTCAGAAAATTTCTTTAAATATATTGTGTCTAGGAAATTATCCTGTGAAGAACTCCAGGAGTTTGGAGATGGTTGATTTTAATTCCCATCGGGGAACGACCATATCGATCATGCCGTGCTCAAGCAAGAACTCCGCCGTCTGGAAACCTCGGGGGAGCTTTTGTTTCATGGTTTTTTCAATAACCCTGGGACCCGCGAATCCGATCAAAGCCCTTGGTTCCGAAATTATTACGTCCCCGAGCATGGCAAAGCTGGCGGCAACCCCTCCAGTTGTGGGATGGGTCAGTATGGCAATATAGGAAACCCTTGCCTCATGAAGGCGGGCAAGGGCTGCGCTGGTCTTAGCCATTTGCGCTAGTGAGAGCATGCCCTCTTGCATTCGAGCTCCCCCGGATGCCGAGACTGTAATCAGAGGAATCCCCTCTTTTTCCGCCTTTTCCACAATCCTTGTGATCTTCTCTCCTACCACGGAACCCATACTCCCCCCGACGAATCGAAAGTCCATGACACCCAAAATGACCTTATGCCCATTGAGTTGACCTTCACCGGTGACTACGGCTTCATCGAGTCCGGTCCTTTCCCTCGCTTGACTCAAGCTTTCCAGGTAAGACTTGGCAGCAACAAATTCAAGGGGATCTTTTGAACAAAGATGAGGATTAAACTCCTTGAAGGTATTTTCATCAATGAGGAGATTTATTCGTTCCCAGGGAGTTAATGGAAAATGATAATTGCACTTTGGACAGACCCTGTGATTCCTGAAAAGTTCCCCTTGGAAGATGATCTCGTTACAGGCAGCACACCTCGACCAAATCCCCTCAGGGATCTCGCGCTTTTCAGAAGATGGATTTATACCACTATTCTTACCCTTCTTATGGAACCATTCGGAAATGGGCATTATTTCCTCACTTTTACTTTCCTAATGCAGCCAGTATATCTCTCACAAATCCAGTTACTTTGGCTATTTGTTCCCGCTCATCCTTTGCTTCATCTATCAGACCGATGAGCGCGCTTCCTATTATGACACCATCGGCAATTTTCGCAACTTCCCTGGCATGTTCGGGAGAGGAGATCCCAAAACCGATCGCCAATGGCTTGTCGGTCAGCACTCTTACCCGTGAGATAAACTGAGGTAGGGTAATGGATAGAGCTTCTCTCGCTCCAGTAACCCCAGTGAGGGAAACGCAATAAATGAATCCACGACATGCGGATGCCACTTTCCTGATCCTGTCCTCGGTGCTAGTAGGGGCGAGCAAAAAAATGGTGTCGATGGAATTTGCCTCGGCAGCCGAGCGCCAAGGGTGAGCCTCCTCAGGAGGTAAATCCGGGATAATCACTCCATCGACTCCCACCCCTGCAACGGCTTTTGCAAAGGCGTCAAGACCATATTTATAAATCGCATTGTAGTAAGTCATGATGACAAATGGGGTATCAGTTACCCTCCTGAGATCTTCGATCATCTCCAGAACTTGTGGTGTCTTTATTCCGTGTGATAACGCTACCACAGATGCCTTTTGAATGGTTGCACCATCGGCAAGCGGATCCGAATAGGGGATCCCGATTTCGATGATGTCGCCCCATTTAGCCAGTGCCTCTATAATCCTTCGAGAACTTTCTAAGGTGGGGTAACCGGCCATTATATAGGGAATTAAGGCGCCTCTTCCTTCCCCTCTAAGCTTTGTAAATCTTTCCTCGATTCTACTCATGAGAATTCACTTATACTTCGATCCCCAATGCCTGAGCAACCACCTGGACGTCTTTGTCGCCTCTACCTGAGAGATTCACCACAATTATCTCATCCTCAGATAGATTTGGGGCGAGTTGTTTAAGATAAGCGATAGCATGAGCTGGTTCTAAGGCGGGAAGGATGCCTTCGGTTTCCGAGAGAAGTTGAAATGCTTCTAATGCCTCTTCATCAGTGATAGCATTGTAGGTGGCGAGACCTTTTTCCTTCAGATAGCTGTGTTCTGGTCCCACCCCCGGATAATCCAACCCAGCGGAGATAGAATGAGCCGGTCTGATTTGCCCATATTGGTCTTGAAGTACATAGCTTAAGGAGCCGTGGAGTATGCCCTTCGTCCCCTCGCAAAGAGATGCACCGTGCCTCCGGGTTTTGAGTCCCAGTCCAGCCGCTTCCACTCCGATCAATTTGACTCTGGTCTCAAGAAAGGGATAGAAGATGCCTATGGAATTACTGCCTCCACCAACACAGGCAACTATATAATCCGGAAGGCACCCTTCCTTCTCCAATATCTGCTCCTTGGTTTCCCTGCCAATCACGGTTTGGAAATCGCGAACCATCATTGGATATGGATGGGGACCGACAACGGAGCCTATAACATAGTGAGTGGTCTCAACATTGGTTACCCAATCCCTTATGGCTTCGTTGATGGCATCCTTCAATGTTTTGCTACCACTTGAGACCGGAATCACCTCCGCACCAAGTAATTTCATCCTGAAAACATTGAGAGATTGTCTCCTGACATCCTCTTCGCCCATGTACACCTGGCAGGGAATTCCAAACATCGCAGCTGCAGTGGCGGTGGCAACCCCGTGTTGACCTGCTCCAGTTTCGGCAATGATTCTGGTCTTGCCCATCCTCCTAGCCAAGAGGACCTGCCCGATGGTGTTGTTAATTTTATGTGCACCGGTGTGGCATAGGTCTTCCCGCTTCAAATAAATTTTGGCTCCTCCAAAGCGTTGAGTCAGTCTCTCGGCGAAATATAAGGGTGTGGGACGTCCCGCATACTCTTTTAAATAGTAGTCAAGCTCTCGCTGAAAATCTTCATCCTCTTTATATTTGTTGTAAGCTTCCTCCAGTTCAGCGAGGGCGGTCATCAATGTCTCTGGAACAAATTTCCCACCAAACTCGCCGAAATGACCAGTTCTGTCCGGCAACAACAATTCAAACATCTCCCATTTGTTTACAGAATTCCTACAGTAATTTAAGTTAAAATTTAAACTGTAAATTGGACTATTAACGAGTTAGGTTTACATTTATACATTCGAGGGAGGGGTAAGTGCTTAAGAAAACCTGCCCGTACGGGGCGGCGGCCGGAGTATGGCTTTGTTAAACTGAAACCAGGCCGACCGCGTGGGCTCACGAGCACTTCACCCCGACCATAGTGTTAACCCCTTTCATTAATAATACAGTTAAATCTTCAAATGAGTGAGTTTTTGCCTAAAAATGCAAAAGTCTAAATATAAGTGTTACCAATGTGAGTAAATTATACCTACTTACTAAGAGACTCCCAACTTATGGACATTTTCAAAGAATGCTCTTAATTTATCGGGGTCCTTTTTGCACGGTTCTTTTTCTACACCACTGCTGACATCGACGGCATAGGGCTTAACCAATCGAATCGCCTCAGCAACGTTATCGGGATTAAGCCCTCCAGAAAGGATGATTGGTTTTCCAAATTCCCTTGCCTTCCTGGCAATCCTCCAATCGAATGTCTTGCCCGTTCCCCCGCATGTTCCTTCAACAAAGGTATCCAAAAGGAAGGCATCAACTGCTTTGTATCCCGGGAATATATCCAAATCCGAGAGTTGCTTGATTCGAAAGGCTTTGATCACCTTCCGTTCAAACTGCATGCAATAACTCGCCGACTCCTTTCCGTGAAATTGCAGAGCATCTAAGCCGCATATGGTGGCAACCGTTTTAACCCAGGTTTCATCTTCGTCGACAAAAATTCCCACCCCACTCACAAAGGGAGGAATGGCTTTTATGATTTCAGCAGCCACTTGAGGCTCAATGCATCGCGGGCTTTGGGCAAAGACAAAACCCAAAGCATCCGCTCCCAGTTTCACCGCCAGGAACGCATCTTCTAAATTGGTTATGCCACATATTTTAACTCTAACCATTATAAAGTCGGTAGTTTCCCCACTATTTAGACTTTGGGTAAATGGGTCAAAGCTTCTTCTATCTTCTCCTTGGGATATTCATAATCCTGGAGTTTGCCAGCGAGGTAGTCGTCGTAAGCAGCGAGATCGAAAAACCCATGACCCGTGAGGTAAATGAGGATATTCTCCGACTCACCACTCTTCTTGCACTTAATTG
>DDKQ01000055.1:8414-13238 GCA_002339355.1 Candidatus Subteraquimicrobium carltonvillense | reverse complement strand
AAGGTTCAAAACTAAATGAAATAGGGCCAACTACCTACCAACCATGGGGGGTGTTAGAGTGCCGGGAATTGTGCTCATCGGGACGCAGTGGGGCGATGAAGGAAAGGGGAAGGTAACTGACTTTCTCGCTGACGATATGCATATGGTGGTCCGCTATAATGGTGGGGATAATGCGGGACACACCGTCGTTGAAACCGACCATGAGTTCAGATTCCATTTAATTCCCTCAGGGATACTTTATTCCCACATAACCTCGGTTATCGCCGATGGAGTCGTGGTCAATCCCAAGGTTCTCATCGAGGAAATAGATGGCCTCGAAGCCAGGGGGGTAAGCACTAAAAAACTCTTTGTGAGCGGTAATGCCCATCTCATCATGCCCTATCATCTAGTATTGGATAGGGCGGTTGAGCTCCAGTTGGGCAAGGCGAAGATCGGCACCACTCGAAAGGGCATCGGACCCACATATGCGGATAAAGCCGCTCGCGTCGGAATTAGAGTGCAGGATCTCTTGGATATGAAGATTTTTCGCAAGAAGCTAAAGCAGGCTTTGGAAATAAAGAATGCCATCTTAATGAAGATATACGAGCTTGAGCCGCTGGATGACGAGAAGATCATCTCCGATTATATGTACTATGCAAAGCGGTTGGAGCCCTATATCACCGATACCTCATTGATGATAAATCAAGCCTTGGACGAAGGAAAAAATGTTTTATTCGAAGGCGCTCAAGGCACCTTGCTCGATCTCGATCATGGGACGTATCCCTTTGTTACCTCTTCCTCACCCGTTGCCGGCGGAGCATGTGCGGGAGCAGGGGTGGGACCACCCAAGATCGATAAGGTGATTGGTGTGGCCAAAGCCTATGTCACCCGTGTGGGATCGGGCCCCTTCCCCACAGAGCAAGGCGATGAAATAGGGGAGAAAATGCGTCAAATTGGCGTGGAGTATGGCACGACCACAGGACGCCCTCGTCGCTGTGGCTGGTTTGACGCCGTTCTTCTTAAGTATGCCGTCTTGGTCAATGGAATAAACGGCATAGTCCTGACAAAACTCGATGTACTCTCCACTTTTAAGACCCTAAAGATTTGCGTAGGCTACGAATATGAGGGGAAATTCTATCCCCATTTTCCACCTCATCAGACAATTTTTCACAAGTGTATACCGATTTATGAAGAACTTGAAGGCTGGCAGCGGGATATCTCTGATATAAAGCGGTATGAGAATCTGCCCCCGGCTGCAAAGCGATATATCTCAAGGATAAAAGAGTTGGCGGGGGTGCCAATCGAGATGATCTCGGTCGGCCCCAGGCGGGATCAAACCATCATACCTGGGGGATTAATTCCATGAAGGTATTCGTCATAGGTGGAGGCGGGCGTGAGCATTCCCTCATGTGGAAGATAAGCAAGAGCCCTCTCGTTGGTGAAATCTATTGTGCTCCCGGGAATGCTGGAATATCGGAATTGGCCCAGTGTGTAAATATCGACATTCATGATAATGATGCCCTTGCTGATTTCGCTTGGGGCAAGAAAATTGACCTCACCGTTGTGGGTCCCGAAGCTCCCCTAGTGGAAGGTATCACCGATGTTTTTGAGGCGAGAGGCCTTCGCATCTTCGGTCCCCGCAAGCAAGCCGCTTTAATCGAGGGGAGCAAGAGTTTTGCCAAGGCCATCATGGAGAAATATGGCATCCCTACTGGTGATGGGGTGGTCTTCACCGATTATGAAGAGGCGGTTGCCTATGTCAAACGCCATAATTCCCCCTTTGCCGTAAAAGCTGATGGACTTGCGGGAGGCAAAGGCGTAACCCTCGTTTTCGATCAGGAGGCAGCCATCAGTGCCCTTAGGGATCGTTTCATTCATGGTAAATTCGGTTCCGCGGGGAAGAAGGTCATCATAGAGGAGTATCTTGAAGGAGAAGAGGTCTCGGTATTTGCCTTTACCGATGGTTATACCGTGCTTCCCATGATCCCCGCTCAGGATTATAAACGGGTCTTTGATGGAGATAAGGGTCCCAATACTGGTGGAATGGGCTCTTACTCGCCCGTTTCCATTGTCACCAAAGAAATCCATGAGGAAATTATCACCGGAATCCTCGAACCAGCAATCGCCGGTTTATTTAAAGAGGGTTTGGAGTACAAAGGTGTCCTCTATGGAGGTCTCATCCTGACCCCCCAGGGACCGAAGGTTTTGGAATTTAACTGTCGATTTGGAGACCCCGAAAGCCAGGCGATCCTTCCTCTTTTGGGAAGCGATCTCGTTGAAATCATGCTCGCTGTGACGGAGGGCAATCTTTTAAAGTGTAAGCTCCAGTGGCTACCCAGCAGGTGTGTCACCGTGGTCATTGCTTCTGGAGGCTACCCTGGGGGTTATAAAGAGGGGTTTGAAATTAGCGGGTTGAAGGAAGCATCCCAGGTCTCAGGAGTCCAAATTTTCCACGCCGGCACCGCCCTCGAGGATGGAAAGCCGGTGACTGCAGGTGGCAGGGTTCTCAATGTGAGTGCAGTTGGCTCCTCCTTTGAGGAAGCGAGAAAACGTGCCTATGAAGCCGTGGGAAAAATCCACTTTGAAGGGATGCATTATAGAAGAGATATTGCTCTGCGAGCCACGCAAGAAGAAGGGAGATTATAAGGCTAAGAAAGGGAGAATAATTATGGCAAAGCCACGGGTTGGGATAGTTATGGGGAGTGCCACCGATAAACCCGTGATGGATGAAGCGAAGTCCATCTTGAGGAAGTTCGGTATTCCCTACGAAGAGAGGATCCTATCGGCTCATCGGGCTCCAAAGCTCGTCCGTGATTATGCTTCAACGGCTGAAGAGAAGGGTCTGGAGGTAATCATCGCGGGTGCGGGGAAAGCTGCTCACTTGGCCGGGGTTATCGCCTCCCAGACCACACTACCAGTGATTGGGGTACCCTTGAGCTCGAAGGATCTTGGTGGCTTGGACTCACTCCTGTCCATAGTTCAGATGCCCCATGGGGTACCCGTGGCCACGGTGACCATCGGAGGCGCAAAAAATGCGGCAATTCTTGCGGCTCAAATCCTGGCTCTCAAGTATTCCGATGTTCGAAAAAAATTGAAGGAATTCAAAGGTGATCTGGCGGCCCAATATGGGGAGGGGAAGTAGAAGATATATGATAGATCGCTATTGCCTACCACGTATGAAAGCCATTTGGGGCGTCAAAAATAAATATCAAAAGTGGCTGGAGATAGAGATACTCGCCTGCGAAGCTCAGGCGAAACTGGGTAAGATTCCCGAAGCGGCCGTGGGAGAGATCAAAGCTAAAGCGGGATTCGATCCGGAACGGATAGATGAAATCGAGAGGGAAACTCGCCATGATGTCATCGCCTTCTTAACGAATGTAGCGGAGCACGTCGGACCGGCCTCCCGATTTATCCACTATGGGATGACCTCTTCGGATATCCTGGATACGGGTCTTGCCCTTCAAATGGTGGAGGCCGCGGATATCTTGATTGCGGATATACAAAAACTCATGGATGTGCTCAAGCGTCGAGCCATCGAACACAAGGATACGGTGATGATCGGACGTACCCACGGAATCCATGCCGAGCCCATTACCTTCGGTTTTAAATTGGCTCTCTGGATCTTTGAAATGAAGAGAAACCTCCGCCGCCTCAAGAGTGCTCGGGAGACCATCAGGTATGGCAAGATATCGGGAACCGTGGGCACTTACGCCAATGTCGATCCCTATGTTGAAGAGTACGTTTGCAATAAATTGGGTTTAAGACCGGCTCAGGTATCAACCCAGATTTTACAGAGGGATAGGCACGCTGAATTTTTAACCACTCTGGGGATAATAGCTTCCTCCTTGGATAAATTCGCCACCGAGATTCGGAATCTTCAGAGGAGCGATATTTTGGAGGTCGAAGAACCCTTCGCCAAAGGGCAGAAGGGTTCTTCGGCGATGCCCCATAAGCGAAACCCCATCATCTGCGAGCGCATATCGGGCTTGGCGCGGATCGTTCGGGCAAATGCCTTCAGTGCCTTGGAGAATATTTCCTTGTGGCATGAGCGGGATATCTCCCATTCCTCGGTGGAGCGGGTGATCATCCCGGATAGTACCCTTCTTTTGGATTACATGCTCAATAAATTCACCGAAGTCATGGAGGGCTTAATCGTTTATCCCGAAAATATGAGAAAGAATTTGGAGAAAACAGGGGGAATCATCTTTTCCCAGAGAGTGCTCTTGAGACTGGTGGAAAAGGGTCTTTCTCGGGAAGAGGCTTACCGATTGGTGCAAACCAATGCCATGAGGGTCTGGCATGGTAAGGAAAATTTCAAAGACCTGCTCCTCAAGGATACTGAGATAACCAAGTACCTTTCACCTGGGGAAATCGAGGACTGTTTCGACTTACGATATTATTTACGGAATATCGATACCATCTTCAAGAGATTGGAAAACCTTTAATCATTGAAGGTTCTAGGTTCAAGGTTATGTAGCTTCATTTACTTCTTGCGGGGGGAGCAAATGCCAAAGGTAAAAGTGTATGTAACCTTAAAACCAGGGATTTTAGATCCCCAGGGGGCGACGGTAGCGAAGGCTTTAAAATCTTTGGGATTTCGAGATGTAGAAGATGTTCGAATTGGCAAGTTCATCGAGCTTTACATGAGCGATGTCGAAGAAGATGAGATTCCTCAACAGGTTGAAGAGATGTGTCGAAAGCTCCTCGCCAATCCGGTTATCGAGAATTATTCCTTTGAGATTGAGAAATAACGCAAAAGAATCCTCGAATGAGGTGGTAAATTGTATTATTAACAAGATGGATTAACACCATGGTCGGGGTGAAGTGCTCCGAAAACACCCCGAA
>DDKQ01000055.1:1507-8106 GCA_002339355.1 Candidatus Subteraquimicrobium carltonvillense | reverse complement strand
TCGGGGTGAAGTGCTCCGAAAACACCCCGAAGAGGCACTGTCGTGCCCACGGGGCAGGCGCAGTCGGCCGTTTACCCCGTTAGCGAGTGAAACGAGCTTCACGGGGCCGCTCGCGTCTCGCCTCGCTACAAACTTAAGAGAATGCTTAAGAAGTTTTCATAAGCGAGGCTCCGACACGGTTTTCTTAAGCACTTACCCCTCGAATGTCTAGAATAAACCTGACTTGTTAATAGCCCAGGTAGAAATCAAAAATTCAAATGGGGGAATTAAGTGAAATTTGGAGTTGTGGTTTTTCCCGGTTCTAACTGTGATCAGGATTGCTACCATGCTTGCCGGGTGGTGGGGGCGGATGTGGACTACATTTGGCATGGAGATGTGGATCTCTCGAATTTTGACTGTATTATCCTACCTGGTGGTTTCTCTTATGGGGATTATCTTCGGACCGGAGCCATCGCCCGCTTCTCTCCGGTGATGAAAGCCGTTGAAAGATACGCCCGGCGTGGTGGATTGGTTTTGGGCATCTGCAATGGATTTCAAATTCTTTTAGAGGCGGGTCTTTTGCCCGGGGCCATGCTTCGTAACAAAAGCCTCAAATTCATTTGCAAATATGTGAACGTCAGGGTGGAAAACGACCGTACCCCATGGACACGTGCCACAAAGATAGGAGATGTACTCAAGCTTCCCATTGCCCATCATGATGGCAATTACTTTGTAGACCAGAAAATCCTGTTAGAACTCCAAGATGGCGGTCAAATAATTTTAAGATATTGTGACCAGGAGGGTCGAGTTACCGAAGAGGCAAATCCCAACGGTGCTTTGGATAATATCGCCGGGATATGTAACAGAGATGGTAACATCTTTGGACTCATACCCCATCCCGAAAGAGCTATAGAATCGCTTTTGGGATCCGAGGATGGGAAAATGATTTTTGAAGGGTTGACTAAATGTCGGAAGTTTACAGGGTACTTGGATTAAAAGGGGAGGAGTACGACCGCATCGTCGATGTCCTGGGGCGAAAGCCGAACTTTTTGGAACTGGCCATGTATTCGGTGATGTGGTCGGAGCACTGTGCCTATAAGCATTCCAAGCCGGTTCTGACCATCCTTCCCACTCAAGCCCCTCATGTCCTGCAAGGTCCCGGTGAAAATGCCGGGGTCATCGATATAGGCGATGGTCTAGCCGTTGTCTTTAAAGTAGAATCACACAATCACCCCAGCGCTATTGAGCCCTTTCAAGGTGCGGCGACCGGTGTGGGTGGCATAATCCGCGACATCTTGGCCATGGGAGCGAGACCCATTGCCCTTTTGGATTCCCTTTGTTTCGGTTCCCCTCAAAAATCGAAGGTTAAGTATCTTCTTGAGCAGGTCGTCGCTGGTATAAGCGCTTACGGCAACTGTTTAACTTGTGATGAATGGTTAGTTGTGGAGAATTGCGGCGAGATCAAGCACGTGAGAATCGGTGAATACCTTGAAAAATTTATTCCTCAAGGTAGTTCTGGGATAACCAAACCCGGTCGCCAGTTTAAGGTTTTGTCTTACGATCCGCTCAGTGGAAGAGTATGTTGGCGAAGGGTGACAAGGATTTTTAAAAAGTTTTCTGATCGGTTCCTCAAGATTTCCACAACTATGGGTAGAACTCTTAAAGTCACGCCCGATCATCCAACTCCGGTTTTTCGATCCGGTGAGCTTTGTGTGATTAAGGCTGCCGAGGTAAATGTGGGCGATGAATTGCCAATCGTTAATTCTTTTCCAACCGAGCATGCGGAACATGTCATCGATTTGGTTTCTCTTCTTACTGACTGTGGTAAGTCTATTTTTGTGAAGTTGCCGCGAAAAATTATGGTGGATAAATATCTTCGTCAGGAGGCTAGAAAGGCAATAAAAGGTGTGATGCAGAGATATAGCTACTTAAAAAAGGGAGCTATGCCTCTTGAGATATTTTTAAAGCTGGAAAAAGCTCTTGGATTTTCTAGAAAGGATTTAAAGCTTTATCTCCTAAGTGGGAAGACCAATTACGTTCCCGCGGTTTTTGAAATTGATAGCGATTTTGCCAGGTTGGTTGGCTATTATCTTTCCGAGGGTTGCATTTCAAAGAATGGAAGCACTTTCAAAATCATCTGGGTCTTTGGCAAGAGAGAAAAAGAGTATGCGCAAGATGTTTGCAACATTTTGAGGAAATACCATATCAGATTTTCAGTCTACCATAGGAAGAGCACCATTGCCATTTATTTATCCTCATGGATTTTTGCATGGTTAATAAAAAGCGTGCTTGGCTGCGGGAATTATGCCCACAGGAAGAGCATCCCAGAGGCACTTTTAAAACAAAGTAAAGAGATTCGTGAAGAACTCTTAAAAGGGCTTTTTAGAGGAGATGCATCAGTAAGATTTCCGTCCCATCCTGGAAGCAAAGTAAAAATCACGTTCAGCACAGTGAGCGAGAAACTCTATCAGCAAGTAATTTTGCTTTTACAAGATTTTGGTATCACCCCTTACCTATATAAAGCTAAGCCTTGTCCTCATATTCAAGGTAGGATTGTCAATGTTCGCCAAGCCTTCCGTCTCGAAATACAAGATTATTCCTCAATTAGCAAGGCCAAAGAATGGTTTTCCTCAGAAGTAAACCAAAGAATCGCACAGGCTCTAAATGAGTATAATGGAACGACTTTCAGTTTTCCTAGGCACAAAATCCGAAATGGATTGTCAACAGTTAAAGTCAGAAAAATAGAAGAGGTGGAAGATGAGCAGTTTGTTTACGATATCGAAGTTGAGGACACTCATCTTTTTGTTACCACAAGTGGAATCATCACCCATAACTGCGTTGGAGTGCCCACGGTGGGAGGCGAGGTCCACTTCGAAGACGCTTATGAAGAAAATCCCCTGGTCAATGTGATGTGTATGGGACTCGCCGAGTGCGAAGGGCTAGTCAGGGGGATAGCTAAGGGAGCTGGGAACCTTGTTATTCTCATAGGGTCAAAAACGGGTCGGGATGGGATTGGTGGGGTGAGCACCCTCGCATCTCGCGAATTTGGCGAAGAGGCTGAAGAAAAACGTCCATCTGTCCAGGTGGGTGACCCCTTCACTGAGAAACTTCTCATTGAAGCCTGCCTTGAGCTCGTGGAGAAAAAGCTTTTGGTGGGCTTGCAAGACCTTGGTGGAGCCGGTCTTACCTGTGCCACCTGCGAGACTGCAAGTAGAGCGAGGATGGGCATGGACGTGGACGTTTTAAAGGTGCCACGCAGGGAAAGGGACATGAAGCCCTGGGAGGTAATGATTTCGGAGTCTCAGGAGAGAATGCTGGCCATTGCGACTCCTGAAAATTTGGGAAAAGCAATAGATGTCTGTCGCAGGTGGGGTCTCGATGCCACCGTGGTCGGTAAAGTCACCAATACTGGTATCTTAAGGATTTTTGAGGGGAAGGACATAGTTGGTCAGATGCCCGCGAGATCCTTAGCTCACGATGCCCCCATCTATTATGCTCAGGCTGAAAAGCCATCTTATGTTGACGAACTTCAAAAATATGACCTCACCAGGTTGGAGGACCCTTCCGATTTCAATGAGGTTCTTTTGTATATTCTCTCTTCGCCGAATATCTGCAGCCGCAAATGGATTTACGAGCAATACGATCACATGGTTCAGGTAAATACGGTTGTTCTGCCCGGCTCGGATGCCTCCGTTTTGCGGATCAAGGGAACCAATAAGGGTCTCGCCCTGACCGTAGATTGTAATGGTCGCTATTGCTATTTGGATCCCTTCGTTGGGGCCAAAATTGCTGTCGCTGAAGCCGCACGAAATCTGGTTTGCTCGGGAGCCAAGCCCTTGGCTGTCAGCGATTGTTTGAATTTCGGTAGTCCCGAAAAACCCGAAATTTTCTGGCAATTTAGGGAAGCTGTTAGGGGCTTAAGTGAAGCTTGTACAGAGCTTGGGATACCCGTGGTCAGCGGAAATGTAAGCTTTTACAATGAATCCTTTGGAGAAGCCATCTACCCAACGCCCACCGTTGGGATGGTGGGAATTTTAGAGGACATCTCGCATCGCTGCACCTTGAGTTTTAAGGAGGAAGACAGCGTCATTGCCCTTTTGGGGATAACCTTGCCCGAATTGGGTGGAAGCGAATATTTAAAGGTGGTTCACAATTTAGTCGCTGGTTCTCCTCCCATTTTGGATATGGGAAGGGAAATTGCCGTCCAAAGACTTTGCTTGAAGGCAATTCAAGAGGGATTGATCCTTTCAGCTCATGATTGTTCCGAAGGAGGACTCGCCGTTACCTTGGCTGAGTGTTGCATCATCGGAGGTCTTGGCGCAATGGTCAGGATACAGGATGCAGGATACAGAATACAAGAAAATCCAATATCTCCCAACTCCCAACTCCCAACTCCCAACTTATTATTCAGTGAGTCGCAATCGAGAATAATTGTTTCCCTTAGGGAGGAAAACTTACCCAAATTAGAGAAATTAGCCAGAGAGTTTAGAGCCCCGGTGACCATTCTAGGGCGGATAGGTGGAAATGCACTGGTCATTGATGATAAAATCAATTTGCAGGTGAGCAATTTAGCGAGAAGGTGGCAAGAAGCACTGGAATGTTTGGTCAAACTTTAAAGGATCCGAGTTCCGAGTTCCGAGTTCGGAGTTCGGAGTTTGGACAAGAGGCAGAGGGGAAAACCCGCAACCCGCAACCCGCAACCCGCAACTACCCTGATAAACAGGGGGAGGCCTGTGGTGTCTTCGGAATTTATGCATCAGGAGAGGATGTAGCCCGGCTCACCTATTTCGGACTTCATGGTCTCCAGCATCGCGGGCAAGAGAGCGCGGGAATAGCGGTTGCCGATGGTTCTTCGATCTCCATCTTTAAGGATATGGGAATCGTACCTCAGGTTTTCGATGAGCAAAGCTTGGCTTCCCTCAAAGGGCATATCGCCGTGGGGCACGTCCGTTACTCTACCACTGGCTCGACACGTTTGGAAAACGCTCAACCCATCGAGAAGCCGTATCTTAAAGGAACTCTGGCCATCGCCCACAACGGCAATCTCATTAACACACAACAGCTTCGAGAGATGCTTCTCGGGGAAGGTATCCGACTCCAATCCACAAGCGACAGCGAGGTAATCGCGGCATTGGTGGCTAAATATGCCCATCTCGGGATCGGTGAAGCCATCAGAAGGGCCATGAAATTCCTTCGAGGCGCCTATTCCGTCGTCATTTTGACCGAGGATAAGCTCATTGCCATCCGTGATCCTTATGGGATTCGTCCCCTATGTATAGGGAAATTGGGGAGGTATTTCGTGATCTCCTCGGAAACCTGTGGCCTCGATATCGTGGGAGCGAAGTACCTGAGAGATATCGAACCCGGGGAAATGGTGGTGATAAATGAGGATGGGATTCATACTGAGCAGGCTGTACCCTTGACCAAGCTCTCCCTGTGTATCTTTGAATTCATTTACTTTGCCCGTCCGGATAGTTCTCTCTATGGCAGGAATCTTTACTATGCTCGAAAATCCATGGGAATAAGGTTGGCGGAGGAAGCGCCCGCCGATGCAGATTTGGTCATCGGCGTCCCCGATACCGGTACATCTGCGGCGGTGGGATTCGCTGAAGAATCGGGGATACCCTTTGGCGAAGGGCTAATCAAAAATAGATATATTGGGAGAACTTTCATCGAGCCCAGTCAAAGAATGCGCCAGATGGGAATTCGGCTCAAGCTCAATCCCTTACGGGAGGTCATCAGGGGGAAGCGTCTAGTTGTGGTGGATGACTCCATTGTTCGAGGTAATACCACTAAAAAGATCGTTCGAATCTTGAAGGAAGCCGGCGCAACGGAAGTGCACATGAGGATAAGCTCTCCACCCATTAAATATCCTTGCTTTTATGGCATCGACACCGCAAATCGCTCGGAACTCATCGCTTCCACAAAAAGTGTGGAGGAGATAAGGGAGTTCATCGGAGCGGATAGCCTCCATTACCTGAGCATGGAGGCTTTGGTCGCCTCCACCAGGCGACCCTATGAGGATTTTTGTCTCGCTTGCTTTGATGGAGTTTATCCCATAAGAATTCCCAAGGATTTAAAGATCACCAAGTTCATGCTAGAGAAGGAACCATCGGCTGTGGAATGAAAGACGTCATAGGACTCGGGGCTTTGAATGTTGATTTCATCTATGAGGTTGCTCGCCTTGAACTGGGCAAAGGGAGCATAAAGTTTCGGTCAGGTGCTGAGATTTTCACTGATTTGAAGGAATTCGATTCCGTCAAACGCCTTTTACAAAATGTGGGAAAATTGCGAGGTAAAAGTGGGGGTGGTCAAGCCGCGAATACAGCCGTAGCCTTATCCAGAATGGGTTTCTCCACGGGTTTTGTGGGAAAGGTGGGGAGGGATAGCGAAGGTGATTTTTTAATCCGCAGCATGATGGGTGTGGATACCAGTAGAATCCTGAAGAATGAACGCAGCGGTATCTGCCTTTCCGTACTCGATGAATTCAAGGATAGATCGACCTTAATCCTCCCGAATTGTAATGATACTTTAACCTTCGATGAAATCGATTTGGATTACATCAAGGATGCACAATTTTTGCACATGACTTCTTTCATCGGTGACTTACCCCTCATGGC
>DDKQ01000055.1:0-1113 GCA_002339355.1 Candidatus Subteraquimicrobium carltonvillense | reverse complement strand
GGCGAAATCTATGCCAATCGGAACTTAAGGGAAATACTTCCCATAATAAAGAGAAGTTTTGCGATCTTCATCACCGATAGAGAAATTGAGCTTTTGACCGGCAAGGATTTTTCCACGGGTGCCAAGGAGTTGTTGAACATGGGATGCTCCATCGTTGCTTGCAAACTCGGCGAGCGAGGATCCCATATTTTATCCCAGACGCAGGAATTCAGCATTCCAGCCGAAAGGGTTGAAGTAATGGACAAGACGGGAGCTGGAGATGTTTATGCTGCAGGGTTTTTAGCTGGTCTACTTTTGGAGCGACCATTATATGAGTGTGCCAAGCTCGCCACCAAAGCGGCAGCTCTGAGCATAACGGGATATGGGAGGGGGAAATACCCCGATAAACTGTTCTTAACCCAGGTTTTAAGGAATTTGAGTCAGTGGAGGAGAGGTGGCGATGGGTTATAAAATTGGCTGGTTCTCCACGGGTCGAGATAAGGCCGCTCGGGATCTTTTAACCACGATTCATTCGGGCATAAAGGAAGGCGCCATTAAAGCTCAAATTATCTTCGTCTTCAGTGATAGGGGTGAGGGCGAAGCGGAGGAGAGCGACAAATTCTTTGAGCTGGTGAAAAGCCTCGGTATTCCTCTGATTTGCTTTTCCTCCAAAAAATTTGAGCCAGATGTACGGGGGAGGGGCAAGGGATGTTCCATTGTTCTTGAGGAGTGGAGGGATCGATACCATCGGGAGGTCATCGGACTATTGGAGGGATATGACCCCGAGCTCATCGTTTTGGCCGGGTATATGCTCATCGTAAGTGGGGAAATGTGTAGAAAATATCCTATGATTAACCTTCACCCCGCCGCCCCTGGGGGTCCCACCGGTGCGTGGCAGGAAGTTATCTGGAAGTTGATTGAAACGCGACAACTTAGAACAGGGATCATGATCCATTTGGTCACCGAGGAATTGGATAAAGGTCCCCCAATTACTTATTGCACATTTCCCATCAGAGGTAGATACTTCGATGAACTGTGGAAGAATTTGGATAGGAAGCTTGAGATGAAAACCCTGTCTCAAATCATTCGAGAGGAAGGGGAGGAAAATCCGCTTTTTAAGGAGATACGCAAGAA
>DDKQ01000025.1:17734-28669 GCA_002339355.1 Candidatus Subteraquimicrobium carltonvillense | reverse complement strand
ATGGCATGTGAACTTGGACGAAAGGCAAACCCCGAACTCAAATTGGGTATCTGTGGTGAGCATGGGGGCGAGCCAAGATCAGTGAAGTTTTGCGATCACATAGGTCTGGACTATGTGAGCTGCTCGCCTTATAGGGTACCCTTAGCTCGTTTAGCTGCTGCCCAGGCCAGAATTGGCGGCGGAGAAGATCTCACCAAATAATCTACTAGTTAATTCGTTCACAGTTCACCGTTTCATCTAAACCATTATCACCTACGCGGTGATAAGTACGGTGATAAGTAAGGTGTAAAATCTTCGGTTCCATGATAGGAAAGGTAAAATAAGTTTTGGGTCCTTGGGATTTAGATATTGTTTAGGATTTCGGGCTTAGAATTTAGGATTTTATATAAAAACGGCAAGTTAACTAATTAGTCAATGGGAAACGAGTTTTATTAACGGTCAATGGTGAACTACTAATGTTGATAGTGGGGATTAATGGTAGCCCGAATAAAGATGGGAATACAGCCTTTCTCTTGGAGTGCGTGTTGCAAGCTGCCAAGGAAAAGGGGGCAAAAACCAAAATCATCCATGTCACGGAGGTTTTAGCTGGGCAGGAGAAGCCCTATTGCGATGCCTGCTCTAGCCCTTGTGATAAGAGTTGTTTTGAGAGAACTCCTCTGGAAGAGGTCTTCAATCTATTAAAGCAAGCTGATGGGGTAGTCCTGGGAAGTCCCGTCTACTTTGGAACGGTTTCCGCTCAAGTGAAGGCCTTCTGGGATAAGACTCGGCACTTGAGAACTGAGAGGGCTTTGATCGGCAAGGTGGGAGGAGCGGTAGCCGTTGGCAATTCCCGTTTCGGTGGTCAGGAAACCACTTTGAGGGCGCTCCACGATATCATGCTCATCCACGGCATGAGCGTGGTTGGTGATGGCTCTTCCGAATATGATGCTGGACATCAAGGGGTTTGTGGACAAAGACCAGCTCAAAAAGATAAAGATGCCGTAAATAGAGCTAAGGTCCTGGGCACCAGACTCTACCACGAAGCCCTGAAATGCCGATGAGCGACATTCGACTAGCGAATAGCGTTAGAGAAAATGATAATTTAATCGCTGATCGCTAGTCGCTGATCGAAAATCGAATTTGATCGCTCGTTGCTAATCGAGATTGGTATGAACATCCGTGAACGTATAGAAAAGGAAGAAAAGAAGCTTCTGTCGCCCCGCGCTCAATTGAGTGTAAATTCTAAGGGACGTAAATTCCCCGATGAACCCTGTAGCCTTCGTACCTGTTTCCAGCGCGATAGAGACCGCATTGTTCATTGCAAATCTTTCCGCAGGCTTTCCCACAAAACCCAGGTTTTCCTGGCTCCCGAGGGAGATCATTACCGCACAAGGCTCACTCACACTCTCGAGGTCAGTCAGATCTCACGCACTATAGCTCGCTCCCTTAAATTGAATGAGGATCTCACAGAAGCCATTGCTCTGGGTCATGACCTCGGTCATACTCCCTTTGGTCACATAGGAGAGGAGGCCTTAACCGAATGTTTGTGCCAGGTGAAGGATGAGAACCCCGAGCTTTACCCAAACCTACCTTGTGCCTTCAGACATAATGAGCAATCTCTACGGGTGGTGGATTTCATCGAATATGGAGGCAAAGGTCTCAATCTCACCTGGGAGGTTAGAGATGGAATCCTTCACCACACGGGAGATGAGTCCCCCTCCACACTGGAGGGACAAATCGTGAGGATAGCGGATCGCATCGCCTATATCAATCATGACATCGACGATGCTATCAGAGGAGGAATTTTATCCCAGCGTGATCTACCCCAGGGTCCCCTCGAAATCCTGGGTAAATACCATGGTATACGGATAAATACCATGGTTATGGATATGATTAGGAGCAGCGCGCCTGCCTGTCGGCAGACACGGGGTGAAGGTAGAATCCAAATGAGTCCAATCTTTGCCGAGGCCATGGAGAACTTAAGAAATTTCTTGATGCAGCGAGTATATATGGACTCACCTGCGAAAATGGAGGATGAGAAGGCAAAAAGGGTTCTCAAAACCCTATTTTTCTATTATCTTAAGGATCCCCGCAAGCTTCCCCCAGAATTCTACACGCAAACCGAGGAGGAATTGCCCATCAAGGTCTGCGACTATGTTGCAGGAATGACCGACCGCTATGCTTTAAGAACCTATGAGCAGCTATTCGTTCCCAAAGCCTGGATGATCTAAGCCCAAGTTTTCCATCATCCCAAAATATTTTCAACTTTAGAAGGGGATACCCAACTTTTGTCGAAATTTAGCCTAGCTTATAGATTTCAAACATTTGTTCGTATAAATTGGGGAAAAGTGATAGGAAATATGATATAATATCCTTTGAATGGAGGGGCTTTCTTCGGAATTTCCCTATTTTCTAACCCCGATCTGTTCCTAGAATTTTGGCAGAATATACTCACTTAAACCCTTTATTCGCTGTAAAGGATGGACCAATGAACGGTTTCATAAAAGAGGAGGATATAAACGAAGTAAGGGAGAGAAACGATCTGGTTGAGGTGATCTCGGAATACGTTCCGCTGAAGAAGAGCGGGCGTACCTTCAAGGCTCTATGTCCTTTCCATAAGGAGAAAACACCTTCATTCATAGTCGATCCCGTTAAGCAGCTCTATCACTGTTTTGGCTGCGGAATTGGCGGAGGTGTTTTTACTTTTGTCATGAAAATGGATAATATCGATTTTCCGGATGCTGTGAGGGCACTCGCCGACAGGGTCGGATATACCTTGCAGTACGAGAGGGGTTCGAAAGAAAGCCAATCTCGTCGGGCTAGATTGTACGAAGCGAATAAGGAAACCATGAATTTCTTTCACAATCTATTGAAGAGCGAGGAGGGCAGGAAAGCTCGGGAATATTTGAAAAATCGAGGCTATGATGCTGAAATTATCGATGCCTTTAAGCTCGGACTTGCTCCTTCTCGATGGGATGGGTTGTTGAATTCCCTATGCGGAAGGGGATTCAAGCTGGATGAGTTGGAAGAGGCTGGTTTGATAATCAAAGGGGAGAAGGGTTTTTATGACCGGTTTCGCTCCAGGATCATGTTCCCGATATTTGATGTTAGAGGTAGGGTAATTGCTTTTGGTGGGAGAATACTGGATGATTCCCAGAACTTAAGTGAATCACCAAAGTATATGAATTCACCCGAAACACCCATTTATAACAAGAGTTCAATCCTGTATGGTTTATATCATTCAAAAAGCGAGATAGCAAAAACCGGTCAAAGCTTGGTGGTCGAAGGATATACTGATGTCCTCTCTTTGCGCGCTGTGGGTATAAGAAACGTGGTTGCAACGTGTGGAACGGCTTTTACCTCCGATCACCTACGCTTGCTGGCTCGTTTCGGGGAAAGGGTAATATTGGTTTTTGATGCCGACGTGGCGGGTACCGCCGCTGTGGAGCGCGGTTTGGAATTATTGGGAGAGTCGAAAGTCGATATTTATGTGGTTTCATTACCGATGGGTACAGATCCAGCCGATTTCATTGCTGAACACGGGAGGAGTGAATTTGAAAAACTTTTAAAGGATGCCGTTCCTCTGATTGATTTTTGCCTAAAACAGGTATTATCCCAGTATAACTTGGGTGAATCTTTACAGCGAACTAAGGCGTCAAGCGAGGCTTTAACCATCATAGCGGCTCTAAAGAACGCTGTGGCACAGGAAGAATACCTGAAAAAGTTGGCTGACGAATTAAATGTCTCCCTTGATTCACTTTTCTTTGAATTAAAGAGACTGAAGAGATCCAAAACTAAAAGAGCGTCTAAAGAGGTCTCCGAAGACCTGGTAATCACAAGTGCTCAGGAGAAAGCCGAGCAGGAGTTATTAAGGCTGATATTGCAGTACCCGGAGGAATGCAAAGCTGCACTCGCTGAACTGGATGAAGAGCATTTCACCTTGCCCGAGTGTAGAGAATTGTTTACGATTTTAAAATCGCGAGCGCATTACAGATCAGATGATGGATTTCAAGGGCTTTTATTAAATACATTTAAGCGCGAGGAACTTCAAAAACTTATAAGCAAGCTCATGCTTCAACCAGTGGAGGTTGAAGAGAGAGAAAAATATTTTAAAGATATTTTATTGAGACTCAAGGAATTTGAGATTCAACGTCAAATTAATACTCTTAAGCCCAAATTAGAGCGGATAAATCCGATTAAAAATCCGATAAAGCATGATGCTCTTTTCGAGGAGCTACTTAAATTGGAGGCGAAGAGAAGGAATCTTAGAAGTAGTTTAAGCTAGTCGTATCCCAGATCATTCTGGGATTAGGAGGAAGCAAAGGTGGCTCACCTTAAAGAGTTAGAAATCGAAGAAGTAAAACGTCTAATTAATAAGGGCAAAGAGAAGGGTATACTGTCGTCCGATGAGATTGCCGATGTTCTCCAGGAGGTTGATCTCACGACGGAGCAGATTGAGAACATTTATTCACACCTCCTAGAGCAGGGAATTGAAGTTGTGGATTCCGTTGCTGAGGTGGGAGATGTAGAGGAGGAGAGCGAGGAAGAGTTGGAAAAGGATTTTGGAAAAGAGCTGGATCTCTCGACCAGGGTTCCCACGAGCGATCCCGTTCGTATGTATTTGAAGGAGATCGGTAAGGTTCCTCTGCTTACCGCCAAAGAGGAGGTTGAACTGGCCAAAAAGATTGAGGCCGGTGAGATGGCTGCAAGGAAGCTGGAGGAAAATTCGGGTCTCCCCCGAGCGGAGATTCGCCGTCTCAACCGTCTGGTTGAGGGAGGATCAGTTGCGAAGAGAAAACTGGTGGAAGCAAACCTTCGCTTAGTGGTGAGCATCGCCAAGCGTTATGTGGGTAGAGGTATGCTTTTCCTCGACCTCATTCAGGAGGGGAATCTGGGCTTGATCAGGGCGGTAGAAAAGTTCGACTATCGCAAGGGATATAAGTTCTCCACTTATGCAACCTGGTGGATAAGACAGGCCATTACCAGAGCCATTGCTGATCAAGCGAGAACGATTCGAATCCCCGTCCACATGGTGGAAACAATAAACAAACTCATCCGCGTACAGAGGCAACTGCTGCAGGATTTGGGGAGGGAGCCCACCCCTGAGGAAATCGCCAGGGGAATGGACCTCTCGCCGGAGAAGGTTCGAGAAATTTTGAAGATTTCTCAGGAACCGGTATCCCTGGAGACGCCCATAGGTGAGGAAGAGGACAGCCAACTGGGAGATTTCATCGAGGACCAGGAAGCAGAGGTCCCGGCCGATGCTGCATCCTTTTCTCTCCTTCAGGAGCAACTAAGAGAGGTCTTAGATACCTTAAGTGAGAGGGAGAGAAAGGTAATAGAATTGAGGTTCGGGTTGATTGATGGTCACCCCCGAACCTTGGAAGAGGTCGGTCGGGTCTTTGGAGTCACTCGAGAGCGTATAAGGCAAATCGAATCCAAAACCTTAAGTAAGCTCAGACATCCAAGCCGTAGCGCAAAACTCAAAGACTATTTAGAGTGATGTAGTGAATGTAGCGGCATTTTTTAGAATAGCCCGCGATTTCAGCAGAAACAAATGATGGCTAGAAAAGCTGTTCTAACATGGTTTATTTCCCGAGACAGGTATCAATAGCATTTGAGTTTAAAAGAGGAGATTGGTAAGATAATCATAGAAAAAGCAAATCGGTAATTTAACTAATAGAGAACTATTTGTCGTTGGAACGGCGTTTTACGCAGCCGAAGGCGAGAAAACTGATGGAGCGATAGGCTTTAGTAATTCTGACCCTCGAGCAATTAAGTTGATGATGAGGTAGTTCAAGCACAATCTCGGAATTTTCCGTATCAGAATTAGCGATACCACTCTCCATCGCATAATAATGGGGTGGGTAGAGGAAATATGGAATAATAAAAAATAAATAAAGTCGCTCCCCGGTAGCTCAATTGGTAGAGTGGGTGGCTGTCAAGTGGCAGCTCTCGGTGGAAACATCGGGATGAAAACTGGGTGAATTCAGGGAAGCCTAAGGCTGGTTAAATGGTGATTGGTTAATGGTTAAACGGAGATTAAAAACTTTTTATTTAACTATTTAACCAGTAACTAGCTATGGTAACCCTGAGCCAAGCCCCAAAGTGTTGGGGAAGGTGCAGAGACTTATAGCGCCCAGCACCTAAGCCCTGAGCGAAGTCGAAGGGTATGGTGAAGAGATAGTCCACTCCCTATGGAAACGTAGGGGCAAAGTGTAACCACTAGGTTGCCGGTTCGAGTCCGGCCCGGGGAGCTGAGCTCTTGATCTACCTGCCATTTGAGGTGGGTGGAGCAAGAGCTTTGTCTTTCTGAGGGCAGGACTCGAACCAAGGGGGCTATCTTTGTGGGGGAAGGATTCCCCCACAATCATTCACGAACCTTTGAAGCGAAAATCACCCTTCCTCCAAAAAGAATTTTTTTATTTTATCGATATCATAGATTTTGAGAGTTCCCTCCTTGACCCCTAGAATTCTTTCGATGGCATTTTCAAATGCCTTTACTTTTTTTATGAGAATGGAAATACGTTCTGGATTCTCAAATACTGACAGAGTTATGGGAGCAAGCCTTTCTGCCCAACCTAATAACATTGAAAGAAAGATCTCACTGCTCTCTTCAATATCCTTCACCTTAAAAATTCCTTCTTCTGTCCCTTGACGGATAACTTTAGAAAAGAGAGGGTACACTTTTTCCCTATAGATTTGATTCAACTTATTTCTTAGTGGAAAATTTTCATCTCGGAACATCACCCGGATGTAAGTTATCATCATTTCCCTATTTTCCGTTTTCCAACTTATTATGTTTTCAATAAGACCTCGGAATTTCTCGACAGCATTACCTCCCATCTTTTCAACTTTATGTTCTGCCATTGTTAGGACTTCCTCTGTTTGCCAGTCAGCTAACTGACCAAGGAGATCTTCTTTTGAATGGAAGTAGTGATAGAAGGTACCTTTAGCAATTCCTACAGTTTCCGTAATTTTCTGCACCGAGGTTTGTTCGTAGCCTAACTCATAAAACAAATCTCGAGCTGTTTTTAGTAACTCAATTCTACGTTCTTCGGGGTCTTTTACCACGCGAGCCAATGTATCCTCCTTCTGTGAAGTGGGGGCTTTACGTAAGTTGACCGACCGTCGGTCAATTACAAAATTATAACTCTATTGGAATGGTGTCAAGGGGGATTAGGAATTTTTCCCCTTTAAAATGTTCGACGTTTTCGAAAGAACTTGGGAAGAGAAGGCTTTGGTCAGCTTTATGGTGGCGAGACACTTCTTAGATTTTTTTAAAACTTAAGGAATATACTGTTCTTCTATTTTCACCACAATACTATCTTGCAATGTTATCCAATAGGGATTTTGAATCATAACTTGGTTATTGGGGTCATTTGTCTCAAATACTTGTTTGAAGGTTTTAAAGTCAAGAGATCGTTTTCTGACGATTATTCCTTCTCTTTCCACCTCGTTATATGTTTCAACAAATACTTTGACCCCTCTATCAATCTCAAGTTTTCTAATCCTTGGGTTTTCGTTTCGAATGTAGTAATCATTGGGTACATGTTCTCCTGGACCAATCTCACCATCTTCACGAGCTGCTTCATCAGCTTCTTCGCCAGTGAGGAACTGAATGTAATCAATATCAAGATAGTTTTTCCCGCCGCTTTTATAGACTCGCTTTATATAGCCACATTGCCTGGTAACCTTAGGTTTGGTTGTCTTAGGGCTAGGAGTAACTGCTGGGGGAGCTTCTTCTCTTTCTGATTCAAGCTGAGCTACCCTGGCTTTAAGTTCTTGGATTGTCCGATTGGCTTTTTTGAGCTCAGCCCCCTTTTGCTCAAATGAAGATTTTTGCCACCAGTAGACAGAAAGTCCGGGAACGATTCCAATTATTATCCCAACAATTAAAGCAAGTAGAATAAAGAGCCAGAAAAACTTGCCTCCTCGCTCCTTTCCCATGTTCATCCCTCCTTTGAAGTTGAATCTCAATACTCGAAGAAAGTTCAGCTAGTATGCTTATTAATATGCGCGCACTATTAAATATCAGCGAACAACTTCGTGAAGTGCGATAAGAAATCCTGCTCCTTCCAGAATTTAGTTTTCCGCAGGGAGGGATGTAGACTTTGTAGAATTTAGTTTACCATCTGCAGAATAGCATTTTTTATGAGATCTACTGAAGGAACCAAGAGAGGTATTAGTGGGTGGCAGCTATTCGCGGGTATCTAAGGGAAGTAGTTTTGCTTTTCATTCTCGCTTTAATTTTTAGTTCGTGTGGAACGATAAAGAATATTACGCGTGCATACGTTGCTGATTGGGGCACATGCTTGGGAGAATACAATGGAGTAAAAGCCTATTACGATGGTTCTAATTCATGCGCCCGTCAGAAATACAACCATTTGGACAATTATTGCACTGGAATGAAATGGCAATGTGTAGAATATGTTAATCGGTACTACTACAAAGTATACGGCATGAAAATTAGAGTAATAGGTGACGATGCTAATGATTATTTTGACCGCGCTCCAGAAAGAGATTTGCACAGATATGCTAATGGAGGGACCGTGTCCCCTCAACTGGGAGATATTCTTTGTTCTAATGGAGGCAAATGGGGACATGTGGCAATTGTGAGGGAAGTTAGAAGCAATGGTATCTACGTTATCCATCAAAATTGGTCCAATACCAATAGTGATGTGAGGAAATTTATTCGCATGTCAGTTTCGAATGGGAGATATAATGTCGGTGGATTCAGCTATTGGTATCCTGTTCAAGGTTGGCTTAGACCTCGAAAAAGCTGACCTTTATTTTAGTAAATTTTCAGAAGCCAAAAAGTGGAGTTTTACGACCTAAAAGATTACGTGGTTTCTGACATTCCACCGTAAACTTTAACCGAGGGTGAACGATCGTGTCTCGAAAAACATTGGTTATTTCGTTTTTGGTCTTATTGACCGCATTGCTCATTTCTCTGGTTGCTTTCACCAGAATTTGGAGCAGGGAAGCTAACTTGGATGAGCTCCCATCGATAGCTTTTGGGGAATCAGCCTCGCAAGCCTATATCTGCGAAGATGTTGAGATTATCCTCCCCGATGCAGAGATTTTTTTCCCACAAAAGATGATGGTCTATAAGATAGAGCCCGTGAACATGAGCGATGAACAGATAAAAGATTTAGCCGCAAGGCTCGGTATATCCGGGAAAGTGAAAACCTCAGCCCTTGGAGCTTGGAGAGCAATCGGCGAGAAGAAAGAAAGTAGGGCAAAATGCATCAATGTTGATCCAGAGACGGGGATATTTGATTATGTAAACAAGGAGCCATATCCATCTTCTCCTGAAGAGATACTGGAAAAGTGTTTGAATCCTCCTCATCCAAATCTTCCCTCCATCGATGAGGCTAAATCGGTGGCACGGGATTTTTTGTTAAAAACAGGTGTGCTCACTGAGGAAGAACTGAACCAGTTAAAAGAATCGGCAATGGTCACCGAAACTCGCGGTGAATGGGATCCAATTAAGCAGGAACACGTAGTTGTGCCGCTCCGCGTTGGAGTCGTATATTTCGGTGAACTAAATGGATATCCTATAATGGGGCACGCGAGAATTTCTGTTGGAATAGGACACAACGGGGAAGTAATGCAGGTGTATTATTTCTTGCCAAAAGTGAAGCCATATACGGAATATCCGATAAAGTCCATCGACGAGGTCATAAAAGACATCAGAAATAACAAGTGCATGGCATTTGGGATTGATAGACCACCCAAGGTGATGAAGATTTCTTCGATAAAGTTAGCTTACTGGGCAAATCCTTGCTTTTTGTTGAGCAAGGAGCAGGTATTCCATCCCATCTATTACATAGAGGGAGAAGTCCTAAAGGATGAGGAGGACATTTACCGAGAGAAATTCGAAGAGGAAATCAAGAAGTTTAAAATTCCCCCGAAACCAAAACAGGAGTTTAAAATCCATGTTCCGGCAATTCCCGATGGGTACTATAAAGAACCACCATTCAGCGAGATCCCATACAATCCCCCATTGCCATAATAGGGTCAGACCTCACCACCATCATCTATCAGGCAAAACAAATTCTTAATTTGAAAATAAGATTAAAACCCTAGCAGGTAAAGGGTTTGACGGTTCAACTCTTTGACTCCAATGACAACTATTGAGAAATTTCTTGGAAATTTAAAGGAAATTGAAGGTTGAAGAGGAAAAAGAACTTAAGTTTTGATATATAATAAAATTAACATTCAAGGTTATAGTAAGTTTTTGTCGGTTTAGGTCCTCAGGGATTTTCTATAATCTCGAGGGCCCAATATTTCGTTTGGAGGTAAAAATGTCAAAAAAATTGTACGTTGGAAATCTCTCCTTTGAGGTCAAAGAAGAAGATCTACGTGAATTGTTCAGCCAGATTGGAACGGTGGAATCCGTGAGGATAATTACCGATCGCTATTCCAGTAGATCAAAGGGATTTGGTTTCGTTGAAATGGCTTCGGAGGAGGAGGCACAAAAGGCGATGGAGAAATTCAATGGCTACTCGCTGAAAGATAGGGATATGGTCGTAAGCGAAGCCAAGCCCCGCCGCAGCAAGGACTTCAAGGGCAAAAGGAGATACTAAAAGGATTGGAGAGAGGAAACCGTGTTATTTAAAGGAACGGTGAAATGGTTCAGTTCCAGGAAGGGTTATGGTTTCATCACAAGGAAGGATGGAAAGGACATTTTCGTCCATCAAACCGCGATTCAAAGCTCGGGTTTTAGAGTGCTGCGTGAGGGACAGAAAGTCCAGTTTGAGGTTGTCTCAGGACCCAAAGGTGACCAAGCTACTAACGTCGAGGTAATTGAGGATGTCAGGGAAAGCACGGATGAAAAAATCAAGGCTTTTAGGAAGGCTAGCAGGGAGAATCTAAGCGATCTAAGGAAGAGGAGAGAGAGGAGATAGACTTCATACCGACACCAAAAGTCTAGACGGATCTGTAAGAAAA
>DDKQ01000025.1:4256-17396 GCA_002339355.1 Candidatus Subteraquimicrobium carltonvillense | reverse complement strand
GTGGAAATCGAATAAAAAGCAATTGAGATGCATTCTGGTCTTAAAAAGGGTGGTGTTGACTTTATAAGCACTACCCTCAAGTTTTTTAAAAATGTAAATTTCGAGGTGTTTGACTTTTCAAACGTTTGTTCGTATATTAAACTTGCAGGATTTGGACGGATGAGCTATGGATGCGATTCAGAAGATACAGGTATTGGGTGAAGCGGCGCAATATGATATCTGTGCTTCCTGTGGAAAAAGCGCCTCCAGGGTTCGAAGTTCCCTCGGGCGGTGGATCTATCCCGCGATTTTACCCGATGGCAGGAACGTTCTTTTGCTCAAAGTCCTCATGACCAATACTTGCGAAAATGATTGTTTCTATTGTGCCAATAGATGCAGCAGGGATTTTCCTCGGCTAAGCTTCAGACCCGAAGAGCTCGCCGAGCTGTTCATGAGCCTTTATCACAATCGAAGGGTACAAGGGTTATTTTTGAGTTCAGCAATTTCCAGGGGTTCAGCGGCTACGATGGAGAAGATGATAAAGACCGCTGAAATACTCCGTCTTAAGCACAAGTTTGGCGGTTACATTCACCTTAAAATCCTTCCCGGGGCAAGCTTTGATTATGTACAACGTGCTGTAGAGCTGGCGAGTAGAGTATCGGTGAACTTGGAAGCTCCCAGCAAGGGAAGGCTTTTGAAGATAACGAGTAGCAAGGATTTCGAGAATGACCTTCTCTTAAGAATGAAATGGGTCAAGTCCTTGACTTCTCGGAAAAATTTCTTGCCGGCGGGACAGACCACCCAGTTTGTTGTCGGAGCTGCCGATGAATCCGACCGAGAAATATTGGAAACCACGGATTACCTGTACCGCGAGGTCAATCTAACTCGTGCCTACTTTTCCGCTTTTCAGCCTTTGAAGGATACTCCTTTGGAGGAGCACCCTCCCACACCTCTGATGCGTGAACATCGACTTTACCAGGCGGATTTTCTCCTAAGACGTTATGGCTTTAAGTTCAACGAGATAGTCTTCGATGGACGGGAAAATCTACCCTTAGATATGGATCCAAAGATGGCCTGGGTGCTCAAACATCCTCAAGAGTTTCCGGTGGAGATAAATACGGCGGATAGAAACACGCTTTTAAGAGTCCCAGGAATTGGACCCAAGTCTGCGATGAGGATCATTAAAGCGAGGGCGAAAAACAAATTCCATACCTTAGATGAGCTAAAGGAAGTCGGTGTAGTCGTAAAGCGAGCTGCCCCCTTCATACTCATCAATGGAAGACCACAGGAAAAATCGACTCAAATTCCATTAAAAATTCCCTCTCTTGTGTAAGGGATCAGACCTCGCCACCCCTATTCACCAGGCATAATAAATTCTTAATTCCAATTTTCTCTCATCGACTCTTAGATATGATTAAGACTTGTGGGGGCGAGAAAAAATTCAGATGTCGCAAGTTCACTTTAGAAAGACGGATAACAGAGGGGAATTTGTCCTAAGAATCCTTGAATTTTTTGAGGAGCAATTCAAAGAGTCCGATACTTTCCTGGTCAAGCCGAACATCGTCTCTTATGAGGAATATCCCACCACTACCCATCCAGAGATCCTCGACGCTGTGCTCACATTTCTCTCCGGTCGTGACGTAGTGGTCGCCGATGGTCCAGCACCGGATGCGGGTGATTCTCAGAGAATTATGGAACAATCGCCCCTGAAGAAAGTTTGTGACTCTCATGGCGTTCCCCTCATTAATTTGTACATCACCAACATCAGGAGGTTTGTAACCCCAAGGGGATATAGATTTAGAATCTTTACCTCCCCTTGGAGAGGGATTTCGTTATCTCACTTCCAGTTCTTAAGGTACACTCCGATTGTCAAATAACCGGAGCTCTCAAGAATCAATTTGGGTATTTGCCAAGGCGTGAGCGGTTTCTCATGCACCTCGGTTTCAAGGATATTGATCGAGGGATCGCCGAGATCAATGCGGTCGCCAAGCCAGATTTATTCATCGTGGACGCAGTGCAAACCTTAATCGATGCCCAGGAGCTAAGACACGGAGGAAAGCTCAAGGATTTGGGATACATGCTTGGCGGCACCGACCCCGTAAGCTTGGATTCCTTTGGTTTCAGACTCTTCAGGGGGTTGAACCGAAACTAGAGGGTAAATCACCTGAAGATGTTCCTCATATAAAATATGCTTCCCAGTACAAGGTAGGGGAATTGGAATTTGAAGCTCGCAAATTTTAATCCATGATTTTAAAGGACTTGGAATATTGGCATCGAAAACCGCACCTCATCATGATGTGAGAATCCTGGACATGCGATTGGAGAAGGGCTTAATTGAGTATCTCCGAGATTTCCAACCTCAAGCCGTTGGGATCACCGTTTCCTTCAGTACCGATGTTTATAATGCTTTAGAAATCCTGCGAGCAATTAAAGAATATGATTCCAAAATTTACACTTTTGTGGGCGGGCACCATGCAACACTCAATCCCTCCGACTTTTTAAGGGGTTGCGTCGATGCTGTGGTCATCGGCGAAGGAGAGGAGACCACTCCCGAATTATTGGATCTCTAGGAAAAGGGAGGCGATATAGACAAGGTTAGAGGGATAGCTTATCTCGAGAATGGCAAGCTGAGATTCACGCCTCCCCGTGAATTGATAAGAGATATCGATGCCACCCCAATTCCTTCGAAGGAATTGACTAAAAAACATCGTAGCAGGTATTTTTATAAAGCTAGCAGACCTATATCCTCGGTTGAGACTGCACGGGGCTGCCCTTTCCGGTGTAAATTTTGCTCGGTGTGGCAGTTTTATAAGAGAAAGTACAGAGCCCGTAGCCCAGAGCGGGTTTTGAGGGAGATAGAGAGTATCTCCACTAAGGACATTTTATTCACGGATGATAATTTCCTGCAAAGTGCATCTCGAGCAAATCGCATTTATGAGCTAATAAAAGAGGCCGGACTCAAGAAACGTTATGCTTTCCAGGCTCGAACCGACACCATAGCTTCCCATCCAGAGATGATCCCGTAAGTAAGGGCAGGAAATGCAGACTTCGCCCTGTCAATATCGTTGTCGACGAAATTAAGATATTAACCAAAAAGGGAATATATCATTTCCATATATAAGTTTTTGAGATCAAAGAGAAAAAAGTACAAAATAACATTCGTTCCCGACGCAATTGCCTGGACAGAAGTTCCCTCAACAATTAAAAGCTTATCAAGACAAAGGAATCGTTGGCACCGTGGCTTATGCGAACTCATTTCCATTCATCGGGATATAATCTTTAACCCACGATTTGGCTTTCTCGGAGTGGTAACACTTCCCTATTATGTTGTTTTTGAACTTTTTGGTCCGGCCATTGAACTCATTGGCTACTTCTCCCTTATAATCAGCTACCTATTGGGAATCATAAGCTCGTCCCTTTTGATTTTGGTCTTTTCAGTAGCCGTCGTTTTTCACTTCCTGTTTTCTGTTCTCTCCATAGTTTTAGAAAGAGTCACCCTGAACAATTATCCCAAGAAGAGAGATTTCTTTCAGCTTTTGCTTTTTAGTTTCTTTGAAAACTTTGGCTATCGTCAGCTCACAGTCATCTGGCGAGTAAAAGGAATTATTGATTATCTAAAAGGCAAAAAAGACTGGGGTGTAATTAAACGCGAAGGGTTTCAAGCTCAAGAGCGAGCGGAAGAAAAATCAATTCTGGAGAAACCAGCCCAATCTTTTGAAAAAAAGCCGAATCTTTCGAAATGATTTGCTCCTCTCCCGCCGCTTGATTGAGAAGAAAACCGGTCAGGAGGGCGATCTTTTTGCTTACCCTTATGGTTTTGGAAATTCGGAAACTGATAAAATCGCAACTCGGGACATAGGGATGAGAGCTCTATTTACCCTGAAGTTCGGAGCCACGTATCCCGGTGATTCACCGTATTTCATTAAACGAGTAGTGATCCATGAGGATGTAAGCTTTTCAGATTTCAAGCAACTCTTGAAGGAAGTTTACGGGAATATCTAACCAGAATATCCTTCCTTTTGACCACACATCCCCAATCGGGCACCATAAATTTCCATATTTGACATTCTCGATTTCGCGCGAAAGCGAGAAAGTTCTCGTGAGCAGGTCTGAAAGTGATTTTTTGGCAGTTAGAACAATTGAAGCCCCGCCTGTACGAGTGCCGTCTGGGCATCTTAAGGACCTTGAAAAGTATATGCCAATGCCTTAGCCTATGAATAAAAGCGATTTAAAAGCAGGTGATGTATGGATGAAAGCTTTAGTTGAAAAGTTGATTTCGTGGATACAAGAGCAAGTACGCCTGGCTGGTTGTGAGGGAGTGGTAGTGGGATTGAGCGGAGGTCTCGATTCCTCGGTGACGGCCGTTCTATGCAAGAAGGCTTTTCCCGACAACTCACTGGGTGTAATCATGCCTTGTCATGGTAATCCTAGAGATATAAAGGATGCCAGATTGATCGCCAAGAAGTTTGACATCGATTCCAGGACCGTGGTTTTGGATGAGGTCTTTGATCTGTTCTTATCTAAGCTTCCCAATACCGTCGATGATTCTAATTCGCCACGAAAGGAAATGACCGTTGCCAATCTGAAACCGCGTCTGAGAATGATCACCCTCTACTACTTGGCCAATTGTTTGAATTATCTTGTGGTGGGGACGGGAAATAAAAGCGAAATTGTTGTAGGTTATTTTACCAAGTATGGGGATGGCGGGGTGGACATCCTGCCCTTAGGCAACCTCCTAAAGACACAGGTGCGCCAACTAGCCAAGGAGTTAGGCATCCCCGATGAGATCATCGCCAAGCCCCCCAGCGCTGGGCTGTGGAGGGGGCAGACCGATGAGGAGGAATTGGGTGTCACCTACGAAGAGCTCGATCAATATCTCCTCACAGGGAAGGCTTCCAGGGAGATAAAGGATAAGATAGATCGCCTAATCAAAGCCAGCATCCATAAGAGGCAGATGCCACCCGTTCCCTCCTTTTGAGGGCAGAACCTTCAGAACTAATATTAAATTGGGGTTAAGATCTAAAATTGACGGATTTAAGGTCCTCAAATTTTTTAGGCGGTACAGTGTAAAGGTAGGATGAGTTTACTCAAGTGGGCGGCTTTATTCAAAAACTTAGGGGGAATAATCGTCTTTGATTTGGAGATTTCTCCCAGAGAATACCTCACCCCTTTTTGGAAAGTGTCATTTTGAGCTGCTCTTATTCTGCACCACTCATATTTTTGGATCAAATCTTAAATTTGCTCGCCAGCGAATCAGCAAGTCTTTGTTTGCCTATAACCTGTGGATTTGGATTGACGATTGAAAATGCCTAAAACAGGAATCTTGGGGAGGAGAATGATGCATGATAAATAAAAGCACCGAGAGCATAGATCCAGCAGCATTGCAGATGATCGAGAGGGCAAAGGGCGAAAGTCTTTCAACTTGTTTCAGTCGAGTGGATGAAATCGAGCCATGCCCCATCGGCATTGGTGGAGGTTGTTGCAAGGTATGTTTCATGGGTCCGTGCCGTTTAGCCATTAGGCAGGAGGGGGAAAGAACGGGCGTTTGTGGGGCAACCCTGGACACCATAGCAGCAAGGAATTTAGCCAGAGCTATAGCTGGAGGTTGCGCTGCTCACGCCGATCATGGTCGTGATCTTGCTTTTGCTCTACTTGCAATTGCTGAGGGCAAAGCTCCTGGTTTAAGAATAAAGGATTTCAAGAAACTACGCACCGTAGCCAAGCATATGGACGTAGAGGTTAACGATGCTTCCGAGCGGGAGATTGCCCTGCGGGTGGCAAATACCGCTCTTGCGAATTTCGGCCAACAGCGGGGTGAACTTGCCTATATCTCCCGAGCTCCTCAAAGGCGTCAGGAACTTTGGCGCAAGTTGGGCATCGTCCCCAGGGGTATCGACCGCGAAGCGATAGAGCTAATGCATCGAACCAATATGGGAACTGATCAAGACCCAGAGCATATCCTACTGCAGGCGTTGAGGGCTTCATTGGCGGATGGTTGGGGAGGATCGATGCTGGCCACGGACCTTTCGGATATGTTATTTGGCACTCCCAATCCACTAAATGCCAAGGTCAATTTGGGAGTATTGAAAGAAGACGAGGTAAACATAGTGGTGCATGGACATGAACCCATCCTTTCAGAAATGATTGTGAGAGCTGTCAAAGATAAAGATTTACTTAAGTTTACCAAGTCAAAAGGGGCTAGAGGGATAAACCTTGTGGGCATTTGCTGCACCTCGAATGAGATTTTAATGCGCCATGGGATACCCCCGGCTGGTAACTTTCTCCACCAAGAGTTGGCCATCATTACCGGGGCTGTCGATGTCATGGTTGTGGATGTGCAATGCGTGGTGCAAGCATTAGCTGGGTTGGCAAAGCATTTCCACACCAAGCTCATCACCACCTCTCCGAAGGCGAAAATCCCCGGCGCCGTTCACATCGAGTTTGACGAGCAAAGGGGTCTCGATATCGCAAGGGAAATTGTGAGGATGGCCATCAATAATTTTCCCAAGCGAAAAGAGGTACAAATCCCTCATGTCAGCCGTGACCTTGTGGCTGGTTTCTCTCACGAATATGTGAGATATATGTTGGGTGGCACCTATCGAGCATCCCTTCGACCACTAAATGAGGCCATAATCGTTGAGCGAATCAAGGGCATTGTGGGTGTAGTTGGATGCAATAATCCACGTGTTACCCAAGACCATGGTCATAACTACGTCGTAAGGGAACTCATTCGCCACAATGTCCTAGTTGTTCAGACGGGGTGCGGAGCCCTTGCCAATGCCAAATGTGGCTTACTTGCCCCTGATGCCATGGAGTCCGCTGGTCCGTTTTTGAAACAGATCTGCAAGGTTGTTGGAATACCTCCTGTGCTCCATCTCGGTTCTTGCGTCGATAATTCACGAATCCTTACCATATTCGCGGATATGGTAGCTGAGGGGGGACTGGGAGAGGACATCAGTGACCTACCCGTGGCGGCGGTCGTTCCCGAGTGGGTTTGTGAAAAGGCCTTGGCCATCGGGTCATATTTTGCCGCCTCGGGTTGCCATGTAATTTTCGGAGTTGGTTCACCGGTGAGTGCCAGCGAGAAGGTAACGAACCTCATCACCCATAATTGGGAGGAAAAGCTCGGTGGTAAGCTTGAATTCGAGCCTAGGTATTCTAAAATCGTTGAGAAAGTCTTGGCTCGTATAGAAAGGAAGCGAAAATCCCTGGGGATCAGTCCGGGAACGGAAAGGGGACTCCCCGAAACTGAGAAAAGGAGAGTTTTAATAGAATGGCAAAAGAGGTTAAAGAGTTTATTTCGGCCGCAATAAAAGGTGCCCATGCGATCATCGAGGAAGCAACGGAGAAGCTCAAAAGGGCGATTGATATCAAAGGATCGAACCATCTTGTTGCATTTCCAAACACTGATTATTATCTACCTTTAATTTATGGATTAACTGGGACAAAAGTTGAGAAGCTTTCCGATGTGGAACAAGTTCTTAAGCCAGTCAGGAAGCTTTCTTCGAAGGTTCCGAGGAAAAAACTCTGGTTGCCATACCTGGGCGATGCTCTGGATGCCGGCATGGCTGCTCTCTTCGCAGGAGAGATTATTGAAGCTATTAAATATGTTATCGGTCCCGAGCCAGAAGATAATATATGGTTAGGGGCTCCCGATGATGCTATTGTGCGCAAGCATGGTAGGAAATTTGTCGATGGATCGGCCTCCGGTTTTGTCGTCGCGATAGGAGCGGCTCCTGAAGCTGAGATGGCGGCAAAACTCGTTCGTGAGATGTGTGCCAGTGGTCTTTATATTTTCATGGCGGGGGATGATAACGGTAAGACTTTGGCGAAACAACTTGCGGGGAAAGGAATTAGGTTGGGTTGGGATACCTCTCTTGTCCCCTTTGCTAAGGGAATCTATGGTCATGCCCACTCCTTTGGTGTTGCCACTCGTGTTGCCATGATCTTTGGTGGGATAAATCCGGGAGACTATGGGAAGATACTACATTATATCAGGGATCGAATTTTTGGGTTCGTGCTCTTGCTTAAAGGTTTCGATGATGAGGCATGTGCCTTTTCTGCGGGTGCGACCAACTTTGGTTTTTCAACCATTGCCGAGGAATATGTTCCTCAACTCCTACCAATTCATCATTACAGATCCTTCATTCCCCGCTAAGGGTCAGGTTTTTTGCCGGTTTGCCGGTGTCCGACACTATCCAAATCTGTTACCTGGCATAATAAAAGACTAACCTGTATTTTTATAAGTTATTCCACAAAGGTTCCCCTTAATAACTACCAACTCCTAACTATTCACTACCGACTCTTTTGAGCGCCACGAGGTAAATGTTTGATTTTTTTCCATCCCTTAAGGTGAAACTGACCTCTTTTATTGAAAATCCAGCCTGTTCCGCTAACTTCTGGAGCTCTCCCCTGGTGAAGGCATGACAATAGCGCTGGACTACCGAACCATCCCTTTTCTTCCAGGGAATGAAGGCATCCTTGAAGTCCAACCCCGTTCGACCGAGAATTTTGAGCCAAGGTGTACTCAGAATATGCTTTATGTACCTCTTCTGCCACAGATTCCACACCGTAGCCACGAAGATGCCATCTCTCTTCAGAACGCGACGGACCTCATTCAATGTCTTTAGCCGAAAAGAGGCGGAGGGAATATGGTGGAGAAGGGCAATGGCATACACGGCGTTGAAGGAATCTTCATCAAAGGGTATATCCAAAGCGTCGCTGAGGACAAAGCTGACATTCGGACCTGTATATCTTGATCTGGCTATATTTAGGAGTTCTTCTGAGATATCCAGTCCGACATATTTGATATTCATGTCCTTGAATAATTCGAGAAGGCGACCATTCCCGCAGCCAAGATCGAGAATTCGATCTCTATCTTTGACCCATTCCTTGAGGAAGAGGATATCTTTCCAGGGGAAAAGGCGGGTCTCCGAATACTCGCGAGCTAAACGGTCGTAATCTTCTTTGACTTTTTCTAGAAGGTGCAGTGCAAAATCCCTCTCCATCAGCTACCTCATTCAAGCCGTAAGCCTTGAGGATTAAGAATTAAGTTGGACTATTAACGAGTTAGGTTTGCATTTATACATTTCGAGGGAGGGGTAAGTGCTTAAGAAAGTGTCGGAGCCTCGCCTATGAAAACCTTTGAACATACTCACAGTTCTGTAGCGAGGTGAGACCCGAGCGGCCCCGAAGGACTTGTTTCACTCGCCAACGGGGTAAACGGCCGTACTGCGCCTGCCCCGTAGACGCGACAGCGTTCTTCGGGGTGTTTTCGGAGCACTTCACCCCGACCATGGTGTTAACCCTCTTGTTAATAGTACACCCTTAACACCCTTAACCCTCTTAACCCTTATATAGCACATTCTTGCTCTATACACTAGTTGTCGAGTATAGTAAATACGAGGTGTTCTCATGAGCGATAAGAACAAGTTTTCCCTTGAGGAAACCATAATAAAGCGAGCCATCGAGGAGAAGGTATTTACCTTCGATGCATTTCAAAAGACCGAAAGGGTTGTGCTTAGGGCATTTAAACAGCCCTTTCCAAAGGGTGCTGATCTGCTCAGAACTTACCGAAGGATGGTTGCACAGGGAAAAATCGGGAGGAATGAATCCCTTGAAAGGGTTCTCCGCTTGAACAGGGTAAGGACTCTATCCGGGGTCGCCGTGGTGGCCATCCTCACAAAACCCTTCGAGTGCCCAGGTCTGTGCATTTATTGCCCATCCGAGAAGGATATCCCCAAAAGTTATCTTGCCGATGAACCCGCAGTGATGAGGGCGGTCTTGAACGATTTTGATCCCAGAAGGCAGGTTGAGATGCGGTTAAGGGCACTTGAATTGACCGGACATCCCACGGATAAAATCGAACTCATCGTCATGGGAGGGACATTCTCTACGCTTGATCGCGATTATCAAGTCGATTTCATCAGGGGCAGCTTTGATGCACTGAACGAGTGCGACACGGAGGATCTCGATGAGGCTTTTGGGGTCAATGAAAGAGCACCTCATCGATGTGTGGGTTTAACCTTGGAGACCCGTCCGGATTGCATAGATGGTGAAGAGGTCCTTTGGATGAGAAGATTGGGAGCGACGAGAGTCGAACTCGGTGTGCAGAGCATCTATGATGATGTTTTGAAGCTGATCCAGAGAGGTCATCTCACGCAAGAAACCATAAGCGCAACTCGTCTTCTAAAAGATGCCGGATTCAAAGTGGGTTACCATATCATGCCCAATCTCCCTGGTTCTGAACTCAGTCGCGATGGTCAGATGTTCAAAATACTTTTTGAGAATCCGGATTTCCGACCGGATCAGTTGAAGATATATCCCTGCGTTGTGGTCAAGGAAGCTGAGCTTTATAACTGGTGGCGAGAGGGAAGATACGAGCCTTATGGTGAGGAAGAACTGGTCTCCCTCTTGGCTGAGGTGAAGAAATCCTTGCCTCATTATGTCCGTATCTCCCGTCTTTTCAGGGATATTCCCTCACCGAGAATTGAGGCTGGGGTAAAGAAAGTGAATTTGCGTCAGCTTGTGGCGAAGGAAATGCGAAAGAGAGGTTGGCGATGTCGATGCATTCGGTGCAGAGAGATAAGGGGTGAGGTTGACTTCACGGAGCTTGGGAATGCCATTCTCTTTCGCCATGATTATCACACCTCGGGGGGTCGGGAAATTTTCTTAAGTTTTGAAGATCCTCAGCGTGAGCATATCCTTTCCTTCTTGCGTCTACGAATTCCCTCCCATCACTTCAGCGGCGAGAAGCACTTCATTTCCGAACTTGAAGGAGCAGCTATCATTAGGGAAGTGCACACCTATGGTGAGCTTGTCCCCTTGGGGGAAATAAGAGAAGCCGCACAGCACCGAGGCCTGGGCATGAAGCTGATAAAAGAGGCCGAAGATATCGCCCTAATGGAATTTGGAATAAGAAAAATGGCGGTGATCTCCGGCGTTGGAGTCAGGGAATATTATCGACGGCTTGGTTATGACCTCCATGGAACTTACATGATCAAACTCCAAGGGTTAGACCTCCACACCACCATTAATCAGGCGCAATAAATCATTAATTACATTTTTTGACGACTAATATCGATTTTAGAAGACCCAATGGTTGCTAATTCTCTAAAATTTGAAATAAGGTTTTAATACCGCAGGTAAATAGCTATAGAGAGGTCTGACCCTAAAATAACTAAAATAAAGAGGAAAATATGCTCTGTGGAAGAAATAATTTAATATGCTCTTTTTACTCATCTATTTCAATTTTTTAGATGGATTATTGACGATTTTAGAATCACATTTTGGTCTCGCCGTGGAGGCCAATCCATTGCATGGATTATCCACCCACTTATTTTGGGGTTATAAATTTCTCATAGTTCCTATACTCGCATATTTACTTTGGAGACTTTCACCGCGGGCAACCCTAATCCCCCTAACCATCTTTCTCCTTGTGGTCTTATATCATCTCGTGGGTCTATTTTCGGTTGTAGTGGTCTAACGCCAGCTGGCCATTAATGTCCAAAAAGCATAAGGAGTTGATCTAAACTCCTATGATCGATTTATTCCTCCATTTATATCAAATCTTCCAAAATTCTTAAGAAATATTAGAATATAATGAATGGGGTTACACCTGCACGACGGCTTGCAGAAGACTTTATCGGGGCATCTCCCATGAGCAAAGTGGTTTATATTCCACTGGTTGCGGGTCAGCCATGCGAGCCTCTCCCATAGGATTGCTCTACCATGATAATTTCGACAAGTTGAAGAAAGCTGCCATAGAGCAGAGCATCCCTACCCACAAGGATCCGAGGGCATTGGCCGGCTCTGCAGCGGTCCGTAGCTTATTGTCTTCACCAGATGAGATTTAACCCTACCACCTTTTTATCCGAGGTCTCTCAATTTATTTCGGATCAGCATTTTTCATGATATCATCGCCTTGGTGGAAAATATGCAATGGGAAATCGCCCTTGAGAAGATGTATAGGTTTCTGGAGAAGCTGGGAATCCAACTATTCTCCCCCTCAGAATCTCTCATAAATTGGGAGGTTGCCACGGGTATTGCCTTCGACCTCTCGGATACGGGAACTAAAGCTCCTTTCGATCGTGAAAGCTTGATGGATGCTTATTGTAATATGTTGGAAATGGTTCGACCCAAGATTGCAGATTATCTGGGAAACCCATGGACATCCACCGATCTGGTTTGCGTATTTGATAGGACCGAGTGGATTGTTATGAACATGGGGAATATTAAATCTCTCCTTAAGCCATTGGCGAAGAGTTACTGGGAAGCTTTACAGAACTACCTATCCTCAGTTTATCCCGGTGGGGAGGTATTAAGAAAGGTGGGTCAGATATCCATCACCACTGAGATCGGATTGATGATGGGACATTTGTCCACTAAGGTTTTAGCTCAGTATGATTTTGGTCTTCCCACAGCGGAAGGCGTTTTTCCCGAGCGATTCCTTTATTTCGTGGAGCCCAATATCGTGAATTTAGAGCGAGAGTTGAATCTCGACCCCTTTAACCTTAGACTCTGGATTGTCCTTCATGAATCCACACATAGCTTTCAGTTCCATGTCCACCCCTGGCTTCGAGATTACCTGAACTCGCTTTTGAAAGAGTACCTCGCACTGGCAAATAAAGCTGTTTCACAACTTGAGCTTGAGATATTGCGGGGCTCAAGACCACTTTCCTGGTCACAATTTTGGTGGAAGCATCTTTTAGGCCCAGAGCACCGAGAGCTCGCTGGCAGGATCCAGGCTTTAATGTGCTTGATCGAGGGATATAGTGAGCATGTAATGGTAGAAGTTGGAAAACAATTGCCGGATTATGATAAACTCTTGGCGGTGTTTAGGGAAAGAAGAAAAAGAAAGAGCTTATTTCAATTGATCCTCGAGAAGTTAATTGGACTTGATATTAAGCTAAAACAATATATCCTGGGTGAGAGGTTTGTTTCTTATGTCGTCAAAAGCGAGGGAATCCAGTTCCTCAATCGGATCTGGGATGACAGGGATAATCTGCCCACCTGGAGGGAGATTTACTATCCTGCAGAGTGGATTTCTAGGATCAAGAGTTTCTCTTAAACATTCTGTACCTTGAAAAATAACCCCTTTTAGATATAATCATAATTGCAAATTAAGTTTATATCAGGGCCCATAGCTCAGTTGGCAGAGCA
>DDKQ01000025.1:715-3876 GCA_002339355.1 Candidatus Subteraquimicrobium carltonvillense | reverse complement strand
GATACTGAAGGAAGTTTAAGTCCGAGGTGAAATTATATCCAGAGCTGCAAGAGATGAGAACCTACGACAAGGGGGAGATATTTTCTGGGGGAAGGATTTCCCCCAGAATCTAACGTACGGAAGGGTGGTATTGGCGGGAAACCGTGAGGTTTCCCGCCAAGGAGCGAAGCGACGGAGTATGGTTCGAATCCTACTGGGCCCACTGAGATCGGTCGATTGTCGATGTGCCACTAAACACTAAATTAATTTGGTTGGAGGAGAGAACATTCGATGAAAATATTTATATTCTTTGGATTCGTGCTACTTATGGGGTTAATCTTCGCTGGCGCCTATGGCTTTTATATGGAGAAGATAAAGGGAGTAGGGCACGGACATATGGGACACGAAGAGGCAGAGCACGGACACATGGAAGGTCACGAATCTGGATATTATTAATTTGAGAGGGCGATTGGCTCAGGGGGAGAGCGCTGCCTTCACACGGCAGAGGTCGCAGGTTCAAATCCTGCATCGCCCACATCCTCTTTTTGGCTTTATAAAGCCATTTTCTTTTGGGCCAGGTCAAGACGTCTAAATCTTTCCCAAAAGTTCAAGTATTTTTTGCGTATGGAGGTGAGACACGTTCGTTCACTTTTAATATTCACACCAAAATGAAGAAGGTATTGAAGGAAGCCTGATGCTTTCTCAATCGTTCCCGGAACCAACTATTTTACCTCAGGTATGGGGATATGAATCTCGATGACGAGCATGCTCGTTAAAGGACTATGGGAATTCCCGATCAGGCAGCACTTGTCCTGGCATATGGTTGTAGGACAGGCTCAAGAGATGGGAGTTTCTCCTGTCTCTTTGATAAATATCTCTCTTTAATTTCTCTCTCTAACTCTTCCGGGACTCTAGTATGGAGAAATTTATCTTTCCTCTCTTTGTTTATCTTTTCCTTCTTTCTCCTAATCTCTCTGGCTTGTCTTTGTGCATTCTTTTTGATTTCTTTGGCCTCTAATTTGGCTTTCCTTTTAATCTCCCCGCCGCCGTGTGCGTATGGTTCTCTGCACCTCTTTGGCTTACCATAGGCCTAAAAACTTTAACGCTCAAAACTTGGGAGGGGAGAGAAATGAAAAGGTTTCCAAGTTTTTCCGCAATTCTTATATGTACTCTTAATGTACTTTTCTGCTTGTTTTCCTTTTATGCTCACAAGCTGAAGCGGCTACTTTCAAAAGTGGGGATACAGTGATAATTCCCTCACACCAGGTAATCGATGATGATGTCTATATTTCCGGAGGCACTGTGACCGTCGATGGTACAATTAACGGTGACTTAGCAGCAATGGGTGGATTTATCACCATAAATGGTGACGAATAGGTGGCGAGAAATGTGAGAGGGTCGATTGGCGATGCTAACATTTCTGGAACCATAGGAAAGGACGTTAGGATTGAAGCTGATAGCTTGACTCTTTCTTCAACAGCTAAAATAAGAGGTGATCTTACTTATAAGAGTGAGGAAAAAGCAAAAATTGAAAAAGGTGCATTAGTTAGCGGTACAATCAAACATACAGTTCCCAAGAAAAAGGTTGCTCCTAAGGAACCCTCGCCTGCTAGAAAATTCGCCTCACGTCTCTTAAGGACTCTCTGGTCTTTCTTGGCACTAGCTTTAATAGGTTTAGTCATCACTTTCTTCGCTCCTCAAAGAGTGATTGTTACGGGGGAAAAGATAGCGAGTGCCCCTTGGAAGAGCCTGGGGTTAGGATTTCTTTTACTTATCACCATCCCAATTGGTATACTTCTTGTACTCGTCACCATAATAGGAATCCCCCTTGCCTTAATCGCTGCTTTTGGCTATGTCGTAGCCCTTTACGCTACCAGCGTATTCGTTGGATTCTTTGTTGGCGAGAGAATCATCAATCTTTTTAAACCAGAAAAACAAATTTGGCCTGGATACTCAGTGCTCCTGGGTTTACTGATCCTTGCCATCTTGCGACTCATCCCCTATTTAGGCTTGCTGGTAGGCTTGCTCGTGGTACTTTTTGGCTTGGGGGCAATGATGCTTGCAGAATTCGAAATCCATAGAAAGGCGAGGGAAGCTGGTCTAGCCTAAATTCTAAAAGATTAATTCGATGTCAGGAACCTTTGGGACTCAAGAATAAGGGGGTAAAAATGGAAGAGACAGGATGTTGCCCTATTTTCAACCCAGAACCTTGGGACGGAAAGGAGGTTACTTGGCAAGATAAGTTATTTGTTAAAGACCACGTGGTAAGTTTCTTACACATCCCGCTTAACTTCGGTCAAGTTGTTACCAGAAATATGAAGAAGATCGAGGAAGCCCAGGCTCAAGACCCTCAAAACTTGGTGCTCTGTGATGAAAAATCTCTTTGGGGATCGGACGTTTATATTGCTGTTAACAAGGAAGTTCCCAAATCTCGGATGGAAAAATTCTCTGGGACATTCTTAATCAAAGTTTTTGAAGGTCCCTATCAAAATGCTGGCAAATGGATGAAAGAAATGGAAGAGTACGTTAAGTCGAAAGGCAAAGAAATCAAAAAAATGTATTTTTGGTATACCACCTGCCCTAAGTGTGCCAAGGTTTATGGTAAAAACTACACGGTAATTTTTGCTCAAACTTAGTTTAGATTAAAGTGAAAATTGGCTATTCTGAAGAGGATTTAAAGTCCGTTCCTGACGAGGCAAACCTTGGACTAGGCTGTGGCAACCCTATTGCGCTGGCATCTTTGAAAGAAGGAGAGGTGGTCCTCGATCTTGGTTCTGGCGCAGGTTTTGATACTTTTCTTGCTGCAAACAGGGTTGGTGAGAAAGAAAAAGTCATTGGAGTTGATATGACTCCTAATATGCTAGAGAAAGCCAGAGAAAATGCCAAAAAAGAAATTATAAGAATGTGGAGTTTCTTACCAAACCTCTTCCAGAAGAAATTCGCGCAAACATGGTAGCATACATAGGATGTATTGCCGGAGCAGATCCAAAAAAAGACTATTTGGACAAAATTAAAAAAGCAGGTTTCAAAAACATCAAAGTGGTTTCTGAGATAAATGCCGCCGATCTTTTTAGCGAAGTTTCTTGCGGTTGTGATTTACCCGATGAGATTGCAGACTCTGTTGTTAGCATCAAAGTATCGGCTAACAAATAGAAGTGTTGGTGACAAGTATTTTTATCATT
>DDKQ01000025.1:0-393 GCA_002339355.1 Candidatus Subteraquimicrobium carltonvillense | reverse complement strand
TATTTTTATCATTACATTTTCGCTACTGAAATTTTAAAAGATTTTGATGATCCAATTCCAATATTCCTCCCACAGAAAAATTCTCTGTTATACGAAAACAGTTCGTTAACATCATGATAGAGCGACATTGTATTAGGAGGTATAACAATGTTTGATAAATGCCCAATTTACAATGACCTACAATCTTGTGTGCAATGGTGCAAATACGCCAAAGAATGTGTTGGGGAAGAACTTTACAACAAGTTAAGAAAAGGAAGGTAATAAGTAAACCAGAAGAGGATATTAAAAACGTCTTGAAAGAAGGGTAATGAAGTTGCAACTCAACTCCTTGATATATTCTCCCAGTTCAAGTAATATATGAACTAAAATAAGAGGCTGTTTAAAAAGGAGACA
>DDKQ01000071.1 GCA_002339355.1 Candidatus Subteraquimicrobium carltonvillense | reverse complement strand
CAAACAGAGGGGTTCACTCCAAATTGGTCATGACAACCATTAGTTCAATTATGGTAAAACCTTTCTGGTTTCCCAATAGTTTTTTCATTAGAATTCTCATTAAGAGTTTCCTGAAAGTTCAACAATCTAGTACTTATACTCGGTTTAGAAGGAAGTTTGCTTTAGGGTATGCTCTAATTTCGTGAGACTCCCCACTTGTAAGGGTTGGGGTGAAGGCAATTTCTGGCATCCTCCTGCAAGATAGCTTGTTTTGTTAGAAAAATGTTAGAAAATAGGCGAAAAGTGGAAGAAGTGGAAATACTTTCTGAGGTACCTTACCCTGTTTAAACTGGGGAAGACGTAGTGGGCGCTAGAGGATTTGAACCTCCTCGCGCTTCCGCGCGTTCCTAGGGGGACTCCGTCCCCCTTAGGACGCTCGCTTCGCTCGCTGTCACCCCCTGTGTTATCAAAAACGGCGACATGGGTGGTTTGCTTCGAGTCCTTAAAAAATAGGCCCCCTTTCGGAGCCTTTTGGACGATCGACTATGGACCATCAACTATCGACGGAATTTGGTGGGCGCTAGAGGATTTGAACCTCTGACCCCTTCCGCGTCAAGGAAGTGCTCTCCCCCTGAGCTAAGCGCCCAAATCAGCAAAAGTCAATAGTTCGATAGTCGGTAGCCAAAAGCTTTTCACTCCCGACTACCTACTCCCCACTCCCAACTTACTTAGGAGGCGACGGGCGGAATCGAACCGCCGTACGAGGTTTTGCAGACCTCTGCCTGAGCCTCTCGGCCACGTCGCCGTTTAAAATCCATATAAATATTATATTTTCTTTCTAAGAATAGTCTATCACCAACCTCGTGATAAAAATAGTTCAAGATACGCAAACTTTCTCGCGTTGAATAATTCAACTGATAACTTCGAGTACTTCTATTGACTTTACGTAAATTAACATGGACTTCCTCTGCAAGAGCAATTGACAAATCTTTGAGAAAGCCATCGCTCCCTGAAGTAAAAACAACACGAAGTCTGGTTCCATTCTCAACATAAACACAACCATCTCCATCAAAATATCCACGAACAAAATGGGACAAATATTGTTTTGGAACCTTTGGCAGGGAGACATTCAAAGACTTTCTCGGATAGAGACCAAGAGCAATCAAATCGCTGTAAATCTCTTTGCTCCCTATTCATAGTAGATATTTGGGTGAACTTGTATATATTTTTGTTCCATCTGCTTTCCAGCACTCACGGGGACTTATTTCGCGAATATTGTGCTCTGAGCGCAACACATTTCTAATTTTTTCCAAAATACCAAAGTCTTTACTGGTAATTCGAAGATACTTTCCTCTCAGGTACGAAGCATCTTCTAGGCTGCCATCAGCTATTATATAACCAAAAACATATGCCATTGCTGGCGACCATTCTTTGAAAAAAGTTTCGTCAATCCTATGCTTAATACCCAAACCTCTCCTCAAAAACGACTTTCTAAAAAATGGAGCGGAAGACGGGACTTGAACCACGCTCCAGTCGCTTCGCTCCTTCCAGGGGCTCCGCCCCTAGGACGCTCACTTCACTCGCTGTACCCCAAATGCTTGGGGGAAATCCTTCCCCCAAACCCCCTTGTCCCGGCTTCAAGTCCGCAACAGGTTTACAAAATTTGCAAACCATTTGGAACGAAACAATCAGTTAACACTGGAGCGGAAGACGGGACTTGAACCCGCGACCTTCTCCTTGGCAAGGAGATGCTCTACCAACTGAGCCACTTCCGCCCGTAACACCCATCATATACAGGTCAATAGTAAGTATAAAATAAATCTAAAAATGTGGCAAGCGTAACGCCAGGCCGACCTCCTAAATTGACCACAAATTTTTCGATGCGACTAAAGATTCCCCTGCTTTTTCCGATAAACCAATTGAAGTTTAAATAACACAAAAGAAGGAACAAAATGAAAAGAAAAAGCAGAATACAACTAAGAAACTTTCTACTTATCGCAATGAGCTTCGCTTTTGTTTCCCTTCTTATTTATTATACCCGTGGGGTTACAATCTACTGGCACCTTTATGCCATTCCATTAATCATCGCAGCTTTTACTTATAATGTCGTGGGTGGATTGATTGTCGGTCTTGCGGGAACGAGTATGATCGCAGGTTGGATGTACTACTTCGCACCCTACCTATATTCCATCAATGAGAGTGTCCCACTACGTACCCTTGAGATAAGCTTGGGGGGCATTTTATACATTACAATGGGCATAGCCCTGGGTTTCTTGGCGAAAAAACAAAAGGAACAGCAAGCTATCTTGGAAAGGCTTTCCGTCCACGACCGACTAACCGGTCTTTATAATTATAGCTACTTCATTGATAAACTCGATGAGGAGAAAAAGAGAGCAGATAGATATGGTCATCCCTTCTCGCTGGTCATGTTCGATATAGATTTCTTTAAGATGTTGAATGACACTTTCGGGCATGAGGCAGGCAACATTGTTTTGAAAAAAATTGGTGAAATAATCCACAAAAACGTAAGAAACATAGATGTCGTGAGTCGATACGGCGGAGAAGAGTTCGCCATCCTTCTACCTCACGTTGTAGATAATGAGGCATGTAGGGTGGCAGAACGGATACGTAAAGCTATAGAAGGAACTGGCTTTAACCTTCGAAATGGTGACCCTACCGTTCACAAAGTAACCATAAGCGGAGGGTTAGCCACCTATCCCAAAGATGCTCGTAATGAAACCGAACTCATCGTCAATGCTGATCGCGCCCTATATAAAGCCAAGGAATCGGGAAGGAATAGGGTCTGCGTATTCTCTCAATCTCCGGAACTTCTTTCAGTGATTAACTTCTCCAAACACTAGATTTAACTTCAAATGGTTATTACCTTATCCGCTTCCATGAAGGAGCTTAAAATATCAAACATATTTGAGATCTCTCCCAAAGCGACTTTGTCTTTTAACTTAAAATAGTCAAGACAAGTCCCGCAGGCTAAAATCTCCACTCCCTTTTTAGAAAGATTCTCAAGGGCATCGAGCACGGGAGAACCCCTCACAACAAGCTGTACACCCTCGTTCATCAAGATTATCTTGTGGGGTTGAATCTCGCTTTGGGTTAAAGTATTAAGGAAGGTCTTCAACAGAGCCTCTCCGAGCTCATCGCTACCTCTACCGATGGTCGTCGAGCTTATAAAAACAACCGATGATTTTTTTGTGGGGGCTTTTATCTCCTCGGCAACTTCGGATTTGGATAGGACTACCCGGAAGTCGCTCCCCTCCGTAGAGACTTTAATATCGCATCCCATCTTCCTCCCCAGTCTTGAAACATTGTCCCGAGCCGCCTCATTGTCCACCAAGACTTCGACTTCAGCTTCCTCTTCCAATGCTTTTTTTGTTAGGATTACAGGTTGCGGGCATAGGAGACCACGTGCGTCAACGATCTTGGACATAATTCCACACACCCCCAATCAAAAGATATCTATTCTTCCCGCATCTTCCTCAACTATTTCCCCGATGATTGCGTGGGTTTTAACCCCTAACGTTTTTAACTCCTTGATCAAGTCATCACGCCGTTCGGGTGAAACACTGATCAACAAGCCTCCCGAGGTTTGGGGGTCAAGGAGTACATCCTGTTCCTTAAGTTTCACACTTGGAGCGAAAGAGACATAAGGCTGCAAATACTGACGATTTTCATGTGTTCTTGCTGGAATTATTCCACTTTCAGCGAATTCTAAAGCCTTCGGCCAAATGGGTATATCTTTGACAACGATTCTCGCGGCCGCATTACTGGCATGAAGCATCTCCTGGAGATGACCAAGGAGTCCGAATCCAGTAATATCCGTACATGCGTTGACGCCTACTTTAAGCATTGCTTCGCTGGCATATTTATTTAGTTCCCGGGCAGAATCGATTGCTTCCGACATCTCTTCTTCCTCAATGAGTTGTCCCTTTAAGGCAGTGGCCAGAATTCCGATGCCCAAAGGCTTTGTAAGAACCAGCAAATCTTTGGGACGAGCATTGGCATTGGTCACCACATTTTTGGGATCGATTATGCCAGTAGCCGCCAATCCGAATATTGGCTGGGGGTTTTCAACCGTGTGACCACCTACCATCAAAGCTCCCGCCTCATGGACTTTGTTTATTCCTCCTCGAAGGATTTCACCTATAACGTCGAGGCTTAAGCATGTGGGATAACCGATCAAAGAGAGAGCTATAAGAGGTCTTCCTCCCATGGCATAGATATCGCTGAGTGCATTTGCCGCCGATATTTGCCCAAAGAGGTATGGATCGTCCACGATTGGCGTGAAAAAATCCACCGTTTGTACCAATGCCAAGTTTCGGTTCAATTTATAAACCGCTGCATCATCGGCGGTTTCCACGCCAACTAAAAGTTCCTCAGCTTTATCCAGAGGCAACTTCTGTAGTATTTTCTGCAGGTCCTCCAGACCTATCTTTGCTGCTCAACCACTCTTCCCTGCATATTGAGTTAGGCGAATTTTCTCAACCAAGTTCTCTTTCCACCTTTTATTGTTTTCATATATATATTTTCTATAATCTTAATCATTTTCCTTTATAATTATTCCTCTAAATCCAGGGTCACATGGATATAGCCCAGATTCTTAAATCTAGAAACGATATTTCCTGGATAAATTTCCGAACTGGCAGTGACGGCTAGAATCTAACTTTTTCACACTGGATAAAACCATTGAGAAGGAAAAACTTGTGAAGGTTATTATCTAGACTTGCCTCCCGGTAGTGGTATACTGCTCCAGGAACGATTGTAATAAGGTTTTGGTGTGCTCAACCTCTTCTTTGTCATCGAGCTCGATGACCCACCAATCGCAATCGGTTTTGAGTAAATGTTCAAGCACGGGACCAATAACACTCAAATCTCGAGGAGCGATGTGATGTGGCTCCTCGGCTTCATAAATGTGAGCATTGACCACATGCTTCGCCACGGATTCCAGGAACTCAACAGCAGTGACACCACCGTCATTAGCATGGACGCTCGAATTTGCGTGACCTATATCAAAGGTAACCTTGGCACCGGAAAGCTCAACCAACCGTAAGAAAAGTTGTGGATCGCTAGTCCAACCCGTTTTTAAATTCTCTAAGCAAACCGTGACTCCCTTTTCATTGCCATAGCCAACCAATTCGGAAAGATTTTCAACGGCTCTCTCCCAACTGAGTTTATTCTCGGATTCCCGATCCAGCCCAATATGCACGGTTATATACCGCGCTCCAAATCTTTGGACGCTATCGATGATGTCCTTAAAAAGAACTAAGGATGCCTGAACAATGCTTGGATTCACATGTCCAAGCTCACCATCGGCAAAAGCGCAGTGGTACCGAATCTCCAGATTATTTCCATTCAAAATTTCCTCAAATTTCTTACGCTCTGATTCCAAAAGCTTTAAAGACTTCGAATCGAGCGAGCAATCCACAGCCATATAACCATTCTCGCCCCCACACTCCAACACATCCTCGATGGATAATATAGTTTTGGCACATAGTGCTATTTTGGGTTTAAACACCATCGATTCCCATCACCTAAATGTCTTTTGTGGACTATTAATGAGTTAGGTTTACATTTTAAACTTCGAGGGAGGGGTAAGTGTGGAAAAAACCGGCCCGTACGGGGCGGCGGCCGAAGTATGACTTTGGTGAAACTAAAACCAGCCGACCGCGTGGGCTCACGAGCACTTCACCCCGACCATAGTGTTAACCCATTTCGTTAATAATGCATCTTGTCTTAAGTTATAATTATAATATTCTACAGGTTTTATTATTTTCCTTTATATTTTATTAAAAATATTTTTATAAGGTCATCTTCGGAAGGAATTTGCCATGCAGATGCTGAAATTTTTACCCACGGTATTTTCTCCAAGGAGGAACCTATGATCAGGTTAACGATTCCGGGAAGAAAGGCAATCGAGGTTGAGAATCTCATTTTGGACATGAACGGCACCATAGCCATGGATGGTATGGTCTCCGGGGGAGTCGTAGAGCGAGTGAAAAAACTGGCGAAATCCCTTAAAATCTACGTTCTCACCGCAGGAACTCAGGGAAGAATAGATGAGATAAAGGAAATTCTACAGGTTGAAGTCCACCAAATTAATCGACGGCGAGAGGCAGAGCAAAAAGCGGAATTCTTAAGAAAAGTGGATCCCGAAAGGACCATTACCATAGGAAATGGCACGAATGACTCGTTAATGCTCAAGCAAGCTGCTCTGGGAATAGGGATTATTGGTGAAGAAGGAATATCCCGTGAAGCTCTTCTCTCCGCCGATGTAATAGTGAAGGACCCCAAAGATGCCCTGGACCTACTTTTAAAACCGAAGAGACTACAAGCTACCCTCCGAAAATAGGCGTAATGGAATAACTTTTCGAGGTTGATGGGGTATATCTCTCGCCGTTGGTCTTGTGCCGTAGTATTTAATCCTATCGGTTAGATCCAAGATGATATTCATCAAATCCGAGCCCCGGATCCGCCCTAATCCCTGGGTGCACGCTGACTCGCTAAATCGTTCAACTCCATCCTTTCGGACATTCTCTCCCACAATGGCGATTGGTACCGGTTCCCCAGAGTGAATAAGCTCTCCTCTGCTTGGCGTGCTATGGTCTGAGGTGACAATAATCAAACTATTTTGGATGAGATTTTGACTTGAAAGTAGGTAATTAAAGGATTTATCGACATCTTCGATGACGCGCTTCTTGAAGGTGGGATCTTTTGTGTGAGCGGCATCATCGATGGTTTTTGTATGAATATGAACGAAATCGTAACCCTCC
>DDKQ01000066.1:20777-22599 GCA_002339355.1 Candidatus Subteraquimicrobium carltonvillense | reverse complement strand
CCTTCCCGCTCTCCGCCTTGGCGATTCCAAGGTTGTCGGAGTTGATGGAGCTGGTCACGGTGGTTCTATTTTCCGTGGGAACCGGATCGCTCGTCTCCGAACTGGAAACATCCGCGGTGGAAACGTTCCCAAGGTTATTGGAAGCGGTCTGATTCTTCGGGCTCTCGCTTTCGACATTGGACTGGGGAGTATCCCCAGTTTCCTGGGCAGTGGCGGTGGTATCTTGGGTGCCCGATGCGGTGCTCGTCTCATCTTCAGTGGGAGTCTCAGCGATGTTGGTTTCATTTTGGGTATCACCCCGGGAAGGGTTATCGCATCCCGAGGATTCACCGCTGGGTTTTCCCTGGGTCACACATTCTTCCGAATTCGGGGAAGTGGGATTCGTGGTCGAATTGAAGCTGGCGAATCCCGGAGGAGTGAGGATGGTGGCGATGAGAAGGAGAGCCGTAAAGTAGGCGATGAATCGCTTACACCTACCATTGAGGAATGCCTTTTTTGCTCCACCCATGAATTTATTCACGTTACATCCCTTTTGCTCTTCATATCTTCGAGCGGATACAAATGCGCCCATTCACCTTCAGTTTGTTAAATGTTTTAAGGGTCGGGGTTGATCCCCGACCAATCCTCGTTTGATTTTAGGGGTTAGAAATAATGATATTTAAATGATATTTATGAGTGCGGAGGGCGGGGACATGGTAAGCGAACCCCGCCCCTCTTCGGTGGGACACGCCCGCCTGCTGGACGGGCAGGAAGTCCCGCCGCAGATATTAAATTACAGAGTCACCAGCAAATCTCTTATGCTGATGACCCCAATGCCGGCTCCAGCACTACTACCGGCTGTGACATCGATATCGGCGATGATGTCCGTGAGTATCTCGTTGAGGTCATTTATGGCGTGTGGGGAAGCAGAGGCAGTTATTGTGGTATCATCGATTACTGGATCCACTTGATATGCCTCAGCCCATTCAGCATAGGCATAGGCTTCACCATCGCTTTCGATCCAGTTTATATCTATCTCTGGATCATAGACGATATCATCTGCGCCAGACACGCCAGCTACGCTGATATCCATGCTCGCATAAACTTCGACCAGTGATGCATTGCCCGCCGCGGTGGCGCAGCCACTTTCAGCGGCATTCGTGTTTGGAACCATGATGGTCATCGAACTCGAGGAAGTGGTGTTACCCACGACATCCTCTGCCAAAGCTGGTGCCGTGAACAGTGATACAAGGCAGAGAGCCAGTGCTAAAACAAACAGCTTTCTCATTCCTTTTCACCTCTTTATTCAGGCTTCTCTCCTTGCCTCGCTTAGAGTGAAACGAGGATGTCCCTGGCGCTGGCCACTCCGATACCGGCCAAGGCATCGCCACCCGCATCTACGGTGATCACGGCATCGATGGTGGTGGTGATGTAGTTAAGATCCCCGATGGCGATGGGGCAGGAGCACACGGTGATGGCGGTGTCATCGATTACTGGATCCTCTTGATATGCGTAGGCATACTCCACGTAGGCGTCGGCATAGCCATCGGTGTCGATGTCGATATCTATCGCTGGATCATCGATGATATCACCTGCGCAATACACGCCAGCTACGCTGATATCCATGCTCGCTGTTACCGATGTCTCCGAGGCATTGCCCACTGCCATGGCATTACCGCTGGTCGCCGTGTTGATGTTTCCGATCACGATGCTCACTGAGCTCGCAGCGGTGGTGTTATCCACGACATCCTCTGCCAAAGCTGGTACCGTGAACAGTGATACAAGGCAAAGAGCCAGTGCTAGGACTAATAGCTTTCTCATTCCTTTTCACCTCCTTTCCTAT